>NZ_CP064187.1:2790000-3100000 GCF_015353075.1 Rhizobium sp. 007 | reverse complement strand
AACTGGAGGACCGAACCCGCATCTGTTGCAATAGATTGGGATGACTTGTGGCTAGGGGTGAAAGGCCAATCAAACTCGGAAATAGCTGGTTCTCCGCGAAATCTATTTAGGTAGAGCGTCGAGCGAATACCCCCGGGGGTAGAGCACTGGATGGGCTATGGGGACTCACCGTCTTACTGATCCTAACCAAACTCCGAATACCGGGGAGTACTACTCGGCAGACACACGGCGGGTGCTAACGTCCGTCGTGAAAAGGGCAACAACCCTGACCTCCAGCTAAGGTCCCCAAGTCATGGCTAAGTGGGAAAGGATGTGAGGATCCCAAAACAACCAGGATGTTGGCTTAGAAGCAGCCATCATTTAAAGAAAGCGTAACAGCTCACTGGTCTAAATAAGGGTCTTTGCGCCGAAAATGTAACGGGGCTGAAGCCATGCACCGAAGCTGAGGATGTGTAGCAATACACGTGGTAGCGGAGCGTTCCGTAAGCCTGTGAAGGGACAGTCGTGAGACATCCTGGAGGTATCGGAAGTGCGAATGTTGACATGAGTAACGATAAAGAGGGTGAGAGACCCTCTCGCCGAAAGACCAAGGGTTCCTGCTTAAAGTTAATCTGAGCAGGGTTAGCCGGCCCCTAAGACGAGGCGGACACGCGTAGTCGATGGGAACCACGTTAATATTCGTGGGCCTGGTGGTAGTGACGGATTGCTCAACTTGTAAGGTCTTATTGGATTGATCTTGCAGGGACGCGGTTCCAGGAAACAGCTCCACCGTATAGACCGTACCCGAAACCGACACAGGTGGTCAGGTAGAGTATACCAAGGCGCTTGAGAGAACTATGTTGAAGGAACTCGGCAAATTGCACGCGTAACTTCGGAAGAAGCGTGACCCCATTTTGGGCAACCAGGATGGGGTGGCACAGACCAGGGGGTAGCGACTGTTTATCAAAAACACAGGGCTCTGCGAAGTAGCAATACGACGTATAGGGTCTGACGCCTGCCCGGTGCTGGAAGGTTAAAGGGAGAGGTGCAAGCTTTGAACTGAAGCCCCAGTAAACGGCGGCCGTAACTATAACGGTCCTAAGGTAGCGAAATTCCTTGTCGGGTAAGTTCCGACCTGCACGAATGGCGTAACGACTTCCCCGCTGTCTCCAACATAGACTCAGTGAAATTGAATTCCCCGTGAAGATGCGGGGTTCCTGCGGTCAGACGGAAAGACCCCGTGCACCTTTACTATAGCTTTACACTGGCATTCGTGTCGGCATGTGTAGGATAGGTGGTAGGCTTTGAAGCGGGGACGCCAGTTTCCGTGGAGCCATCCTTGAAATACCACCCTTATCGTCATGGATGTCTAACCGCGGTCCGTTATCCGGATCCGGGACAGTGTATGGTGGGTAGTTTGACTGGGGCGGTCGCCTCCGAAAGAGTAACGGAGGCGCGCGATGGTGGGCTCAGACCGGTCGGAAATCGGTCGTCGAGTGCAATGGCATAAGCCCGCCTGACTGCGAGACTGACAAGTCGAGCAGAGACGAAAGTCGGTCATAGTGATCCGGTGGTCCCGCGTGGAAGGGCCATCGCTCAACGGATAAAAGGTACGCCGGGGATAACAGGCTGATGACCCCCAAGAGTCCATATCGACGGGGTTGTTTGGCACCTCGATGTCGGCTCATCGCATCCTGGGGCTGGAGCAGGTCCCAAGGGTTTGGCTGTTCGCCAATTAAAGCGGTACGTGAGCTGGGTTCAGAACGTCGTGAGACAGTTCGGTCCCTATCTGCCGTGGGTGTAGGAATATTGACAGGATCTGTCCCTAGTACGAGAGGACCGGGATGGACATATCTCTGGTGGACCTGTTGTCCTGCCAAGGGCATAGCAGGGTAGCTACATATGGAAGGGATAACCGCTGAAGGCATCTAAGCGGGAAACCCACCTGAAAACGAGTGTTCCCTATCAGAGCCGTGGAAGACGACCACGTTGATAGGCCGGGTGTGGAAGTGCAGCAATGCATGAAGCTTACCGGTACTAATAGCTCGATCGGCTTGATCGTTCTCATTGACAATGCTCATCAAAATGAGCCAGGCGATAAGAAGCAGCATACAAGCGCTTCCCCGCCAATGACGTGTTCAACAAAACGAAGTGAAAACTTCACCAGCTTCTCAAATCGTTGCGCTTCGCTGACCTGGTGGTTATGGCGGGGTGGCTGCACCCGTTCCCTTTCCGAACACGGCCGTGAAACGCCCCAGCGCCCATGGTACTTCGTCTCAAGACGCGGGAGAGTCGGTCGCCGCCAGGTCTGCAAAACGCAACAACAAAATCACAATCTTCTCAAAACAAAACAACGGCAATAAGCCGATATAAACCGGCCGCAACAACAGCGGTCCGTTCCGCTTCAAAACAATAACGCGGGGTGGAGCAGCCCGGTAGCTCGTCAGGCTCATAACCTGAAGGCCGCAGGTTCAAATCCTGCCCCCGCAACCAAACAAACTTGCAAATTCTCCCACTCGGGATATTTGAGATATTTGCTCAAAAGCTCCTCCGCGTAAGCGTCGAGGAGCTTTTTTTGTTTCTGCTCCGTGTCAAGTTCGCCAGCCTCCAGCTTCTCCGCGAAATCCGCGTGTGCCTCGGCGATGAAACGGCGCTCCATGTAACTACTCAGCATGAGGCGGGGTAGCGTCGCCTTAACATTTGCCGCGGTATTTACGGGCATGAGCCAGGACCCGCAGACCGATGTTACGACGCCCCGCTATAAGCGTCATCGTTTTCCCGCCGAGATAATAGCGCATGCGGTGTGGCTCTACTTCCGCTTTCCGCTGAGCCTGCGTCATGTAGTAAGGCGACGCTACCACGGCGGCTGCTTTTCGAACAATCTCAGCACTTCGCCCCGGCGCAGCTTGTGGTTCAGGACAGGGGAACCCTCAGCGTCGGCGGCATAAACTTGAAAGAACTGCTTGGCCAAATCTAACCCGATGGTGGCAATCTGCTTCACAAAACGGCTCCTACCTTGTGGCGTTGACGTCAGCGACCACGTTTTAGCACCTGGATGCTGTCGTAGCGGGCCGTTCCACCTCATCAATCAAGGTGAGACTCGTATTGCCTCAGCTAAGGATGGAGGCGATCCAACTTGTCGTCCGGCGTTAACATGTCACGGCCTTGGCCCGGAACACAATTCGCTATCGGCCTTGCGACTGCCGTTCCCGGATCGCGTTGTTGAAACGCTGCACGACATCCTCGGCAACGCCGAAAGAAAACATGTAATGCAACGGGTCCGCTGGCTGTTCCTTTATCGCGTATCGATGGAAGGGAAATGGAGACCCTCGTAGTTCTGTCTGGGCGACACCGTCTTCGATTATAAAACCGTCGATACGGCCGGCACCGAGCATCCCAATCAACTGATCATTGTCGTTCAATTCGACCAAGGCCACGTTGTTCTCTTTGTTTCTTACAATGCCCTCGATCTGTTCGCCATAGAAATTCCCGCGGAAGACCCCGATGGTGACTGGATCACTCACCGCCCTTTCGGACCGTATCCAGTCGTTCAGGGAAACCGAGTCGGCGTCGTCGCCGGCTTTGGACCGGGTGACCAGGAGGAATTGTTCCTGACGGTAGGGGATCGAAAATCTGGCGAATTCGGCGCGTTCTGCCGAATACCCGGCGCCATACAGAAGTTCGAGCTCGCCGGCACCCAGCATTTTCAACGCACGCACCCAAGGTACCTGAAGGAAATCAAGTTTGCATCCGGTCGTATCGGCCGTCGACTTCAAGAGGTCGTACTCCAGACCATGAAAATTCCCTCGCTCGTACGTAAAGTAGGGGGGCCATTCATCCCAGCCAACGCGCAACTCGCAAGCGGCGTTGGCCAGCCCCGGTGCCGCGCAAGTGCACAGGAAGACAAATCCAGCGAGCAAGAACCGAACGAACATTCCAAAGCGCCCCGGTTGGCTGAAAGACATCTATCTGGTCAGCCGGTGTACCGAAGATGACTCCTGGCATCGGGTACCATGGCTGCGCACCTGATGCGCGAAATGGCCAAGGAGCAGCGTTGCAGCGAAGCACATCGTGACCGACACGCATGCTTGGCTCGTTCTTTGCGCCACGCGGCATGACACCCGCAATAATACCTCAGCGCCGCCCCGCGGAAAACAACTTTCCGTGTAGGCGCGTGTGCCGGGAGACCAGATCAAGATGCTTTCATCCGATTATTCGACCACATTCAGTGAACTGTTGGCGAATGATCCGGAATTCGCCAGCCGACTCGCTGAGTGCCTCGCATTGATCCGCTCCTTGCCGGAAAGCATCATGTCTGCCACAACCAAAAGTGACCTCCTGGGCCCGGCGAAAGCTACCAATCAGCAGGCTGAGGGTAGCGTCGCCTTAACTTGGGTCGGGCACAGGATGGCCACGATGGCGCCGGTTTATGCCGCGGTCGACAGGGTGATTTCGTGCCACGTGTTCGTGGCGGCGTTTCGCAGTTTGCGATGTTCAGCAGTGCGCGTCCGGTTGCGGTGAAGATGGAAGAGGTTAGCGATCGGGCCGTGGATGGAGATGAAGCGCTGGCATTGCCCTGCCGACTTGAACCGGATCATGCCTCGTTCTCGTCGTCGAACAGCCAGATGCGAATTCTCCGCCCGGTTATTCAAGCCCTTATGCGAGCGATGCTCGACACTGCATGATTTCTCTTCTGGCGGCATCGTAGGATCTGAGCTTGTCGGTGATCATGACACGCGGTGCGACACACTGGCCCTTCAGGAGCTTTCGCATCAGCTTCAAGGCCGCCTTCTTGTTCCGGCGGCTCTGGATCAGAGCCTCGAGAACGTAGCCATCGGCATCGACGGCGCGCCATAGCCAGTATTTTCTGCCCTTGATAGCAACTACCATTTCGTCGAGGTGCCATTTGTCGGCAAAACTGCCCCTGGAACGCAGCCGGATGGAAGCATACTCTCGGCCGAACTTGGCAGCCCATTCCGCGACTGTCTGGAACGAGACTTCAATGCCGCGCTCGGCCAGCAGATCTTCTACATGACGCAGGCTCAGCGGAAAGCGGAAGTAGAGCCACACCGCATGCGCTATTATCTCGGCGGGAAAACGATGACGCTTATTAGCGGGGCGTCGTAACATCGGTCTGCGGGTCCTGGCTCATGCCCGTAAATACCGCGGCAAATGTTAAGGCGACGCTACCCCGGGCTTTTCTCGAAGCTCAGGTTCGGCGGCACAAAGCGCCGCGTTCACTATCAGATCGATGCCGGATGGTTCTGCTCTGCGCGGAGGGATTGCAGAGTAAAGACGTCGCTGAACGCCTTGGTGTCCACGAGCACACGGTTGGCAAGTGGCGGCGGCGGTTTGTGCAGGAAGGCATTGAAGGGTTGACCGACGAATATCGCGCAGGTCGCCCACGCACAGTATCGGATGTCCAGGTTGCTCAAGTGATCGAGCGCACGCTGAACAGCACTCCGAAGGACGCCACCCATTGGTCGATCCGCTCCATGGCCGCCGAGACCGGGCTTTCGCACACGACCATCCGTCGGATTTGGGCCGCGTTTGGGCTGCAACCGCATCGGTCAGAAACGTTCAAGCTGTCGACCGACCCTCTGTTCGTCGACAAGGTGCAGGACATTGTCGGTCTCTACATGTCGCCGCCAAATCGAGCTGTCGTGCTTTGCGTTGACGAAAAATCGCAAATCCAGGCACTGGATCGCGAGCAGCCTGTCTTGCCCATGGTGCCGGGCGTGCCTGAGCGCCGCACTCACACCTATGTCCGCAATGGCACTGCCAGAAAACAATGAGCCGAACTTCGGATTCAGGTGACTAGCAGCCAACAACTTCAACTCCGGTTAACCTGACATCACCCGTCAGACTATTGGGCCGGACGCGGTGCGCCAATCACGATGCAGAATGCTGCTCGACCGGCAGTGTGAACTGAAACACGGCGCCCTGCGGTTCGTTGGCCTCGGCCCATAGCCGACCACCATGCGCTTCGATGATCGAACGGCAGATCGACAGCCCGATACCTAGGCCGCTGGACTTCGTAGTATGGAAGGCCTCGAAGAGCCGCTCTTCCGCCACGGGCGTCAGACCCGGGCCCGAATCGCGCACGGCGACGCGCACGCCTTCCGGTTCGGCCGTGGTGGTGACCTGCAACTCGCGCTGCCCTTCCGCCATGCCGGCCATCGCCTCCAGCGCGTTCATCATCAGGTTGAGGATCACTTGTTGAAGCTGCACCCTGTCGCCCTCGATGAGCTGCAGACCGGCCCCGAGTTCCATTCGCACCGAGACGCCGTTCTTCACCGCTTCGCCCCGGGTGATCTCGATCACCTCGCGGATCGCGCCGTTTATCTCAAAGCGCTCCTTCGGTGACGGCGCTTTTCTGACCAGATCACGGATTCGGCCGATGACATCGCTAGCTCGATTGCCGTTCTGAACAACTTGGGTCAGTGCCTTCCGCACCTCCTCCAGATCCGGCGGTCGGCGAGCCAGCCAGCGGAGCGCGGCCTCGGCATTGGTGACCGCCGCGGCGATGGGCTGTTTCACTTCATGGGCGATGGATGCTGTTAGCTGGCCCATGGTTGCGATGCGGGCGGCGTGAGCCAGTTCCGCCTGTGCCTGCTGCAGCGCTTGTTCGCCGCGTTTGCGTTCGGTCAGATCGAGCACAAAGGCAACGCCTTGCTCTCCGGTTTCGCCGAACTGCGCCGCACCAATCAGCACCGGCACGCGGCTCCCGTCCTTCCGAATGTATTCCTCTTCGTATGGCTGAAAGGCACCGGTCAGCCTCATCTCGGCCGTCGCACGCTGGGTGCGGTCCTGCCATTCCGGTGCGGTGAGGGTCCGTTGGGTGACGGGACCGTTGACAAGGTCTTCGCGGTCATATCCCACGATCCGCAGGAACGCGTCATTGACGTCCCGAAACGCAACGTCCTGGTCCTCGGGCGTCCGGCCAACGAGCTGCCAAGTGAAGACGCCGATGATGTTGGCATCGACCAAGCACCGGATCCGCGCCTCGCGTTCGGCAAGGTCGCGAAAGGCAGCATGCAGGTTGTGAGATAAAGAGTTGAAGGCCGTGGTTACCCGCTGCATTTCGTCGTCGTGCCGCGGTCGACGGCGCTTCAAGCGCAACTCCAAGGGCGAGTCATAAATCTGATAGCTGCCAACTTTCGCTGCGATCGCGGACAGATGACGCGTGACCAGATAGTTGAAGAAGAAAATGATGAAGAGCGCGACCAGAAAGATTTCAGTTGCCTGAGTCGCAAAAACCCTTGCTGCGGTATCCGTTAGCCGACGATAAGCATCGGCCAGCGTGGCTTCGACACGGAGTGTGCCGATCACTCGGTCCTGCCCTTGCACCGTGTGAGTCAGCGGATAATCCCGCGTAACAACCGGCGGCTCGGGGGTCTCGCCGACCTGAACGACAAGCGGTTTGATTGAAATGCCGGTGTCGCGGACTTCGGCGGCACGAATATCGGCCTGCTGAAGGATTCCCATGAGTTGGAGTCGCAGCTGTGTCTCGTCGAGCGCCCAAAGACTCTCTGCCAGGCTGTCCAGATAGCTCTTGCCGATCAGGTCGAGCCTTGACTGGATGGCCGCTACATCGCGCTGATAGTCGGTGTAGAGCTGAATCCCGGCCAGGACGAAGGTCACGAACGTGCTGAATAACAGAATGCCGATCAGCAGGCGTGCGCCAATGCTGTGACGGGTCGCATCGAGCTTCCTCAGGTATTCTCGCGCACGGGCCGCCAGCCTGCGCGCGAAATCCGACAACCATCCTATGGGTTGGCCCAATTTGCGCTCCCTCGACGTAGCAGCGGACCCTGGTTGCACAGGACCTTCGTTTGTCGCCGTTTCTCGGGATCCCGGTCCGGTGATATCGGAGGGTGCATCAGCGCATAGCGTCCGTCAAGTTGGTGTAATTTCGGGTGTCGCACCGCGTGTCATGATCACCGACAAGCTCAGATCCTACGATGCCGCCAGAAGAGAAATCATGCAGTGTCGAGCATCGCTCGCATAAGGGCTTGAATAACCGGGCGGAGAATTCGCATCTGGCTGTTCGACGACGAGAACGAGGCATGATCCGGTTCAAGTCGGCAGGGCAATGCCAGCGCTTCATCTCCATCCACGGCCCGATCGCTAACCTCTTCCATCTTCACCGCAACCGGACGCGCACTGCTGAACATCGCAAACTGCGAAACGCCGCCACGAACACGTGGCACGAAATCACCCTGTCGACCGCGGCATAAACCGGCGCCATCGTGGCCATCCTGTGCCCGACCCAAGTTAAGGCGACGCTACCCGCCCGCGAGTGCGCGCATGGCGTCGAGGTCATTGACGCCTCCGACGAGGAATGGGCGCGGATCGAGCCTCTGTTGCCGAAGCCCTCGCGGTGCGGGTGCAAGCCCAAGGTGGACTGCAATAGTCTCCGACGAGTTTTTCAACAGTACCGGCCCATTGCGGCATCTACCGGATCAACGGCGCCTTCGTCAGCCAACGGCGATCGGGACTAAGCGCTCGAGAGGTGCGTCGCGCGCGTAACGGTGTGGATCGAGGAGTTCGGCGCTTCGCACCCGCCGAGGCCTGCGAAAGCCGCGCCAGCGAACTGACGGCGTGACCTCGTCCCGTCGGTCAGTTGGCTGACGGGACCGTGCCGGACACCGCCAGGTATCAAGCCAGGGCAGGCAACCACCGCTGTTCGAATGACGGTAAAAATGCTTGATCCGATAAATTGGTACAATTAGACAATTGTTAAACTATATTATGCAACCTGCGGCAGAATGTGTAGCGCTTATTCTGTCATGTAAATAAGCTGACTAGGAAAAATGTGCGTCCGCTACGCAATCCGTGATTTTAGCATAAGCGACGCAATGCTTTCTGTCGTTTTATTCAAAAAAACACCAGCGCATGGGTGTCATAATACTGTAATAAAAGCGAGGCCATATGTTTGTTCTTCAGAATGCAGGCATCCGGACGAAAATATTAACGGTTGTCATACCGCTCTGCGTTATCGGCATCGGAGCTGCCGCCAGTCTCTCTATCCGGTTCAAGTCCGCCGACGCGGCTTATTCCGATTTCATTGCCAGGGACAATGCCGCCGCTATCCAGTTGGCGCGTGTTACAGGCAATCTGGTCAACCTGCCTTATACCGCCTATCAGGCCACGGCCTATGAGCCGACCGATCCTGCTTTCAACACGATCATTGAATTCTATCAGGAGAGCGTCGGGCACGTCCGAAACCGGCTTCGTGACGCGAAGACAAAGCTACCTGAAGACGCAGCAGAGCTTGAGGCGTTCATATCGACCGCCGAGCAGGTCATTTCTTTGAGCGGCAAGGCGATCGAACTGGGTACTGAGAACCGTGACGAAGAAGCCAGAGCGATCCTTGCCAAGGCAGACGCCATCATGATGCCGTTGAGGGATGGCGTCGTGGATATGGTTAATCGTCACCTGAAAGAAATCGATGCCGGCAAAGATGCGCTGGCCGCCGAAACGAACGCTGCGATTGTCACCTCGCTCGCCGTGATCGGGGTGGCATTCCTCGTCGGCATCGTCGCCGCGCTGATGATTGTCTTGAAGGGCATCACCAACCCGATCGCCGTCCTGCGCCAGCGCATGGCATCCCTTGCGCAGGGCGATACGCACGCGCCGGTCCACGGGATGCACCGGAAGGACGAAATCGGCCAGATGGCCAGGGCCGTTGCGACCTTCCGCGACAATGCGCTCGAACGCATCCGGCTTGAGCAGGAGGCCGAGGAAAACCGCAGCCTCTCGGAAAAGGAACGCCTCGACCGCGAGCGGCAAAAGGCGAGGGAAGCCGCCGACGTGAAATTCGCGATCGACAGCCTCGCGGCCGGCCTGTCGAAGCTTTCCGACGGCGACGTCTCCTACCGTATCGACGAGCCGTTCACGGCGAGCCTCGACGGCGTGCGCAACGACTTCAACACCTCCGCCGGGAAGCTGCAGTCGGCGCTCGTCCGGGTGGCGCAGAACGTGCGCGGGATCGACGCCGATGCGAACGAGATCAAGGCGGCGGCCGACGATCTTGCCAATCGGACGGAACAGCAGGCCACAGCCGTGGAAGAAACAGCATCCGCGCTTGAACAAATCACGACCGCCGTCAAGGACGCCACCGCGCGGGCCCGCGAGGCCGGCCAGCTCGTCGCCCGCACCCGCAGCGGCGCGGAACAGTCGAGGGAGGTCGTTCGGCAGGCAGTAATGGCCATGGAAAAGATCGCGAAATCTTCCGGCGAGATTGGCAGCATCATCGGCGTCATCGACGAGATCGCCTTCCAGACGAATCTCCTAGCGCTGAATGCCGGCGTCGAGGCGGCGCGGGCCGGGGAGGCGGGCAAGGGCTTTGCGGTAGTCGCCCAGGAGGTCCGCGAACTGGCGCAGCGTTCCGCCAATGCCGCCAAGGAGATCAAGGCATTGATCCTGACTTCCAACGAGCAGGTCCGCCAGGGCGTGCACCTGGTCGGCAACACCGGCGGGGCGCTGCAGACGATCGTCACCGAGGTGCAGGAGATTAACCGGAACGTGGCCGCGATAGTGGAATCCGCGCAGGAGCAGTCTGCCGGGCTCCAGCAGATCAACACGGCGGTTAACCAGATGGACCGGGACACGCAGAAGAATGCGGCCATGGTGGAGGAATCGACCGCCGCCAGCCACGGGCTTGCCCGCGAAGTCGCTTCGCTCAATGAGCTTCTGGCGCAGTTCAGGCTGACGGACGCGGAGCGCCGGTCCCTGCCGCAGCCCGCCAAGGGCCATGACGCGCCGGTTGCCTCGCCGGTTTACAGACTGGGCCGCCACGCCGGCGCCTTCTCCGGCAATGCCGCGGTCGATACCCGTTCCGCCGAGTGGCAGGATTTCTGATCCGGTAACAACCTCCCCGTCGAAAGCATCCTCGACGGGTCGAACTTTTACGCAGCCGCTCGGCCGTTATGGCAGCCGTCCGCAAGACCGCGGGAACCTGCAATCGTAGCCGAATCTGCGCTTCCGAACCCGGAGTAACCGATTCTGAATTCATCATAAGGGATTCCGAAGTCGAGATATTCGATTCCGGATTGCGGTCGGCGATTCCGTCCGGCGCCGGTGCGATTCCCTTTCATCTGCGGCGATCGTCCTCCTCGAAACGTTTCCGACAGAATTGTTACGGGTGCGCTTCCGGAGGATTGATGCCGCGATCGCGCTCGCAATTGGCGGCGGCGTAGAGCTGACCTTCCCTTTGGACCTTACATAAGGTACCGAAACTGCAAGTCTCGGTGCAATCGGGCCCCCGCAACCATCTTTACTTGCGACCCCGCCGCGTACGCCGCGGGGTTTTTGCTTTTGAGGGAAAGCGCAAGGATCCCGGCAAGATCGCCGCGAACGTCGATCTCAACCTTGCCGTCGGCTGGCGTCAGCACGATCTTATCCACCAGCGAGCGCAAGATGTCGGCCGCCTCGATCCGCTTCTCTTCCTCGTCGTCCTGCAGGGCTTCGTAGAACTGTTGGACCCGCTTACGGTATTTGCAGCGCCATCGACGGATGCAGAAGGGTAGGAGGCTCTTCGGCCTCAGCGAGGAACAAGGCTAGTTCCTTCTTTCGCTGTTCGAGCAGCACCATCTTCGCATTGATCGCGTCGGCTGCGCCGCCTTTGAGGATCAGGTTGAGCAGAGTGTCGAGCTCGCGGTCGATCTTCGCGACCTCCGCCTCGGCCGCGGCGATGCCTGCGCGGCCTTCCATGCGCAGCCGATTCATCTCCTGCGTGAAGACCTCGCAGAAGCGGGCGAACATGGCCGGATCAACGAGTCTGGTCCGCAATGCGTTCAGCACGCGCGTCTCCAGCTCGTCGCGACGGATGTTAACCCGATTGTCACAGGTGCCCTTGTTGCGCGCCGTAGAGCAGCCGATCAGGGTTGCCGAGATGGCGGAATAGCCTCCGCCGCAGCAGGCGCACTTGGTCAGCCCGGAGAACAGATATTTTGGGCTGCCATCTACAGGCTAGGTCCGCCTCCCTGATGTCGACCATTCCTCTCCAGTGAGCAAGTTTCACAGTACGCCCCGGAGTGCACCCTCGGCATCGGAGGTTCAGGTTCGCCGAAATTGACAACGACAGCGATTAAGCCGCGCTGTTTGGGCTCAAGCGGACACCGAGCGACGGCAAGCCGAAGAAGATGAAATAGATCTGCACCAAAAACGGCGTGTTTCGGATGATCTCGATAGTCATTAATGAGCGGAGAGGCGGAACGTCAAACGTCTTTCCAACGCCGCAAACGATCGAGACGGGCCAGACCAAGTATCATCGCCGCACAGGAGAGCTGAATGGTCAGCAGCGCGCCGTAGAGCAGGTTGTCCAGCCCCTCAAATCCGGGCGCGAAGATGAAAACTTACACCCAAGGTCCTCCCAGCTCGTACACTGTCGGCGCACGCGGTGGTGGACATTGCCGACCAAGCCGACGAAAAGCTCATCTTTCGTCGGGCCGCGTCGGTTTAACGCCCCTGCATCGAACCAATGACAAACTCCCCATGACGCGGATCAAATAAATTGGAACGTTCTAAAAGGCAAGTCCTTTTTTTGTAGAAGGGAAGCATGCTATAAAGCTGCATCAGTTCGCCACGCGCAGGGAAACCTTTTACATGCTCTGCAATAAAATATCGGACATGCGTCCAGAGCGATATCCTATCGAGGCTCGTGAAAAGCTGCGGAAAAGCTTGACCGATTGGAACGTTCTAATTAAATTTGAACTTACTTGATCGGGGAGGGGATGCGATGGCAAAGGCGAAGTTGACAGTGATCGACATTGCTAGGGCGGCTGGCGTATCCAAATCCACCGTCTCGCTGGTTCTTCAAGGATCGCCGCTCGTCAAAGGCGCGACACGCACAAAAGTGGTCGAGGTCATGAACGAGCTCGGCTACGTCTACAATCGCGGCGCGGCCAACCTGCGTCAGTCGAGTTCCAAATCGAGCATCATCGGGATCGTGGTGAACGATCTTACAAACAGTTTTTTCGCAGAGCTTGCAGTCGGCGTGGACATGGTTGTTCAATCGGCAGGCTTCGTTCAGTTTCTCGCCAATACAGGCGAGAGTATCGACCGGCAGCGCGAAGTCGTCTCTTCAATGCGCGAACACGGAATTTCAGGGCTTCTGCTTTCTCCTGCCCGTGCGACAGATCCAGCCGACTTCAAGCCGCTGGTTGCAGCTGGGATTCCCGTTGTCGTGGTTGTCCGGAGCCTGCCAGGAGCGAAAGTTTCTTCCGTCGTTGCAGATAATGCCAATGGCGTGGCGATGGCAGTCAAGCATTTGGTCTCGCTTGGCCACGAGCGAATTTCCTTTCTTGGTGGCTTTCCTGACACGGCGGTTTTTGATGAGCGCCTTTCTGGTTATCGGGCAGCTGTTGATGCGGTTGGTTTTCGACTCGATCCTGAACTCATCGTGCCGGGCCCGCCCTCGCGGGCGGGCGGGATTGAAGCAATCGGCCGCGCCCTCACCATCAAGAAGGCTCCTACAGCTGCGGTTTGTTTCAACGATGCGGTTGCCTTTGGCGCTTGCGACGGCCTTCGCGCGCGCCGCATGGAACCAGGCCAAGACTTTGCGGTGGTCGGTTTTGATGATGTCATCGAAGCGAAATCAGCCGTTCCTGCTCTGACCACCATCTCCGTCGATCCGCAGGCGATGGGGCGCCGTGCCGCGCAGCTGCTCCTCAAACAAATTAGTGCAGGCCGGGCTGATGCCGAGAATGTCGTAACGTCCGTGCGGCTGGTCATTCGAGAAAGCTGCGGAGCAAAAGGAGCTTTACCTGAGCGCGAGCTCACTTCTTCCGCGCCATTGAGCAGCTGATTGTAGTTTGGGGGAGCTCTCTAAGCCGTGCTCGTGCGGTGACGCGAGATTCGCTGCGACTTCAATATAATTTCCTTCAGGTGATTAGGAAGTGGCAGCGGCGACCGCCGAATACCTGTCGCCTCCCATGCGTGGGTTTCGACCGGCGATGAACCATCGCATGGCCCAGGAAGTCAGGTGTAAACCTCCGAACAATTATGGATCGTTCCAAATTAAGCCACTCACGCTGAGGCAGCAAGCTTTCAGGTATCGCTGCCTTTAGCGCTCATTTTCTCAGGAAACAACGATCAAAGACTGTACCATAAACTTAGTTTTTTTGCTTGACATATTTGGAACGTTCCAATATCGATCTTGTTATATTGGCGGAGAGCCTGGGAGGTTTTCAGTGAAATATGGTCGCATTGCCGCCCGCTGGGGAATCGTCGGCGCAAGCACAATCGCGCGCGAATGGGTCATCGGAGCGATCCGGTCAGCCGACGGGACCATCTTGTCGGTGATGAGCTCTGATGTCGACCGGGCGCGGAAGTACGCTGCCGATAACGAGATCGGTAGCTTTACGACGAGCATAGACGAACTGCTGTCGAACCCCGACATCGACGCCGTCGACATATCTACGACAAACGAGCTGCATCGAGACCAGGCGATCGCAGCCGCCCGCGCGGGAAAGCACGTGCTGTGCGAGAAGCCGCTGGCCCTTTCTGTCGAAGACGCCAAGGCAACGGCTGAGGCTGCCGCCGCGGCGGGCGTTGTCTTCGCCACCAACCATCATCTACGCAATTCCGCCACTCACACGGCGATCCGCGACGCCGTCGCGGCTGGAAAAATCGGACGGCCTCTCTCGGCTCGCGTATTTCACGCCGGCTATCTTCCGGCACATCTGCAGGGCTGGCGTCTCGACAAGCCAGCCGCAGGCGGTGGCGTGATCCTCGATCTGACCGTGCATGACGTGGACGCGCTCCGATACGTTCTGGGCCGCAACCCGACAGAAGTCGTCGCACTTTCGCAATCGGCAGGAATGACGAGCAGAGGCCTCGAGGACGCGGTGATGGCAGTCGTTCGGTTCGAGGACGACATCATCGCGCAGTTGCACGATGGCATCACGACAAAGTTCGCGGAGACCGGACTAGAAGTGCACGGCACCGACGGTTCAATCATCGGCCGCAACGTCATGACGCAGCGCCCAGTAGGCAGCGTCGTACTTCGCACGGCAGACGGCGACGAACAGCTGCCCGTCGAAGGTGGCAATCTCTACGAGGGGGTCATCCGGGCATTCCATTCTGCGATCGCTGGAGGCTCTCCAACGGCGACCGCCCAAGACGGCATCTGGTCGCTGGCTACTGCGCTCGCGGTCAAGAAGGCGGTCGCGATCCGAGCGGCTGTAAAAGTTGAAACAGGACTGTAAACGAACATGAGCAAGCACATCACCCCGGCTGAAGCCGCAGCTCTTATTCCCGACGGGGCGATTGTCTCCGTCTCGTCGTCGAGCGGCCTCGGCTGCCCCGACCTGATGCTGAAGGCGATCGGCGAGCGCTTCGACGAGACCGGCCATCCGCGCGACCTGACAACGCTTCATCCAATTGCAGCCGGTGACATGAGCGGCATCAAGGGCGTCGACTACATCGCGAAGAAGGGGCTGCTGAAGAAGATCATCGGCGGGTCCTATCCATCCGGCCCATCAAGCGCCGAACCGCCGCTCATCTGGCAGATGATCACGAACAACGAAATCCCCGCCTACAACATTCCGTCGGGGATCATGTTCGATATACACCGCGAAGCCGCTGCCAAGCGTCCCGGCGTCCTCACCAAGGTCGGCCTTGAAACCTTCGTTGATCCGAACCGGCAGGGATGCGCGATGAACGATCTCGGCGCCTCGGAAGCGGTCGTCAAGCGCGTGTCGTTCGAGGGCGAGGACTATCTTTATTTTCCGGCGATCGTCCCGGAGGTCACTATCATTCGGGCAACCACGGCCGACGAGCGTGGCAATCTCACCTACGAACACGAAGGCGCATATCTCGGCGGCCTCGACCAGGCGCTCGCCGCCCGCAACAATGGCGGCATCGTCATCGCCCAGGTCAAGCGGATCACCAAAGAGGGTTCGTTGAAACCGCACGACGTCCGCGTTCCCGGCATGCTGGTCGACTACGTCGTTGTCGATCCGGAACAGAAGCAGACAACGCAGACGCTTTACGATCCGGCGATTTCCGGCGAAATCTTCCGCCCCCTGAACACGTTCCGGGTGCCGGAATTCAACATCCAGAAGGTGATTGCCCGCCGCGTGGCGCAGGAACTGCAGGCTGGTAGCTGCGTGAATCTGGGGTTCGGCATCTCGGCGAACGTGCCGCGCATCCTCATGGAAGAGGGGCTTCACGGCGCAGTGACGTGGGTCATCGAACAGGGCGCCGTCGGCGGCGTGCCGCTCCTTGACTTCGCGTTCGGCTGTGCATCGAACGCGGATGCTTACATGCCTTCGCCATACCAGTTCACCTATTTCCAGGGCGCCGGCTTCGACGCCTCGCTCCTCTCGTTCCTAGAAATCGGTCGGGACGGTTCGGTCAACGTCTCGAAGCTGTCGTTCCGGCCTCACGTGACGGCGGGCGCAGGTGGTTTCGTCGACATCACAGCACGTGCCAAGAAGATCGTCTTCTCCGGCATGTTCAACGCAGGCGCAAAGCTCGCGATCGAGGACGGCAAGCTCGTCATCGAGAAGGAAGGTAAGCTTAAGAAGCTCGTCAATGAGGTTGAACACGTCACATTCTCGGGCAAACGCGCCGTCGAGCAGGGCCAGGACATCACCTATGTCACCGAGCGGTGCGTCATGAAGCTTACGCCCAATGGCATCGTCCTGAGCGAAATCGCTCCGGGCGTAAACCTCCAAGAGCATATTCTCGATCAGTCCGAGTTTCCGCTGATCGTATCCGAGGACCTCAAGACGATGGACGCGAACCTCTTCGCCGAGGCGAATATCGGTCTATCGCTCTCGTCGAAGCCGGCCCGCGTTCTCGAGGGCGTTTTCAATGGCTAGTGGAACCGTGAAAGTCGAGGTCGAAAACCACGTCGCGGTCATGACGGTTTCCCGGCCCGAGAAGCTGAACGCCCTGGATCTCGACATGCTGAAGGCGCTCGCCACAGCCGCGGACGAGGTCGAAGCCAATGCTCAAGTGCGGGTCGCGATCCTGACAGGCGACGGCAAGGGCTTCTCTGCCGGTGGCGACATCAAGGCCTGGGGCGGCATGCGACCGGAGGAATTCGGCCACGCATGGGTTCGCCACGGCCATCGCATTTTCGAAAGGCTCGCGACATTGCGCGTGCCGCTCGTCGCCGCGCTCAACGGCCATGCCCTTGGAGGTGGTCTAGAACTTGCCGGTGTCGCGGACATCCGCATTGCCGAGGAGCAGATCAAGGTCGGTCTTCCGGAGACGGGACTTGGCATGGTCCCCGGCTGGTCGGGCACCCAGCGTCTTGTCAAGCGCTTCGGCGCACAGGTGGTCCGGCGAATGGCGCTCGGAGGCGAGATATTCACTGCACACGAAGCCGGCGCCCTGGGGCTCGTCGACGCCGTGACATCGACCGGCAATGCCGTGACCGCCGCGAAGCAATACGCCGAACGGATCGCTGCACGCGGTCCCGCGGCACTTGAGGTCGTAAAGCTTATGATCGCCTCTGCGAACGATGAAGACAACGGGACCGCCGTCGAGGCGCTGGGCTCGATCCTCGTCGCGAAGACCGGCGATCTCAAGGAGGGCGTCGCATCCTTTACGGAGAAGCGCCCCGCTAAGTTCAAAGGAGAATGGTAATGACAGTTCTGGTTACGCCCAAGGCACTTGCGGATCACAAGGCGCGCGACTTCAAGATGCTGATCGACGGCAAGTGGGAAGCCGGCGGTGCACAGCCGATCGAACGCGTTGCGCCCAGCCACGGAGTGGTGGTCAGCCGATACCCGACCGGAACGAAGGCTGACGCCGAGCGGGCGATCGTAGCCGCCCGCAAGGCTTTCGATCATGGTCCATGGCCCCGAATGACCGCGTCGGAGCGTTCGGCGGTCCTGCTTAAGGCAGCAGACTTGATCGCCGCGCGCTCCGAGGAGCTCGCATATCTTGATGCGATTGAGGCCGGCAAGCCAATCTCGCAGGTCCGCGGTGAAATCGCCGGGTCCGTCGACATCTGGCGTTATGCGGCAGCTCTTGCGCGTGATCTTCATGGCGAAAGCTACAACACTCTCGGCGATGGCACGCTAGGCGTCGTTCTTCGCGAAGCCATCGGCGTCGTATCGATCATCACCCCCTGGAACTTCCCGTTTCTGATCGTGGGGCAAAAGCTGCCATTCGCACTCGCCGCGGGCTGTACGACCGTCGTCAAACCTTCCGAGCTGACTTCAGGATCGACGCTGCTGCTCGGCGAAATCCTTCAGGCAGCAGGCCTTCCGGAGGGCGCCGTCAACATCGTCACCGGCACCGGTCCGGAAGTCGGCGCCATCATGACAACTCATCCGGCCGTCGACATGGTTTCCTTCACGGGCTCGACCGGTGTCGGCAAACTTACGATGACGAACGCCGCGCAGACTTTGAAGAAGGTCTCGCTGGAGCTTGGCGGCAAGAACCCGCAGATCGTGTTCCCTGATGCGGACCTCGACGCATTCATCGACGCCGCCGTCTTCGGCGCCTACTTCAACGCCGGCGAATGCTGCAATGCCGGTTCCCGGCTGATCCTGCACAAGAGCATTGCATCGGACGTCGTTAAGCGCGTCGCCGAATTGGCCAAGGACGTGAAGGTCGGCGATCCGCTCGATCCAAGCACGCAGGTCGGCGCGATCATTACTCCGCAGCATCTCGAGAAGATCAACGCCTATGTCACCGGTGCGACCAGTGGCGGCGCGAAGGTTGCTCATGGTGGCGAAGCACTCGATTTCGGCATGGGCCAGTTCATGGCGCCGACGATCCTTGAAGCCGTCACGCCCGACATGACGGTCGCCCGCGAGGAGGTCTTCGGCCCGGTTCTCTCCGTTCTCACCTTCGAGACAACGGCGGAAGCGATCGAGATCGCCAACTCCATCGATTACGGCCTCTCGGCCGGTGTCTGGAGCCGCGACTTCGACACGTGCCTGACTGTCGGCCGCAAGGTCCGCGCCGGCACCCTCTGGATGAACACCTTCATGGACGGTGCATCAGAGCTGCCGTTCGGCGGTTACAAGCAGTCCGGTCTTGGCCGCGAACTCGGCCGTCATGCGGTCGAGGACTACACCGAGACGAAGACGCTCAACATGCATATCGGCGCCCGCACAAGCTGGTGGATGCCAAAGAAGGAAACGCTGGCCTAGGCCGGCCACGAGAATACGCCCGAGGAGGGCGGGCGATCGGTGCGGGAATGGGTCCCGCACCTTCATACTTGCACTGGGAGGTTTTCAATGCGCAAGTTTCTGACTTCTACCGCTGTGGTCGCACTGGCAGTTGCCGGCGGAACCGCCGTAGCATGTGCCGAGGACGTCAAGGAAGTGCAGATGCTGCACTGGTGGACGTCTGGCGGTGAAGCTGCCGCACTCAATGTTCTCAAGCAGGATCTGTCCAAGGAAGGTTACGCTTGGAAGGACGTTCCGGTGGCCGGCGGTGGCGGTGATGCTGCCATGACGGCGCTTAAGGCAATGGTCGCCGCAGGCAACTATCCGACTGCGTCGCAGATGCTTGGCTACACCGTCCTCGACTATGCACAGGCCGGCGTCATGGGCGATCTGACCGAGACCGCCAAGGCTGAAGGCTGGGACAAGTCCGTTCCGGAAGCTCTGCAGAAGTTTTCCGTCTATGACGGCAAGTGGGTTGCTGCTCCCGTAAACGTGCACTCGGTCAACTGGCTATGGATCAACAAGGCCGTGATGGACAAGATCGGCGGCACGCAGCCGAAGACCTTTGACGAGCTGATCGCGCTCCTCGACAAGGCGAAGGCTGCCGGCGTCGTTCCACTCGCTCTCGGCGGTCAGAGCTGGCAGGAAGCGACGATGTTCGACTCGATCGTCGAATCCACAGGCGGCGCTGACTTCTACAAGAAGGCCTTCAACGAACTCGACGAAGAGGCGCTGAAGTCGGACACGATGAAGAAGTCGTTCGACAACCTCGCCAAGATCGTCAAGTACGTCGATCCGAACTTCTCGGGCCGCGACTGGAACCTGGCGACCGCCATGGTCATCAAGGGCGATGCTCTGGTGCAGGTCATGGGTGACTGGGCCAAGGGCGAATTCGTTGCCGCCAAGAAGAAGCCCGACACCGACTTCCTGTGCTACCGCTTCCCAGGCACCGAAGGAAGCGTGATCTACAACTCCGACGTCTTCGGCATGTTCGACGTTCCGGACGATCGCAAGGCAGCTCAGGTTGCTCTCGCCAAAGCGACGCTGTCCAAGAGTTTCCAGTCGGCCTTCAACGTCGTCAAGGGCTCTGTTCCGGCCCGTACCGACGTTCCGGACACTGACTTCGACGCCTGCGGCAAGAAGGGTATTGCCGACCTGAAGGCTGCCAACGAGAAGGGCACGCTGTTCGGCTCGCTCGCTCAGGGTTACGGCGCGCCTCCGGCAATCGCCAACGCCTATAAGGACGTCGTTTCCAAGTTCGTCCACGGCCAGATCAAGACCTCCGACGAAGCTGTCACCCAGCTCGTCCGGGCGATCGACGACGCACGCTAAGACCGGATGAAAGTCCTTCCCGCCCGATTGGCGGGGAGGACGCCCGATCGATTACCCTCGAAGGGACGACCACCATGAGCAGTGTCGCTACCAGCGAACCCATTCTTACGCCCGCGAAACCGGCTCCGCTACGAGCGCGCATTCAAACTGCGCTGCCGCAGATCGTGCTGGCTCCAAGCTTCGCGATCACGATCATTTTCGTTTATGGCTTCATCGCCTGGACGGCCTATCTGTCGTTCACCAATTCCAAGACCTTCCCGTCTTACGCCTTAACCGGTGCCCGCGCCTACGAGCGCCTTTGGCGATGGACATTTGAGAGCGACCCACCGTCGTCCTGGTACACGTCGATCACCAATATGGGGATCTTCGGGTTTCTCTACATATTCATCTGCCTTGGGCTCGGACTGTTTCTCGCGATCCTGCTCGATCAGAAAATCCGCGGCGAGGGCATCCTTCGACCGATCTTCCTCTATCCGATGGCGCTCTCCTTCATCGTCACCGGCGTTGCCTGGAAATGGTTCCTCGATCCGGGTCTCGGCCTGGAGCAGACGCTGCACCATTTCGGCTGGACGAGCTTCCATTTCGACTGGATCAAGAACAAGGATTTCGTCATCTACACCGTCGTGATCGCCGGCGTCTGGCAGGCGTCCGGTTTCGTCATGGCGATGTTTCTGGCGGGTCTGCGCGGCATCGACGGTGAGATCATGAAAGCCGCCCAGATCGACGGGGCAACGACTAGTCAGCTCTACCGCCGCATCGTCATCCCGATGCTGCGACCGGTCTTCCTGTCGGCCTTCATCGTGCTGGCCCATATGGCGATCAAGTCCTATGACCTGGTCGTGGCGCTGACCTCGGGCGGACCCGGCGGCTCGGCCTGGCTGCCGTCCAACTTCATGTATGAATACACGTTCAAGCGAAATGAAATGGCCGTGGGGTCGGCAAGCGCGATCATCATGCTGATGACCATCTCGGCGATCATCGTTCCCTATCTCTATTCCGAACTTAAGGAGAAGGCGCGATGACCACTATCACCGCCTCCGCCGCGCCGACCCGCAGCTATGCAAGCTCACGCTGGATCAGCCGCACGATCATTTACGGCCTTCTGCTATTCTTTGCCGTCATTTACCTAATGCCGCTCTTCGTGATGTTGGTCACTTCGTTCAAGACCATGGACGAGATCCAAAATGGCAACATGCTGTCGCTTCCGCAATCGCCGACCTTCGATGCCTGGTTCAAGGCCTGGGGCGAGACCTGCGTCGGTCTCACCTGCGCCGGCATCAAGGGCTACTTCTGGAACTCGATCAAGATGGTCGTGCCGGCAGTGGCGATCTCCACGGTGCTCGGTGCGCTGAACGGTTACGTGCTGACGAAATGGCGCTTCCCCGGCCATACGCTGGTCTTCGGCCTGATGTTGTTTGCCTGCTTTATCCCGTTTCAATCGGTGCTCTTGCCGATGGCGACCATTCTCGGCAATCTTGGCCGGTTTGGGAATACGCTGCGCAACGAGATCGGAGTCTCGCTCGGGTTTGGCAATCCGACGGTGAACCTCGTCATCGTCCACGTGATCTACGGCCTCGGCTTCACAACGCTGTTCTTCCGCAATTACTACGAGGCGTTTCCGAACGAACTCGTGCGCGCGGCGCAGGTCGATGGCGCGAGCTTCTTTCAGATCTTCCGCCGCATCATGCTGCCGAACTCGCTGCCGATCATCGTCGTCACGGTCATCTACCAGTTCACCAATATCTGGAACGACTTCCTGTTCGCATCAGCCTACGCCGGCACGGGTGAATCCATGCCGATGACGGTGGCGCTAAACAATGTCGTCAATACCTCAACCGGGGTGGTCGAATACAATGTCAACATGGCTGCTGCGATAATCGCCGCCATGCCCACGCTCTTCGTCTACATCGTCGCCGGCCGCTACTTCGTCCGCGGTCTGATGGCGGGCGCTGTGAAAGGATAACTCAAATGGCCTTCCTCAATATCTCCGGTCTCAGAAAGCGCTACGGCGCTGTCGAAATCCTCAAGGGGATTGATCTCGAACTCGAAAAGGGCGGCTTCCTAGTTCTTGTCGGCCCGTCCGGCTGCGGCAAGTCCACGCTGCTTAATACCATCGCCGGCCTGGAAACCATCACAGAAGGTGACATTCGGGTCGACGACCGCAGCATCGCCGACCTGCATCCGTCGAAGCGCGATATTGCCATGGTGTTCCAGAGCTATGCGCTCTACCCGAACATGACTGTTGCGGGGAACATCGCTTTCGGCATGGAGATGCGCGGCGTCCCGCCCGAGGAGCGAAAGCAGGCGATCGACAAGGTCGCGAAGGTGCTGCAGATCGGTCACCTTCTTGACCGCAAGCCAAGCCAGCTTTCCGGCGGCCAGCGTCAGCGCGTCGCCATGGGGCGTGCTCTGGTACGCGATCCAAAGCTCTTCCTGTTCGACGAGCCGCTGTCAAACCTCGACGCCAAGCTGCGCGTCGATATGCGGACGGAGATCAAGCGCCTTCACCAGACCACCGGCAAGACGATCGTTTACGTGACGCATGACCAGATCGAGGCGATGACGCTCGCGACCAAGATCGCCGTCATGAAGGACGGTATCGTCCAACAGTTCGGCACGCCCGCGGAAATCTACAACAATCCTGCGAACATGTTTGTTGCCGACTTCATGGGTTCGCCGGCAATGAACCTGCTTTCGGGCAAGATCACCAACGGCGCGGGCGGTCTCGCCGTCGCCTTGGAGCGGGCCGGTGGCGAGATCATGAATCTTCCGGTGTCACCGGGCATGACGTCTCTTGCCGGATACGCAAACCGAAATGTCATCTTCGGCATCCGGCCGGAAGCTCTAACCGATCCAGAGGGCGCTGACCGCAACGCACGATCCGTCTCCGAAAACGACTGCCTGATCGAAGTCGTCGAACCGGCGGGCTCCGACACATTTGCGGTGACCAAGCTTGGTGGAAAGGAAGTCGTCGCTCGTCTCCGGGCGGACGCCCGTATCAAGGCGGGTGAAAAGGCGAGGCTTGCCTTCAATCTCGACAAGGCAGTGTTCTTCGATCCTCAGACCCAGGTCCGGATTGCTTAAGGCGAATTTGAAATGAGCGTCACACCCGACATCGTCATCATAGGATCCGGCATCGGCGGGTCGTCCGTCGCAGCAGGACTGGCCTCGACGGGCGCAAACATTTTGATCCTCGAAGCCGGCGACCATATTGCCGACCTTCCGGTCAATCGCGACCAGCGAGCCATCTTCCAGCGGGGCCATTTCCGGCCGAAGGAGACCTGGTACGAAGCCGATGGCAAGGGGTTCAATCCGGGCAACTACTACAATGTAGGTGGAAACTCGAAATTCTACGGAGCTGTTCTCTCCCGGTACCGCAAAGAAGACTTCGATGTGATCGAGCATCAGGACGGCGTCTCGCCTGCCTGGCCGTTCCCCTACGAAGTGCTCGAGCCGTGGTACAGCCGCGCCGAACGCCTGTTTAACGTCCGAGGAACCTTGGGTGAGGATCCCACCGAGCCCTACCATTCGATGGGATACGAATACCCGCCCGTTCCGGATGAGCCACCCATTGCCGACGTTCGGGCACGTCTCAAAAAGAAGGGGCTTCACCCGGCTTCCTTGCCTTTGGGCGTCGATATCGACCTTTGGCTTGCGAAAGCCAAAACGCCTTGGGACGCGCATCCAAATTCAAAAGATGGCAAGATGGATGCTGAAACCGCGGCCCTTTCGGTCGCGCTGCAATATGCGAACGTGACGCTCCAGACAAATTCCCGAGTTGCGAAGCTCGAGACGGGTCCGAACGGCCGGATCGAAAAGGTCGTTTACGTCAAGGACGGCCGGACGCAATCGGTGTCTCCCAAGCTGGTCATCCTCTCCGCAGGAGCGGTCCAGTCGTCCGTGCTGCTGCTCCGGTCGGCGAACGAGCGGTTCAAGAAGGGTCTCGCGAATTCCTCAGATCAGGTCGGTCGGAATTTCATGAACCACAATGCATCGGCCGTGATCGGAATTTCCCCAACCTTCAAGAACACGTCGATCTATCAGAAGACCTTCGCCTTTAACGACTTCTATTTATCGGATGGAAACGGCGGCCCTCCGCTTGGCAACGTGCAGCTACTGGGCCGGGTCTCAAGTCGGATTCTGAAAGGTTCTATGCCTCATCTACCTGAGTGGATGCTTGGCCTTGTCACCGATCATGCGATCGACTTCTATGCAATGAGCGAGGACATCCCGAACCCCGAAAGCCGGGTTATGGTCGATGGTGACCGAATTATCCTCCAGTGGCAGCGAACCAACTGGGGGGCTCACCTTGCCCTTGTTGCCAAGACAAAGCAGATCCTTAGATCGATTGGCTTTCCGATCGTCCTAGCGAAGCCTTTCGACAAGCGCACGCCCTCGCATCAGTGTGGCACCGTCAGGATTGGCGACGATCCGGCAAAGGCACCGCTCGACGTGTTCTGCCGCTCGTTCGACCATCAGAATCTCTTCGTGGTTGATGCCAGCTTCCTGTCGACCTCGGCGGCGGTCAATCCCGCGCTCACCGTGGCCAGTCAGGCACTGCGCGTGGCCGACCACATCGCATCCACGGATCTGCAGAGATGAGCGGCCCGTTGAACCCACTCGTTACACTGCTTCGATAGGACAGCAAAAATGCGTTTCGATTACATCATAACAGGTGCTGGTCCGGCAGGATGCGTCCTCGCCAGCCGGTTTACCGAAGACCCCAGCGTCAACGTGCTGCTCCTCGAAGCGGGCGGCGGCGACTGGAATCCGCTGTTCCACATGCCTGCCGGTTTCGCCAAGATGACGAAGGGCGTAGCAAGCTGGGGCTGGTCCACGGTGCCTCAGAAGCACATGAAGGGTCGCGTGCTGCGCTACACGCAGGCGAAGGTCATCGGTGGCGGCTCTTCCATCAACGCGCAGCTCTACGCGCGCGGCAACGCGGCCGATTACGACATGTGGGCCAGCGAGGACGGTTGCGACGGCTGGGACTACCGTTCCATACTCCCATACTTCAAGCGCGCCGAGGACAACCAGCGTTTCGCCGACGACTACCATTCCTACGGCGGACCGCTCGGGGTTTCCATGCCGGTGTCCGCGCTGCCGATCTGCGACGCCTACATCAGGGCAGGGCAGGAGCTCGGCATCCCCTACAACCATGACTTTAACGGCCGGCAGCAGGCGGGCGTCGGGTTCTATCAGCTGACGCAGCGTAACCGTCGCCGCTCGTCGGCATCGCTCGCATATTTGTCTCCGATCAAAGATCGCAAGAACCTGAAGATCCGCATGAATGCTCGCGTCTCGCGGGTCATCCTGGAGGGGAACCGTGCTGTTGGCGTCGAAATCGTCGGTAAGAATGGCGTCGAAGTCGTCCGTGCCGAACGTGAGGTCCTCGTATCTTCCGGCGCGATCGGGTCTCCGAAACTCCTGCTTCAGTCGGGTATCGGACCGGCCGACCACCTTAAGTCCGTCGGCGTGAAGGTCTTACACGACCTGCCGGGCGTCGGCGGAAATCTCCAGGATCACCTGGACCTTTTCGTCATCGCCGAGTGCACCGGCGACCACACATACGATGGCGTTGCGAAGATCCATCGCACCCTCTGGGCCGGCCTCCAGTACGTCCTCTTCCGCTCAGGACCGGTGGCGTCCTCGCTCTTCGAGACGGGCGGCTTCTGGTACGCCGATCCGCAGGCCCGGTCGCCGGACATCCAGTTCCACCTGGGTCTCGGCTCCGGCATCGAAGCCGGCGTCGAGCGTCTCAAGAATGCAGGCGTGACGCTGAACTCAGCCTATCTCCATCCGAGATCTCGGGGCACAGTCCGGCTCTCGGCTTCGGACCCCTCGGCTGCTCCGCTGATCGACCCGAACTACTGGTCGGACCCCCATGACAGGACGATGTCGCTTGAAGGGCTAAAGATCGCCCGCGAGATCATGCAGCAGGCCGCCCTCAAGCCGTTCGTTCTCGCCGAGCGTCTGCCGGGGCCGAAGGTCATGACCGACGAGCAGCTCTTCGAATACGGATGCGCCAACGCGAAGACCGACCACCATCCTGTCGGCACGTGCAAGATGGGGACGGGTCCGGAGGCCGTTGTCGGGCTCGATCTCAAGGTCCACGGTCTTGAGGGTCTGCGCGTCTGCGACTCCTCGATCATGCCACGCGTTCCCTCGAGCAACACCAACGCGCCGACGATCATGGTGGGCGAAAAGGGGTCTGACATCATCCGCGGACTGCCGCCGCTTCCGTCCGCGATCTTCTCGTACGAGCGCAACGACACCCGTCCAAGAGCTCGGGCGGACATCCGATAAGCTGACAAAAGCCATCGGTCCTGGAAGGCCGAATTCCAAAGGAGTTACGACAATGACCGAAGTAAAGGTAGCTGTTCTTGGCGGGTCCGGCTGGATGGGCAAGGTTCACACCATGGCCTATCAGACGTTCCCGCATTTCCTCGGCACCTCCGGCGGCACGGCCCGCGTCGTCGCGATCGTCGAGGCCAACCCGGCCGCGGCGGAGGACCTTGCACGCCGCGCGCCAGGCGCGAAGATACTTCAGGACTGGAAGCAGGCGGTCAACGATCCGGACGTCGACCTCATCGACATCTGCCTGCCGGACAGCCTCCACTATGAAGTCGCGAAGGCCGCGTTAATTGCGGGAAAGCACGTCTACTGCGAGAAGCCGCTCGCCAACACCGCAGTCGAAGCTCGCGAGCTCGCCGACATCGCCAGAGAGAAGGGCGTGATCACCCGCGTGGGGCACGCATTCCCCCGCAACCCGGTGCACGATCTCGCTAAGGAGATCATCGACGCTGGCGAGATCGGCGAGATCAAGATGTTCAAGGGTTGCCAGCACATCGACATGTACGGCGATCCGATGGCCCCTTACATGTGGCGCGCTGATGGAAAGCTAGCTCCGACCGGGATTGTCGGCGATACCGGCTCGCACATTTTCAGCTTCATGGAGTTTCTTGTTGGCCGCGTCAGCTCGCTGATCGCCGACAACCTGATTCTCACGCCAAAGCGTCCCGTGGTCGAAGGTCTTGGCTACGGTGAGAAGGTCGAACTCAAGGGCGACGAGAAATGGGCCGATATCACCAATCCGGACGCGACTAACCTTCTTTGCCGCTTCGAGAATGGCGCAGCCGGCATCGTGGACTTCAGCCGAGTGGCCACCGGGCGCAAGTTCATGCAGATCTATGAGATCTACGGCACCAAGGGCAGCATCGTCTACAACTACGACGAGGTGAACCGCCTTCGCTTTTACACCAACGACGACCGGACCGGCCGAGCTGGATTCCGCGAGATCGACGTCGGTCCCGAGAACGCTACCTTCCGAGCCTTCCTGCCGCTGCCCAATTTCGCGCTGGGCTACAACGAGAGCAAGATCATCGAGGCCGCGGAGGTTGTTAAGTCGATCACCACCAATACGCCGATGTGGCCGACGTTCGAAAGCGGACATCACATCTGCCAGATCGTCGATGCCTGCATGGAATCCTCCCGCGCGAAGCGCTGGGTGGACATCCCGCTCGCCTGATAAGAAGGCCTTCAAGGATCTGCACCGATGACAATCGACGTTCCCCAACACATCCTGGACGCCCTTACGGACGTCGATATGCCCAAGCTGGCTCCCGAGGCGCCGCCCTCGGAGACGGCCCGCATCGGGGGCATCGAGATGCCAGTCTACCGCGCGGGCTGCGTGATCGTCGGTTCCGGGGCGGCGGGCCTGCGTGCTGCAGTGGAGCTGAAGCGACGCGGCGACGACGTGGTCATCGTCAGCCAAAGCGCATGGGGCGGCACGTCTGCCTGCTCCGGTTCGGACAAGCAGACGCTGCACACTGCCAACACCGCCGACCAGGGCGACAACTTCAAGGCTATGGCGCGAGCAATCCGTGCCGGCGGAGCGATGGACGAGGACACGGCCTACGTCGAGGCCGTTGGTTCCGCCCGGATGATGGCGTCTTTGCAATATCTCGGCCTGCCGCTGCCACAGGAGCCGCTCGGCGGCACCCTACGGTATCAGACCGATCATGACGAGGTCGGGCGCGCCACGAGCTGTGGTCCACGCACCTCGCGCCTGATGGTAAAGGTCTTAGCCGATGAAGCGATGCGCCTTGCGATCCCGTTCTATAATCACACGACGGCGGTGAAGGTTCTCCATGAAGGCGAGGGTGACAGGCGGCGAGTGAGCGGAGTTCTGGTCATGATGGCGGCGGCACGGAGCGAGCAGAACCCAATCGGATTGGCTCTGTTCGTCTGTAATGTTCTCGTCCTTGCAGCAGGTGGTCCGGGCGAACTCTACAGGGACAGCGTCTACCCGAACGGCTGTTTCGGCTCGTTGGGGCTCGCGCTCGAGGCGGGCGTGGAGCTAGTGAACCTGACCGAGAGCCAGTTCGGGATTGGCACGCGTCGCGATGGATTTCCTTGGAACCTCTCCGGCACCTACGTGCAGGCGATCCCGCACATCTACTCCGTGGACGCCGATGGGAATGAGCATCACTTTCTTGCCGACTACTATCGGTCCACTCAGGAACTGGCGTCGAACGTCTTCCGAAAGGGATACCAGTGGCCTTTCCATTCCACGCGAATGCTCGACTTCGGCTCCAGCCTCGTCGATCTGGCAATTTATCGTGAGAGCGCAGCCGGGCGCCGGGTGTTCATGGATTTCAACCGAAATCCGCTCCCGGTTCCCGGCGATCTTCCTTTTTCACTCGATCGCCTTGACGATGATGTGAGCCGGTATCTGTCCAGCGCCGGCGCGAACCAGGCCATGCCGATCGAACGTCTCCGGCACATGAATCCTCTCTCGATCGAGCTGTACCGCCGCTATAAGGTCGACGTGGCGTCTGCGCCGCTCGAGTTCGCAGTCAACAATCAGCATATGAATGGCGGCGTCATGGTCGATACCTGGGGCCGAAGCAATCTGGTTGGCTGTTATGCGATCGGCGAGGCGGCGGGCACGCATGGCGTGACGCGTCCTGGTGGTGCAGCGTTGAACGCGGGGCAGGTGTTCGGCACCCGAGCTGCCGAACATATCGCTGCGAGCGGCAGGGCCAAGTCGGCCCCGTTGGGGCATGTCACCAGCTCGGCCGCCTTGGCGGTCGATAGACTGGCGGCCCCGCTTCGCGCCGACAGTGGTCTCACGGTCAAGGCTGTACGATCCGAGGTGCAGGCTCGAATGAGCGACAAGGCGGGGCTCATCTGCGATGCGCAGAGCGTCGCGGACGCACTGCAGGACGCCAGGCGCCTGAATGCGCGAATTCGCGCAGAAGGCATCGGTTTCGAGCGAGCTGCAGAAGCGAGCCGCGCAGTTCAGTGGGCACAGATGGCGGTGGCGTCCGAGGCGGTTCTGGCCGCCCTTGACTATTTCATTTCGAATGGCGGTGGAAGCCGAGGCGCACGTGCCATATGCGACGAGAACGGCGAATATCTCCCTCTTTCGAGATCTGGTCCGCTTGAAGAATTCCGTTTCCGCAAGGAGCAAGACGAACACCGACGCGAACAGATCGTCGTTCGTGCAGGCAGAAAGGGAATGGAAATTTGGACCCGTCCGAACAGGACCTTCGACGAAACGGCGAAGTCGTTCTTCGAGCGCGACTGGCCTGCCTGGCTCACAGGCGCGATCTACGATCTAGATTCGAAGGGATGTGCCTGAAATGGTTGCTTCCTCAAAATGCCGGGTGCTGACGGTCGGCGAAGCGATGATTGAGATGGCTCCGGCCTGCCCCGACACGTACCGTAGGGGCTTTGCCGGCGATACATTCAATACCGCCTGGCACATGTCCCAGCTTCTCGGCCCTTTAGGTGACGTCGGCTTTTTTACCAAGATCGGGACGGACAAGTTTTCGGACGCCTTCGCAACCGAACTCATGGAAGACGGCTTGAACCCGACCGTCGTCCTCCGCGATGCTGATCGTCAGATGGGCCTCTACGTGATCGAATTAGAGGGCGTTGAACGAAGCTTCCACTACTGGCGTAAGGATTCGGCTGCGCGCGGTCTGGCCGACGACCCCAGTGCGGTCCGGGAGGCTTTGTCGGGGGTTGAGCTTGTCCACATCTCCGGCATCACACTGGCAATTCTCACCGACTGCGCGCGCGATATACTCATTAAAGAGCTTTCCGTCGCGCGGCAAAAAGGAACGCGCATTTCGTTTGACCCCAATGTTCGGCAGAGGCTTTGGAATTGCCCTTCCCAGGCACGAGATGCGATCAGCCGTATGCTGGAGTTTACGGACATCGCGCTGCCTAGTTTCGACGACGAGGCTACATTATGGGGCGATACTTCCCCTGTTGCCACCGTCAAAAGGATCAAAAACTTCGGCGCCTCAGAGGTTATCGTTAAAAATGGATCCGAGCCGGTTGTCTTTGCGGTAGGTGATTGGACTGGAGAAGTTCCCACACCGACTGCTGGGATTGTCCGCGACACCACCGGCGCAGGTGACGCTTTCAACGCCGGCTATCTGGCATCGAGGCTGCTGGGACGGACGTGCGAAGAGTCGATATCGACCGGGCAGCAAGTCTCTGGTGTGGTTATCGGAACGCTGGGTGCCCGTGCGACGCGGGAGATCGTACAGTCGATGGGAGCCTCCCTGCGGCGCATCCCCTAGGCCGATACGGCGTTGGAGTGTCCGCGGTTAGAAGAGCCGACATGATCGCAACTCAGTTTGCTGCAGGAAGTCCCTTGGGAGGAGAGAATGGAACTCTTATGACTCTAGATCTTACAACGCTCGACATGGCCTTCGATGCCATCATCTTCGACTGCGATGGCACGCTTGTCGATACGATCCCAGTCTACGCACGCGCCTGGAGCCAGGGTTTTGCTTCATCCGGCGTGCAGATGAATCGCGACTGGTATTTGGAGCGCGCGGGTATGTCTGAACACGTACTCTTGCGAGATTTGAACGCGAATATGCTCCCAAATGCTGCCTGAGCCTTGATGTCATTTTGAACGGAGACGCGGTAGTGCACCGTCGCGCGAAGCTGTGTCGCTGAATGAGGAACGCCGAAAGAAATTTGGCCCCTGGCGCCTCCGAATCGGCAGATCATGCAGTCGGATCGCCGACATCGTTGTTCGTTTGTCTGGGCACGGATCGAGCTGATGCACCAAGAGTTCACGGCTCCGGCTAATTCGGCACCCTGATAATGTTCTTCAACCAGTCTATCTTGCAGAGCTTTTGCACTTATCCGAGGCGGGCGCGGCAGGATTCAGCGTTGCAGGTCAGCCACGGGCGCAGTGCCAAACATGCTTTTATACTCTCGACTGAATTGCGACGGGCTTGCGTAGCCTACCTCATATGCCACGCGCGATACATTTGTGCTCCCAGCGGCAAGAAGCTTTCGAGCTTCCAGCAGGCGTATATGACGTTGGAAGGCCAGCGGGCTAAATCCTGTGACAGCCTTGAAGTGCCTATGAAAAGAGGTGACGCTCATGCCGGAAGAGGCCGCCAGGTCGGGGATAACAACGGGCTCGCTGTGGTTGGCGGCGAGCCAGTCAGCCGCAGTCTTGAGCTGTTGAAACCGATCGTTTCGCCGGCCGACCTGACGGAGCGTATCGCCCATCGAGCTCTGCAGCAGACGATAGTAAAGCTCGAACTCGTAGTGCGGCGCGAGCACGCCGGCATCATCGGGCGTGGCCAGGAGCCCGACGAGACGAGCGAACGCGTCGCCGACCGGCCCGTTCAGATCGCCTGCCGCGACTGCGCACGTCCAGCGATCCTCCTGTTTGGGCATATCGAGCATGACGCGCGTGAGCATGCCGATATCAAGATGAAGGCTGATACCGACATAAGGGAGCTCGGGCGTCGCGCCAGTCAGCTGGTGGATATAGGGCAGGCCGAAGGACGACGCGGCGCAAGCACCCGCCAGCAGTTCGAAGCGATTGGCGCCCATGGTCAAAACCTTGGTGCCCCGTAAAACGGCGTAGAACATGGGTTCGAACACGGCCGGTGTGGGTGACGTGGCGCGTGTGCTTGTCCATAGCGTCAGGCGCGGAACGGAAGTCGGGAGGCCAACAGTTCCCCCATGTCGCGCAACAAAGGGAGCAACGTCGTTCAGCAGCTGAGTGATTGGTTTCAGAGGATCGGCCATCACCTCGAGCATGTAGTGATTTGGAAGGATCAGGCAAGTCTCTGGGATAATCGGGAATGTGGCCTCGGTCGTGTCTGGCTATCTTCAGGCTCTACGAAGGAAAACTGCCGTGATCCTCGGTACCAAGAGGAATGGGCCTCGAAACCGCGCATCGGGGCGACACGATATTGAAAGGGTTCGGATTATGCAGGAACTGGCTGGGAAGAGTGCTCTGGTGACGGGAGGGTCTCGCGGCATAGGCGCGGCAATTGCACGCGCGCTTTCCGAGAAGGGGGCGAATGTAGCGATAACGTATGAGCGGTCAGCGGACAGCGCGGCGCAACTTGTTCAGGCGATGGAAGGCAAGGGGCGCAAGGCCGTCGCGATCCAGGCTGACAGCGCCGATCCAGCGGCAATACAGCGATCCGTGGACGAAGCCGTCCGCGCACTGGGCGGTCTCGACATTCTCGTCAACAATGCCGCGATCGCACGGTATAACAATATTGCGGATTTCACGGTCGAGGATCTCGACGCGCTGCTTGCGGTCAACGTGCGCGGGCCGGTGCTCGCGTCGAAGGCGGCCATTCCCCATCTCAAGGAAGGCGGTCGTATCATAAACATCGGTTCAGCGGGTGCGGATCGTATCGTCGGCGTACCCGGCACGGTCTACTATATGACCAAAGGTGCGCTTCAAGCATTCAATCGCGGTCTTGCGCGCGAATTGGGTGCTCGGGACATAACGGTCAATCTCGTTCAACCGGGGTCGACAAACACCGAGTCGAATCCCGAGACGGGTGAATCTGCGGATTACCAGCGTAGCCTGACCCCCCTTGGCCGTTTCAATCAGCCCGAAGATGTCGCGGCCGCGGTCGCCTTTCTCGCGACGCCTGCCGCTCGGCAGATCACCGGGACGATCCTCACTGTGGACGGCGGCGCGCTTTCATGAAGGCGCAATGCAGTTGGTGGTCGCTCAATGAAGGTCGGGCGAAGGCTGGTCGGTGCCCCAATCCTTGTAGAAAAGCCGGGCGCCGTCCTTGGTGGTAAAGTAGGTCATCTCAACTCTTATCGTTGTACTCGCGATTATTTGCAGAGTTGTATCGCTGAAGTCAGGGGACTTTGCGTTCCGCTTCTTGCGACATAGTTTTGCGAATGTGGAGACTATTCAGCCTAAAATTGCAACGATACCAAACGCGGTGGAGAAACTGAATGGCGGGGCGTGGTCTATCTTTGGCCGGCGCCCGGTTGCTCAAGCGTGTGAGATCGGAAGGACGAATGCATGGCTGAAGCGAGCTTGGGGCAGACGATCGGGCCTGCGATCGTCCTGATGGGGGCGGCCGTCGTCGCGGTGCCCTTGTTTCGGCGGCTCGGCCTCGGTTCGGTTCTGGGCTATTTCACTGCCGGCGTGCTTGTCGGTCCGTCGGTGCTGGGCCTGTTCACCGATGCCCTGTCCATACTGCATTTCTCGGAACTGGGGGTGGTGATGTTCCTGTTCGTCATCGGGCTGGAGTTGCGCCCATACAAGCTTTGGGCCATGCGTGGCCAGATATTCGGACTGGGCCTCGTGCAGGTCACGGCGGCAACTGCAGCCCTGACGCTGACGGGCATGCTGGTCTTTGGCCTTTCCAGCCCGGTGGCTTTCATCGCCGGTGCCGGTTTCGTCCTTTCCTCGACGGCGGTCATCATGTCGGTCCTGCAGGAGCGCGGCGAGATTTCGAGTGCCGAGGGCCAGAAATCGGTCTCCATCCTCCTCTTCGAGGACCTGATGATCGTGCCGCTTCTGGCAGTGGTCACCTTCCTGTCGCCTCTGTCCCAAGGACAGTCGGGATGGATGGACGTTTTGCTGGCGCTTGGCGCGTTGCTGGTTCTTCTGGGAGTATCAAGATGGGGCCTGAACCCGTTCTTCGCCCTGCTGGCGCGTGCACGGACGCGTGAAGTAATGACGGCGGGCGCGCTGCTGGTGGTGCTCGGAGCAGCATTGCTGATGGCCAGCGCGGGTCTTTCCATGGCAATGGGCGCATTCCTTGCCGGGGTGATGCTGTCGAGCTCCAGCTACCGGCACCAGATCGAAAGCGACATCGAGCCGTTTCGCGGCCTGCTGATGGGCCTGTTCTTCATGGCCGTCGGCATGTCGCTCGACCTTTCCGTCGTTGCCGCGGAATGGTGGCTTCTGGTGTCCATGCTGGTCGCATTCACCGTCGCAAAAGGCGTCGTGGTCTATGCGGTCGCACGTACATTTGGCAGTTCCGGTCATCAGGCATTGCACCGCACCTCGATGTTCCTGCAAGGTGGCGAATTCGCGTTCGTGCTCTACGCTTCCGCGACCACAGGTGGCGTGATTGATGCGCGCGAAAATGCACTGTTCACCACCGTCGTGACCTTCTCCATGGCGCTTACGCCGCTTCTCATGATCGCGGCAGACCGGCTGCTACGAAGCGGGGCATCTATGGAGGGCGTTGAGGTGGCCCGGGATCTCAATGGAAGGGTGCTCATTATCGGTTTCGGCCGCTTCGGGCAGATTGCTTCGCAACTGCTGCTTTCCAAGGGGGTCAGCCTCTCGGTGATTGACATGAACCCCGACCGTATCCGCGAGGCGGGACGTTTCGGGTTCAAGGTCTTTTTCGGCGACGGCACACGGCTCGACACATTGCGCCACTCCGGCGCCGGTTCCGCCGAAGCACTGATGATCTGCATCGATGACTTGAAAGCCGCAATGCAGATCGTGGAACTGGCGCAGCATGAATTTCCGCAGGCAAAGATTCTCGTGCGCAGCTATGATCGCGGACATGCCGTGGACCTGATCCGCGCCGGCGTGGATTATCAGATCCGCGAGACGGTCGAATCCGCCTACCTGATGGGAGCGGAGGGCCTGCGAGCATTGGGTTATGCCGAACTTGACGTGGAGGAGGCCGCCGAAGACGTCCGTCAACGGGACAATGAGCGACTGTCCGAGCAGGTGCACGGTAACGCCATGTCCGGCCGCGATCGGCTTCACGTCCGGCCCGTTCCTGAGCCGCTAAGCGGAGTAGTCACCCATCAAGCGAGCAAGCTTTCCTCATCAAAAAGGAAAGGCCCATGAAAGCCGCAGTCTACGACAACCCTGGCCCTCCAACGGTTTTGAAATATGCCGATGTGCCCGATCCCGTCTGTGGGCCAGATGATGTCCTGATTTCCGTGGAGGCGATTTCGATCGAGGGAGGTGATCTGATCAACCGTCGATCGACGCCACAGAAATCTTCCTGGATCGTCGGCTATGCCGCTGCCGGTAGAATTGTTTCGATCGGCGCAAATGTCCGCGACCGGGCAGTTGGCGAGAAGGTGGCTGCCTTCGATATGCGTGGATCGCATGCAGAACTCTGGTCCGTTCCCGCCTCGCGCACATGGCTGGTTCCGGATGGTCTGGAAATGGCACAGGCCGCGGCGCTGCCGATTTCCTTCGGCACGGCCTATCACTGCCTGATTACCAAAGGCGGCCTGGGCGAAACCGAGACGGTCCTGATTCAGGCCGCCGCCGGCGGTGTCGGTCTGGCGGCCATTCAACTGGCGCGTGATGCGGGGGCGACCGTCATCGCCGTGGCCGGTGGCCGCGAACGGCAGGCGCGGCTGACTGAGCTCGGCGCATCACATGCCATCGATCGCCTGGAGAAAGACGTCGTTGAGGAGGTCCTTCGGCTGACCGGCGGCAAGGGGGCGGATCTCGTCATCGACCCGGTTGGCTCGACCTTGCAGGCCTCGCTATCCGCACTCGCTCCCGAGGGGCGCCTCGTGTTCGTCGGGAACGCAGGCGGCGGGGAGCTCAATGTCGAACTGTGGCAGCCGATGCAGAATAATCAGACGCTTCACGGCGTCTTTATGGGGACACTGTTCGAGAGGTCAGCCGTGCATGACACGGTCGACGAACTTCTCAAGGCAACGGCGAAGAAACGCCTGAAAGTCGTGATCGATCGGGTGTTTCCGCTGCGTGATGCATCGAACGCACATGAGTATGCAGAGACAGCTAAACCGTTGGGTCGCGTCGTGATGATCCCCTGACCTTGATGATTTCGAGAGGTGAGTGCCTATCGCCATCCGACGCATCGCGACCGTTGTAAGGAGGGCCGGTGCAGGTAATCGATCTTCCTGTTGAATAGCGAGGGCACATGAGATGAAGCGCACTATTGTGGCATAGCGATTCACATGCGCGTTAGCGCGGCAACGCCGGGCCATGGTTGAAACACTCAATCAGCATTTCAGTGAGCACACGAACTTTTCTTGCAGGATGCTGCCCCGGCGGTCTAACGACATATATACCGATCGGGGGCGGCGGATGGCGTTTCATGACCCGAACCAGTGTACTCGAGTCCAGATAATCTTTGATAAGGTCATCAGGGAGCGCGGCGATACCCAATCCGGCTGCTGCGGCGACAGCGAGAGCGACCCCGTTGTCCGCCTTGAAACGTCCCTGTGGGCGAACGGTTATTACCTTGTCTCCATCCATCACTTGCCAGGTTTCCGTTCCCTGCATGAGAGCCTGATGGGTTACGAGTTCGTCCGGTGTCTCCGGAGAGCCATGGGCTTTGATGTAGTCCGGGCTGGCGACGAAATTCCCGTAGAGGGGACCGACGCGTCTTGCGATCAGGTTTGAGTCCTGAAGAGTCCCGACCCTGATCGCACAATCATATCCTTCTGCGATGAGGTCCACGAAGCGATCGCTGTAACAGGTCTGGATCTGGAGATGAGGATGGCGACGCGCCATTTGTGCAAGTACTTGCGCGAAATGCGTCGGCCCGAAGGAAAGCGGTGCGGCTACACGCAGGCGACCACGAAGCTCACCAGCCGGCAGAATTGTCTCCCTGGCCACATCGATTTCGGCTGAAATCCTTGCTGCGTAGTCCCGGAAGGTTGCGCCCGCCTCTGTCAGAGAAGCCCCGCGTGTAGATCGGGCTAGAAGCTGGACGCCAAGCTCCGCTTCAAGCCGCACAAGCCTTCGGCTGACCATCGACTTGGAGATGCCAAGCCGCAACGCCGCCGAAGTGACGCCTCCTGCATCAGCAACTTCGACGAATGTCTGGAGATCTTCGATATCCACTTAGCGTTCCTCATTCTGCGACACAGCTTGGCACAGACAAGGACTACCGCATCACAAACAGGAATGACAAGTTTCGTCCCGCGGCAGCGCCTCGGAGGGCGCATGTCTTTTGAGCAAACGCGCTTCAATAAACCGCCAACATAGGATGAAACCATGACCTTTCGTAACGGCCTTGACTCACTTCTCCGCCCCGAAGACTCCGTCCTCGTTCTGATCGATCATCAGCCTTACCAGCTGGCGAACCTGAACAGCCATGATCCTCATATGGTGGTCAACAACACGACCGCGCTGGCGAAGCTGGCAAAAGCCTTCAATGTTCCGACCATTCTCACCAGCGTGATCGCGGCGCGCGGTGGACTTCTCTTTAAGCAGATCACCGACGTGTTCCCTGGCCAGGAAGTCATCGATCGCACCTGGGTGAACACCTGGCAGGACGAGAATGTGGTGAACCTCGTCAAGGCGACCGGCCGCAAGCAGCTGATCATCGCCGGCCTGTGGACCGAGGTCTGCGTCGCAATGCCTGTCATCCAGGCTGCCGGCGAAGGCTGGGACGTGACCGTGATCACCGACGCGTCGGGCGGGATTTCGAAGGAGTCTCACGAAGTTGCCATCCAGCGAATGATCGCGGCCGGCGCGAACGTGATGACCGTGATGGCGCTGGCGGGCGAATGGCAACGCGATTGGGCGCGCACCGAGCATGTCGAGGAGCTGACCGAGATTCTCATCCAGCACTTCGGCGGCAGCGGCATCGCGTATCTTTGGGAGCAGCAGCTTCTCAACACGCCGGTGCCGACCACCCAAAGCGGGCACTAGAACCTAACGGGGATGACGGGGTTCTCGATGAACGTATCGCAAGAGCCCGGACGGTGCGTTGAATCTCGTCGTCCCTTTTCATGACAGGTCGAAGTATCTGAAGCACCGGCTTGATTGTGCGCATGATGAATTTCCAGCGTCAGTCACCGGCGTAGACTGGCAAATATCCAGGGGCCAAAAATGGAAATCGGTATCGACAGTTTTGCAGCCATCCTTCCGGATCCGATCTCCGGCAAGCTTCCTTCTGCGACCGAGCGTATGGCCGAACTTATCGAGGAGGTCGTCGTCGCGGACCGCGTTGGGCTCGATGTTTTCGGCATAGGCGAGCATCATCGCGGGGAGTTTCTCGACTCCGCACCGACTGTCATCCTGGCCGCAGCCGCGGCCCGGACCAGCCGGATCAGATTGACGAGCGCGGTGACCGTTCTGAGCGCCGCCGACCCGGTGCGGGTTTTTCAGGAATTCGCAACTCTCGATCTGATCTCTAAAGGCCGTGCGGAGGTTGTTGTCGGCCGAGGTTCGTTCGTTGAGGCCTACCCGCTCTTCGGTCTGGACACACGCGACTATGACGACCTTTTTGCGGAGAAGCTCGATCTGTATCTCAAGCTTGGCGAGGCGACAAAAATTACATGGGAAGGTCGCTTCCGTCCGGCTCTCAACGGACAAGGTGTTTTCCCGCGTCCTCATCAACCACAGCTCCCAGTATGGATCGGCGTAGGTGGAACGCCGCAATCCTTCGTTCGGGCCGGTGCGCTTGGCCTTCCGCTGATGATCGCGATCATCGGCGGGAGCTACGAGCGCTTCCGTCCGCTTGTCGATCTCTATCGCGAAGCGGGCAAGCGTGCAGGGCACAGCACCGAGACGCTCAAGGTCGGCGTGCATGCAATGGGCTTCGTCGGCGAAACCAGTACGGCAGCGAAGGATGCCTTCTTCCCCGGATGGGCGCATCTGACGACGAAGATCGGTCGCGAACGCGGCTGGTCACCGCCGACGCGCCAGCAGTTCGAAGGCATGACAGGTCCGCAGGGCGCATTCCTGGTCGGTGACCCGAAGACGGTCGCAGCCAAGATGCTGCAGGCCAGTGAGACGCTTGGCGGCGTTTCGCGCATCACCTTCCAAATGAGCACAGCCTCTCTCGACACGGCAGCGATGAAGACATCGATCGAACTTCTCGGCACTGAAGTCGCGCCAATCGTGAGGGCAGCGCGATAGGCATGGAGGCCAGGCTGTATCGCGAAGCGGGGAACGCCAAATGGACATCGAGGATCTGCGGACATTTGTCGAAGTTGCCGATGCCGGGGGCGTTTCTCCCGCGGCACGTCGACTGGGGATCTCCAAGTCAATGGTCAGTCGGCGCCTCATCCGGCTTGAGGAAGCGCTCGGTATCCAGCTTCTTGCGCGCACGACCCGTGGTGCTGGGCTGACGGAAGCCGGGAGCACGTTTCGCGATTATGCGGCAAGGATCTGCGCCGAGATCGACATCGCGCGAGAAACGATACTGCCCTCCGGTGACCTTCGCGGGCGCTTGCGGGTCGCCGTCCCGTTAACATCGGGCCCGGTGCATTTTGCGCCCGTGCTTGCGGAGATGGCGCGCCACCACCCACAGCTTCAAATCCACGCTGAATACAGCGATCGGTTCGTCGATCTGATCGCGGACGGCTTCGACTGCGCGATCCGGGTCGGCGCCCTGCGCGACTCTAACCTGATCGCAAGGCGCGTTGGTCAGATTTACGGCAGGCTGGTGGCGAGTCCGGATTATATCAGGACGCATGGCTCACCTGAAAAGCCGGACGAAATCGCCGTTCATCAATCCCTGATCGGTGCTGAGGCGTGGCGGTTCATGGATGGCGACAAGATCGTCACCGTGCAGCCGCAGGGTCGCTTCAGTTCCGACAACGGCGCGGCGCTCGCCAGCGCGGCGGCAGCAGGGCTTGGTTTAGCGTGGCTTCCCGATTGTGTGACCCATGAATATCTTGCGGCCGGCGCACTCGTTCCGGTCATGACCCGCTATCCCCTACCAGTGGGTGGGGTCTACGTCGTGCGGCCACCCAGCCCGCACCCGGCGCGAAAAGTGCGCATCCTCTCGGAGTTCCTGATCGAAGCATTCGAAAGAAATCCGCATTTGTAGGGTCTGCGTGTTGACACATCGACTGCGTGTTCCGCTTTTTGCGACACAGCTCACCGCGCCGCGCAACTAGTCGCGGGCGCGCTCACCCGTTAGTCACTTGGGGCCATGCAACGACCCTGGGCTCTACGGAGGCACGAGATCGTCAACGGATGAGGTGAAGGCGCATGAGTTGGAACCCTGCAATCGAACCAGGCTGTCCTGACGAGGTCGGCATCGACGCGATCGAGACCCTAATCGTTCCCCGGGCCCGGGACCTTGGCGGCTTCGAGGTTCGGCGCGCCTTGCCGGCGCCGAAGCGGCAGATGGTGGGACCGTTCATTTTCTTCGACCAGGCTGGCCCGGCCGAGCTGTTGACCGGCCAGGGCATCGATGTTCGGCCCCACCCTCATATCGGTCTTGGCACGGTCACCTATCTGTATCGCGGTGACTTTCACCACCGTGACAGCACCGGGGCTGACCAGATCATCCGTCCCGGTGAGTTGAACTGGATGGTGGCAGGGCGAGGTGTTTCCCATTCCGAGCGGACATCCGCAGCGGCGCGGACAGGGCCGAACGGCTTGTTCGGGATCCAGACCTGGCTGGCTTTGCCGGAAGCCCACGAGGACATGGCGCCGATGTTCGAACACCACGGCAAGGAGACGCTGCCGATGATCGAGGACCACGGTGTGTCGGTGAGGCTCATTCTCGGGAACGCCTATGGCAAGTTCGCTCCCGCGACCATGTTTTCCGAGACATTCTATGCCGATGTTAGGCTTGAGGCAGGCGCTCGCCTGCCGATGCCGGACAATCATGAGGACCGGGGCATCTACATTGTCGAAGGCTCGATCTCGATCGCCGGCCGGGAGTTCGAAGCACCCCAGATGATGGTGTTTCGTCCTGGCGACAGGATCACGGTCGCAGCTGGCGAAAAAGGCGCGCGACTGATGATCTTAGGCGGGGCGACACTTTCCGGCCCACGTTACATCTGGTGGAACTTCGTCGCCTCATCCAGGGAGCGTATCGAGGAAGCCAAGGCTGAATGGCGGGCACAGAACTGGGGCGAGGGGCGCTTCGATCTTCCGGTCGACGACCGGGATGAGCACATCCCGCTTCCAGAGTGATGAGGAGCGCAGAATTAGCATGCCATGTTTACGCAGCGCTACAAAAAGGGGCCAATGCGGTTCTCGGCAACCAGAAGCTTAAGTAGGGGTTCGGGGTGCTCGGAGATCGCAAGTTAAGATTAAATCCTGCTCCCGCAACCATCTTTGCTGGCGTCGATTGCAAGTTATGATCGACGCCGGTCCCCGCAACCATCTTTACTTGCTCGGGGCGCAAGTGAAGATTAGATCCTGCCCCCGCAACCAAACAAACTTGCAAACTTTGCCAGGCAAGTCGTTTCTGATCGAACTCCTCCAGATAGCTTTGGAGGAGTTCTTCTTGTTTGGCCTCCGTGTCGAGCTTACCGGCAGCCGGCTTCTCCAGATAGCTGGCGATATGTCCGTGCACTTCCAGCGTTGCCCGCTGGTTATCCGGCATCTTGGCGACCACCACCTTCCGGACGCTCCTGCTGGATTCGATCATCAGGCCGATGACATTGGACGTCCCCTGGCGCAGGCTGCGTCCGGACTGATTTGCCACGTAGCCGAATTCCTCGGTGGCCGGGAGGACCCGCTTGCGCGTTTCCTCATTGACATCGGCCTTGCCGTTCAGCGCGCGGGATACGGACCCGATCGAAATGTCGAGATGCTTGGCAAGCTGTCGGATCCCTTTCATCCGCGGCGATCGTCCTCCCCGATCAAAATGCGTGAAGCCTCCTTATTGCCATAGGAAAATGTTCCCGGAATGCGGATCAGGCCTCAATCTTGAAACTGATGGAAGTGGATGACCTGCGAATCCTGTTCGGCAAGGATGATCGAATAAAGCGGCGGCTCGAAGCAGTTTGAGGTCTGAGGCGACACGAAATCCAACGCGGTCTGATGGTTGGTGCTGCACAGGATCGTGAAGGGGATACCGTGCCACTTGCCGGTCACGAGCCGGTGCAGGTGTCCGGCAAAGATATGCCTGACATCGCCGTGGCTTTTCAGCAGGTCGAAAAAGGCATCCCGTTCGGCAAGCCCGATGCTGTCTAGTGCCGGCAGATGCACCTTTGCCGGCGGATGGTGCAAGAAAAGATAGACCGCGCGGCCGTTCGCCTCTTTAAGCTGTTCCTTGAGCCAGCCGAGCCGCACCGGGCATAGCCGTCCCGTCACCTTGCCGTCGTCCAGCGTATCCAGCGTGATGACCCGGTCGTCTGGCAGATCGATTGCAGCCTGCACGAAGCCGTTGGGCGCGACCTGCTGCGGAAACACCTCCGCGAAATTCGTGCCACTGTAATTGACGCGCAAACAGCCATCGGAGTTTCGTTTTGATCACCGTGCCATAGAGCAACGGCTACTCGTCATCCGAAACTTCCCGAATGCAATCGGTTTGGTCTGTTGGAATTTTTTCGTCGCTCGGGTGGTACGACAGTTCGAACTTGCCTGCGTCGGCCAGCGCAATGATCTCAGCACGGTTCTCCCGGTAGCGGAAAGAAGTGGGTGGAAAATCGTCCCGAGACCGAACGTGTGGACTCTGCTGCTCGGACGCGGCACACGTGCCCGCTAAGGGGGCAGGCGCTCCGGCGGCGACCGATACGAAGGCCCCGGTCGGTGCCTCGGCCGGTGCGGCGGATGCAACGTACACCCCGAGACAGATCACATATATCCCGATCGGGAATGCTAGACCGACTAATGGGGACTTCTGGTCTTCATCCTCATAGCGCTTCATTTGAATGCTCCTGAAAGAAGAGGTGCGACCGGGCTTTCAAAAGGTTGCGATCGGCGATCGAACGCTACTGGCTCTGCTCGCGCTGCGTAATTGTCCTTCTGTATAGGCTCACCCGTGAAAGTCACGGCTGACCCGAGGTTTCATGATCGGGAACCCCGGCGTGGCAGGCGCTCGGACTCGCTGAATCGAGCACCCTGAGGGCAACTCGGCGTGGAGGTTCGCCGCGTCCTATGGGTCGCAGATCATCTGGTCGAGCACGGCGTTCTCGCAGATCTGCGATATGTGATCGCCTTGACCGCTGGACGGCGGCGGACCCGATGGTGCACCTTCCGTCATCAATGATAGCCGCAATGGTAGCCGCGCGGACTAGAACGCGGAGACGGAGCCGCCCATCTGACAACGGGCTTAACATCGGGCAGGCCAAGGTCCCCTAATGGTCGCCCACGGAGTCGGTTCCCGACCTGGGGAGGGCGAAGAGGTTGGCCGCACACCCCGATGGCAACGGCGATAAGGCGGCACTCGCTCGTCAGCCTGCTCAGTGGCGGTCAGGGGACATTCTACCAGCATCTGACATTGTCAGAGCCTTGATCGAGGATGCAGCACAGATCGTGGCGCACAGCCGGGCACTGCAGCGGCCGCTCGACAAAGGCTTTGAGGGGACGCCGTCGGTGTGTTTCTGAGGGGAACATTCAAGGCGTCGTGGCACATGAACTACGATGTTGTGGCATCTGCTACATCATTCCGGGAAATTGTGCGCACGAATCGATGGTCGTCGCAGCAGCCCTTCGTGGGATGGGACAGGTGGTTCGACAATCACCAGCATGTTGCCGGGAAGAGGACGCTTCAGGTGATTGACCTTGTCCCACGATCCCCTGAGCCACAGATCGACCTCTTCCGGGGTCGTCAGGATTGCAGGCATCGCCTTGAAATGAAATCGGAGCGACGATCTCCTTGCGTCAGAAACCGAACAGCTCAAATTCACGCTCGCAATCGCGGACGCGCCGAACGCCTAGATGACCGCATAGGCGAACAAGATGCCAATAATGACAATCGCGACGAGTCCGATCATGAAGCAGAAATCGGCAAACACCTCAAGCTTTTGGCTAAGTGCCGCCTTCTCCTCGTATCGCAACGATAGATAAGATGTTACCGAACTGACGAGGAAGATTACGGCGGCAAGAGCTGCGTACTCGTCGACGTGGCTCGGCCCGGCTTTTATCTCCTTCACCTTAACAAGGCCGATCAGCGTCATGCAAATGCCGATCATCGTGCTCGAAGTTGGCAGAATATGATGCGACAGAGGACTTCTTACGCGTGGGTCTTTGCCGGACATCTGAGCTCCAACTTCGCCGAGGGAATTTGGCTTCCGCATAGCGGCATTTTCACTTGGCGGGCCTTATCGTGCAACGATCTGTCACAGGCTATTGGCGAGCTGAAGCTTCCATAGGCATCATCCGGCTGCCAGCGTTGCAATTCCTGTCGATTTTGAGCGCGTCGGCTCGCTGGACGTGATGCAGTTTTCGGAGACGGCAAAGAGAACCGACCCGCAAGATACGTGGTGCTTCGCGGCGAGTTCGAGTATCGCCTAAGGTACCGTTCAGCTTGGATTTTCCAGGCTGAACATCTCGGAGTGCTCGTCATAGGCGAAGACTTCGGCATACCGCCCCCAGGATATCACGGTCTTTAAGGTTTCATCCGCATTGGCTTCCGACATGTAGTCCTCGAGCTCGTTCCGGAAGCGGGTGGCTGGTGCTGTATGGGAAGGCCGCTCGTCGATGACCCGCTGGATCAAGCTGACCAGGGGAACGTAGGCGGACAGGAGATCAGCGAAGAGCTTCTTGCGTCCGTCCGTGTCCAGATGTGCGAAACGCCTGCCGACGTCCGTCAGCACGAGAGCGCCCTGGTCGAGCTCGGCGAAGCGCAGCAGTTGCAGAGCCTCGCCGAGATGAAAGGGTTCATCGGCTTTGAGGTGAAGGGTACTTGCAAGGACAGGCAGGGCGGCCCGTCCGTCGTAAGGCGGTGCCGCGAGCGCCTCGATCAAGCCCGACAGCACGTTGGTCGAAACATGATCGAGGATCATCCCGACGCCGGTTCCTTGGATGCCCTCCACCGAGGGAGCGCGAGGCCCGGCGCGCTCGGTCATCAGGGCATAGATGCCGTCCACGAGCTGACGGAAGCTTGGGTCGAGCCGATTGCGCGGATGTCGAAGATCGACCTTGATTTCCGAGGCGACCCGCCCCGGATTTGACGAGAACACCAGGATGCGGTCGCACATCAGCACCGCCTCCTCGATGTTGTGGGTCACGATCAGAACCGATTTTATGGGAAGACGTCCCTCGATCCAGAGATCGATCAAGTCCGTGCGCAGCGTTTCGGCGGTCAGCACGTCAAGCGCCGAGAACGGTTCGTCCATCAGCATAAGGTCGGGATGGACGACGAGCGCGCGGGCAAACCCCACACGCTGGCGCATGCCACCCGACAGTTCCTTGGGATAGGCGTTCTCGAACCCGTCGAGGCCGATGAGGTCGATGGCGGCCAGAGCGCGGGAACGGCGCTCGGCACGGTCCACCCCCTGAGCTTCGAGCCCCAGTTCCACATTCTGAAGCACCGTCAGCCAGGGAAAGAGCGCGAAGGATTGGAACACCATGGAAATCCCCATGGGCGGTCCGTCGATGGGTGCGCCACGGCATTGGGCATTTCCGGCGGAAGGTGTGATGAGGCCCGCGATGATGCGGAGGAGCGTCGACTTGCCCGAACCAGAGCGGCCAAGCAGACCGACGATCTCACCCTCGCGGATGCGGAGATCGACATTTTCCAGGACGACGACCTCACCGCCGCTGCCCTTCGGAAACGATCGGCAGACCTGGCGGAGGTCGATAAGCTCATTCGTTACAAAGTTGTTCGACATGAAACTGCTTCCTGATCAGCCGAGGCGGAGGCGACGCTCACCGAAGGCGTAGAGCGGCCTCCAGAGCAGGCGATTGAAAAGCGTGACGAAACCGCACATGACGGCGATGCCAAGCACGACGCGTGGAAAGTCCCCTGCCGCTGTCGCGTTCGCGATGTAGGAGCCGAGCCCGCTCGCCGTGAGCTGGGTGCTGCCCCAGCTCGCTACTTCCGCCACGATGCTGGCGTTCCACGAGCCGCCCGATGCGGTGATCGCGCCCGAGACGTAGTAGGGGAAGATACCCGGCAGAATGACCTTGAACCACCATTGCCGACCGCCGAGATGGAGGCTGCGTGCAGCCTCCATGAGATCGCTTGGAAAGGCGCTGGCTCCGGCGATGACGTTGAACAGGATGTACCATTGCGTTCCAAGGACCATCAGCGGGCTCAGCCAGATCTCGGTGTTGAGCCCGAAATCAACGATAAGCACAACGAACGCGGGAAAGGCGATGTTGGCGGGAAAGGCAGCTAGGAACTGCGCCAGCGGCTGGACACGTTCCGCCAGCTTAGGGCGCAGGCCGATCCAGACCCCGACGGGTACCCATACGAGCGTTGCCAGAACCATCAGCACGATGACGCGTGTAAGCGTGAAGAACCCATCGACGAATGCAGTTCCGACGTCGGACAGCGTCAGCGTCTTCTTGAGATAATCCACCAACTGCCAGGCGATGAATGCCGATCCGCAAATGATGAACGCCAGCCAGACCCTGTCGATCATCGGCGACGGCCGCGTATCACGGTGTCTAGGAGCAAGTTTGAGCAGTCGTGGAATCGGTAACGCCGGAATAGTGCGCACCATCTTTCCGACGTAGGTGGCCAGGTTGCGCAGGGCCTGGGTGCGGCGGAAGAGATCGAGCATCCAGGACGTAGGCGCGTCGCCGGAGGCTGTCTGCTCGAAGCGAAACCTGTCCGCCCAGGCGACCAGAGGCCGGAAAAGGAACTGGTCGTAGATGATGATCACCGCGAGCATCGTCACGATCGCATAGGTGACAGCAGTCAGGTTCTGCTCCTTGATCGCGTAGGCAACGTAGGAACCGACGCCCGGCAGCGTGACGGTCGTGTCGCCGACCGTGATCGCTTCCGACGCCACCACGAAGAACCATCCGCCCGACATCGACATCATGGCATTCCAGACGAGTCCGGGCGTAGCGAACGGAACGTCGAGCCGCCAGAAACGTTGCCAGCCGCTGAGGTGGAAGCTCTGCGTCGCCTCGTCAAGGTCCTTGGGAACGTTGCGCAGCGACTGATACATGCTGAAGGTCATGTTCCAGGCCTGGCTGGTGAAAATCGCAAAGACTGACGCGAGTTCGGCACCGAGAACCTGGCCAGGAAAGAGGTTCATGAAGAAAATGACCGTGAAGGTTAGGAAGCCCAGAATGGGTACCGACTGCAGGATGTCGAGAATCGGTATCATCACCATCTCGGCGCGCCGGCACTTGGCGGCAAGTGCGGCGTAGGCGAAGGTGAACAGGAGCGAGAATACCATCGCCGCCAGCATCCGCAGCATAGTCCGCAAAGCATAGAACGGCAGATGTGACGGATCGAGGGAGAGAGGTTCTGTGTTGAGGACGGAGATCGGCATCGCCGTTTCGCTCGCGCCATAGGCAACGAGAACAAGCATGCCGATCACAAGCACCAGGGCAATGACGTCCCAGACGTTTGGCAAAACCGTCCAGCCGAGAGCTGGAGGTGAAATACGCTTATGAGCCGCCATAACCTGCCCCTACTCGCCGGGAACAACCTTGAGGGACGGCTTTCGGCGCGGCCTCGGGAACCAGCTGTTCAGCCTGTCGAGATAGAGATACACGACCGGTGTCGTGTAAAGAGTCATTGCCTGGCTGAGGATGAGACCGCCAACGATCGCATATCCCAGTGGCTGGCGAAGTTCCGAGCCCGTCCCATGTCCGAGCATAAGCGGCACACCGGCGAGGAGAGCGGACATGGTCGTCATCATGATCGGCCTGAAGCGAAGAAGACATGCGCGACGGATAGCATCCTCTGGGCTCAGCCCTTGATCGCGTTCCGCCGCGATCGCGAAATCCACGATCATGATGCCGTTTTTCTTGACGATGCCGATCAGGAGGATCACCCCGAGCAAGGCGACCACGGTGAAATCGAAACCGAAGCATTGCAGCATGATGAGGGCGCCAAGACCGGCCGAGGGCAACGTCGAGAGGATTGTCAGCGGATGGATATAGCTCTCATAGAGCATGCCGAGAATGAGGTAAATCACCATTAGCGCGGCAAGCACGAGCATCGGCTCGCTTGCCAATGAATCCTGGAACGCCTGAGCATTGCCCTGGAACCTGCCGGTCAACGTCGGAGGCGTGTTGATAGCAGCCTGGGCCTGCTGTATTGCCGAGACGGCCTGGCTGAGCGCCACTCCCTTTGCCAGGTTGAACGACAAGGTGACTGAGGGGAACTGGGCCTGGTGATTGACCGCCAGGACGCTGGTCGGTTGTGTCGTCTGCTTGACGAGCAGGCTCAGAGGCACCTGTTCACCGGTAAGCGGCGATCTGATATAGAGTTGATTGAGCGCAAGGGGTGAACTCTGCGCATCCGGCGAGACCTCCAGGACGACGTGATAACTGTTGAGATCAGTGAAATATTGCGTCACCTGCCGCTGGCCGAACGCATCGTCGAGGGTATCGTCGATAAGCTCCGGTGATATGCCGAAACGTGAGGCTTGGTCGCGGTCGATGGTGAGCGTCACGGTCGCTCCATCATTCTCCTGGTCGCTAGCCACATCTGTCAGCTCAGGCAAGGTCTTCGTCTTGGCCAGCAGCTTCGGCGCCCATTCATTGAGCTCATCGACATTGCCATCCTGCAATGTGTATTGGAATTGCGCGCGTGCGATTCGCCCCCCGACCGTGACGTCCTGCGCCGGCTGAAGAAAAAGCGCCGCGCCTTCAACCTGTGCAAGCTTTGGACGCAACCGGTTGATGACCTCGCTCGCGGACGCGTCCCGCTGGTCCTCGGGCTTGAGCGTGATGAACATCCGTCCGTTGTTCAGCGGTTGGCCACCGCTCGCCCCCACGGCGATGCCGACGGCGGCGACTGCAGGATCGCTAGAGACGATGCGGGCAAGCGCCAGCTGGTGCTTTGCCATCTCGGCAAAGGACGTATCCTGCGCTGCCTCTGACAAACCGAGGATAAGGCCATTGTCCTGTATCGGGAAGAACCCTTTCGGGATTGTCACGAACAGGTAGCCGGTAGCGACTATGGAGGCGATGAAGATCGCAAATGTCACCCGGTAGTAGCGCAGCGCCAGATCGAGCGAGCGCCGGTAGCCGTTCAGCATGGCGTCAAAGACCCGTTCCGAGGCCATGTAGAGCCGGCCGTGGTGCATGTGGCTCTCCTCTTTTAAGCAACGGGCGCACATCATCGGCGTCAGCGTCAGGGAAACGAATGCCGAAACCGCGATCGTCATCGTTATGGTAATCGCCAGCTCGCGAAACAGCCTGCCGACGATTCCGCCCATCAAGAGAAGCGGGATAAAGACGGCAATCAGCGACAGACTGATGGATATGATGGTGAAACCGATTTCGCTGGAGCCGTCGATGGCCGCCTGCATCGCCGACTTGCCCTCCTCCATGTGCCGGTGAATGTTCTCAAGCATGACGATGGCGTCGTCGACGACAAAGCCCACGGAGATGGCAAGACCCATCAGGGAGAGATTGTCGAGGCTGAAATTCAGCACATACATGAGCCCGAACGTGCCGACGAGAGCAAGCGGCACCGTGATGCTCGGGATCACCGTCGGCCAGAAATTGCGCAGGAAGAGGAAGATCACCATCACCACCAGCACGATGGTGATCATCAGCGTCTGTTCGACGTCCTTGACCGAGGCCCGGATGGTCGTGGTGCGGTCGCTGAGGATGGAGACATGCAGGGCGCGCGGGGCCGTCGCCTGCAAGGCCGGCAGCATTGCCTTAATCTTGTCGACGGTATCGATGACGTTTGCGCCGGGAAGCTTGAAGATCGGCAACAGGATTGCCGGCTTGCCGTTCGCCCAAGCCTGCAGCTGCGTGTTTTCGGGACCGTCGATCGCCTTGCCGATATCGCTCACCCTGACCGGTGCGCTATTGTGATAGGCGACGATCGCATCATTCCAGGGTCCGGCCTCGAGGATCTGGTCGTTGTCGTAGACGGTATAGGTATGGTTCGGTGCCTGTATCTCCCCTTTCGGACCATTCGACGTATTGGCGTCGATAGCGGTACGAATATCTTCGAGCGAGAGACCGAGCGCCGCGATCTTGTTCGGATCGACCTGGATCCGCACCGCCGGTTTCTGTTGGCCGAAAATCGAAACCTGCGCCACGCCCGAAACCTCGCTGATTCGTTGGGCCAGAACGTTTTCGGCATAGTCATCGACTTTCGTCAGGGGCAGTGTGTCGGAGGTCATTGCCAAAGTGAGTATAGGAGAGTCGGCGGGGTTCACCTTGCGATAGGTCGGCGGCGCCGGAAGGTCCGTCGGCAACTGGCCCGCGGCGGCATTGATGGCAGTCTGCACATCCTGGGCAGCGCCGTCTATGTTGCGGTTGAGATCGAACTGCAGCGTGATGGCGCTGCTTCCCTGCGTGCTGACGGATGTCATTTCGGTGACGCCGGGAATCTCGCCGAATTGGTGTTCGAGAGGCTGGGTCACGGAGGAAGCCATCGTCTGCGGGCTTGCGCCCGGAAGCTGGGTGGTGACCGCGATGGTGGGAAAGTCAACTTCGGGCAGCGGCGCCACTGGCAGGAGCGGATAGGCAGCTATGCCGATGGCAAGCACGCCGACCATGAGGAGCGACGTGGCAATCGGACGCTCGATGAACCGCGAAGAAATCGACATTTGTTTTCAACCTTTTTGGCTGGCGGCTGTCAACTGTTTGATGTCATCCTGGGCGACGACCTTTATACCGGGTTCGAGGCGGTACTGACCGGATGTCACCACACGCTCCCCCGGGGTCAGTCCGGTTGCCACGCTTGCGCGGCCGTTCGCGACCTGTCCTATCGTTACCGGCCGCGCCTCCACGGTGTTGTCGGCCTTTACGACGTAGACGAAGAAGCCGGCCGGACCCCTCTGCACGGCGGAGGAGGACACCGTAGTGGCATCATGTTGCAGCTGCTGACGTACGCGCAGCTCAACGAATTGACCCGGCCACAGGGTTTCACTTTTGTTGGGGAAGCTGGACTTCAGGCGAACGGTGCCGGTGGTCTGATCGATCTCGTTATCGATCAAAGTCAATGTTCCATCACCGAGTTTGGTGCCATCCTTCGTCAACGCGGTGACCGCGACTGTGCCGCCGTTCAATGCGGCCTGTAATCCCGGAAGGTCGTCCTCGGGCAGAGTCGATATCACCGAAATCGGCTGGGTCTGCGTGATAACGACCAATCCGGTCGTATCAGTGGCGTGCACAATATTGCCCTGATCGACCAGCCGAATGCCGGTGCGCCCATCCAGAGGAGACGTGATCTGCGTATACGATAGCTGCGTGGCCGCATCGCTTTTTGCAGCCTGGTCCTGCTCCACCTGCGCCGCCAGCTGGTTATAAGTGGCGCGCTGGTTGTCCAGCGTCTGCTGCGTGATGCTCTGGCCAACGATTTTTACGTCCCGATCGAGGGTCACTTTGGCATTCGCAAGATTGACCTGGTCCTGGTTGAGCTTGGCCAGAGCCTCGTTATACGTATCCTGGAACGGACGGGGGTCGACTACCGCCAGAACATCGCCTTTCCTAACCGCCTGGCCTTCCCGGAAGCGGACGTCCTGCAATGTTCCGTCGACCTGGGTTTTTACGGTTACGGTGTTGAAAGCCTGGACCGTTCCGAGCCCCGAAAGGTAAATCGGAACGTCCGTCCTCATGACCGTTTCGACATGCACGGGAACTGCCGGGTCCGGCGGCGGAATGGCGGCAATGGTCTGATCGTCATGTCTGAACCACAGTGTGCCGGCGCCGGTGACCGCCAACAAAAGGACAAGAAGGCCGGAACCAGTACGGCTCGCGGGGTGGCGGGGTTTTTTGGAAAGTTCTGGTTCGGCCATGGCAAAGCCTACCTTTAGGCTGTTGGACAACGGATATCTTTTGGTCGGCACGGGGAAGAAGCTTTGGTGCCCGCCTTTCGCCGGGCCGCCGCAACGGCTGGCATCGGCTTTCGGCACCACAGCGATCTCACGGGTCAGAGGCGCCTTTTTGCAGGCGCAGCAGATAGGGCAATCGGCCGCGGAATGTGCGCACCCATCGACGATCATGCTCGGCCGTGCGTGGGTAAGGATGATTGGCACAAGCAAGTGGTTGAGGTGCACCAACTAGGGCGTTGCCCTCCGCCAGAGAGATGCGGTGCTGGATGCCCGCGTGCTTGATGAGGACGTTGGAGCCAAAGTCCTCCAGCGGATGAAGACGGCCGGTACGTCTCGTTCTTTGGGCCCGCCTATGTCGTTGACGAATGTCTGAAGGCAGGGGTGATCGTGCTCGGCGCGGTCGAGCTTCTACCCGGCTGCGACCGTTGACTATGACGGAGCTGCCGCCGGCGATGAGGACAATAGCGGAGTGGGGATTGATGGCGGTTGGCATGACAACCTCGAAGGCATGGGGCAGCTATTGAAGCCCGCGCTGAGACGACATCTGTCATCAACGCGATTTCCGGCCGCAGGTCGAAATACATTCACGAGCTGGGCCTGCGTTTAACCTCAACCTGCTCTTTGCTCTCGACTGCGAGAAGCCGTGTGGGGGGCGTTAGATTGGGCGACGTCCATGCTGTTGAAGGTTTCTTGCACGATCCGGGTATTTGCACTGCGGATGTTCCTTTGGCGCATACTTGCTGCATCCGGCGTCTGACTAGCAACTCCAAGTCTGACATATCCATCACCTCATCGATCCAGCGCGAGAGAAGTCTCGCTCTCAATGAGATCAGAGACAAGTTACAGTTTTTTCATGGTCTTGGTGGGCGATCGATTGTTGATAGAACTTGCGCAATAATCTTTTTGAGTTCGCCATCTCATCTGTCCTGCCCGCACCGGTATATTGACGTTCTCGAGCGCGGTATCGGCGGAGCGCCGCCTCGCGATGTGGAAGTATCGCATTGGTGCGGCGTCTGACGGACTCAGTCGCGCCTTCAGAAGCTCGTTGAAACGGCGCCCGGTGCGGTTCATCCCTCGTTGAGTCAGCGCGAGCGTTACTAGGCTCAGGCTAGTTGCCTCAAACATTGTCTCGTTTTTCAATAACCGCTCGTCGGGATCTCCGAACCCTCCGAGCGAGGCTTACCGATTATTAACGGGACACGCCGCGCCACTAATGCTCAAATAATGCATCGCATCATCTTCGGACACACTCCGAGCGCAGGGATGCGATGGCCGTCACGAAAGCTTTCTTATCGCGGAACGGTTCCTCTACAAATGTCCCCGGTGCGATCAATCGGTGGAGCAATAAGCAAATGGTTCGAAAGCGCCGCGCTTCAAGTCGGCCGACGATGAGATCGATGGTGAGTTATGGACCAGTCGTTGAAGCATCTCAAGGAGGCAGAGTTTCCCGGAGCGCCACAGACCATGGCGCAAAAATTACGCAAACGCGCGACGTCGCTCACCGTTCTGGTGGCGCTGCTGCTGATCGGAGCGCTGGTCTGGTGGACCCGGCAAGGTGGTGAGCCGGAGCCGGCGAGCAATAGGCGCACGGCCGGGGCGATGTCGATCGTCCCCGAAGTTGTCGGCAGGAGCGACATCGCCATCAATCTCAACGCGCTTGGCGCGGTCACCTCGCTTGCGACGGTCACCGTCAAAGCTCAGAGCAGTGGCTATTTGATGAAGATCGATTTCAAGGAAGGGCAGGAAGTCAAGAAAGGCGATCTGCTCGCGGAAATCGATCCGCGGCCCTACGAGGCCGCCCTCGCACAGGCAACCGGAAATCTGACGCGCGACGAAGCACTGCTGAATGGTGCGCAGGTCGATCTTACCCGCTATCGAGGTTTGGCGGCGCAGAACGCCATTCCGCACCAAACGCTGGACACCCAGGTGGCCTTGGTAGCGCAGGACCAAGGTACGGTGGAAGCCGACCGCGCCGCGGTCAAGGCCGCCGAAGTGAATCTGCAATATTGCCAGATCCTGTCGCCGCTCGATGGCCGAGTTGGACTGCGCCAGGTGGATCAGGGCAACTATGTCACGCCGGGCGATCCTAACGGCCTCGTTGTCATCACTCAGCTGCAGCCTATCAGCGTGCTGTTCACGTTGCCCGAGGACAATCTGCAGGCGATTTCCAAGCGGCTGGAGGCCGGCGCGACGCTGCCCGCGACCGCCTATGATCGCAGCGGCGCCAACAGTCTCGCCGATGGCATCCTGCAAACCTTTGATAGCCAGATCGATCCCACCACTGGGACGATCAAGCTGCGGGCGCAATTCCCTAACGATACCAGAAACCTGTATCCGAACCAGTTCGTGAACATCCGACTGCTGGTCGACACTCACAAGGACGTTGTTGTAGTGCCGACCGCAGGCGTTCTGCGCGGTGTTCCCGGACCTTACGTTTATCTCATCAATGCGGACAACACCGTGTCGGTCCGCAAGGTCAGTCTTGGGGTGACGGACGGTGACCATATCGAGGTCCTATCTGGACTGGCACCGGGCGACCGAATCGTGGTCGACGGTGCCGACAAGCTGCGCGACGGCGCCAGAATCAACGTGCGAACGGAAGCCGATGTCAGCAAGTCGCCCGACCACGACGGGTCCGACGGCAAGAAGCGCTCGGAAAGCGGAAAAAAGCAATGAATCCGTCGCAGCCGTTCATACTGCGGCCGGTAGCAACCACGCTGCTGATGATCGCAGTCATGCTATCCGGCATGGTCGCATTTCGATTCTTGCCAGTCGCAGCGTTGCCGGAAGTGGACTATCCAACCATCCAGGTGCAGACCTTCTATCCTGGCGCAAGCCCAGATGTGATGACATCGTCAGTCACCGCCCCCCTGGAGGTGCAGTTGGGGCAGATGCCCAACCTCAACGAGATGAGTTCGGTAAGTTCGGCCGGGGCATCGGTCATCACACTCCAGTTTGGCTTGAGTATTTCGCTCGATGTCGCTGAACAGGAGGTGCAGGCCGCTATCAATGCGGCAGGCAATCTATTGCCCGCAGATCTGCCAGCGCCGCCGATCTATGCCAAAGTGAATCCCGCCGATGCGCCGATTCTGACACTTGGGTTGACGTCTGCCACGATGCCGCTCACGCAGGTGGAGGACTTCGTCGACACCCGTCTGGCGCAGAAGATCTCCCAGCTTCCCGGCGTCGGACTTGTCAACATCAGCGGTGGCCAGCGGCCGGCGGTACGCGTCCGGGCCGATATCCGCAAACTCGCGGCCTACGGCCTCAACATCGACGACCTGCGCACGACCCTCGGCAACGCCAATTCCAATTCGCCGAAGGGAAATTTCGATGGGCCGATGCGCGCCTACACCATCAATGCCAATGATCAGATCCGGAATGCCGCCGACTACAAGTCGCTCGTCATCGCCTACAAGAACGGCTCGCCGGTCCGATTAAGCGATATCGGCGACGTCGTCGACGGCCCCCAGAACGACAAGCTCGGCGCCTGGATGAACAAGACGCCCGCCATTATCCTGAACATTCAGCGACAGCCCGGCGCCAACGTCATTTCCGTGGTCGACGGGATCAAGGCGCTGTTGCCACAACTGCAGGCCACTCTGCCTGCCGCGGTCGATGTTACCGTTCTCACCGACAGAACGACCACCATCCGCGCCTCTGTGCAGGACGTGGAATACGAACTGGTGCTCGCCGTCATCCTGGTGGTGCTGGTGATCTTCGCGTTCCTGCGCAGCGCGCGCGCAACCCTGATCCCGAGCCTATCGGTCCCGCTGTCGCTGGTCGGGACGCTCGGCTGCATGTACCTGTTCGGATTCACCCTGAACAATCTGTCCCTGATGGCTCTCACAATCGCCACCGGTTTCGTGGTCGATGACGCCATCGTGGTGATCGAGAACATCTCCCGCTACGTCGAGGACGGCGTCCCGCCGCTGCAGGCCGCGCTTCGCGGCTCCGAGCAGATCGGCTTCACCATCATCTCGCTCACGGTATCCCTGATAGCGGTACTGATTCCGCTGTTGTTCATGGGTGACGTGGTCGGCCGGCTGTTCCGGGAGTTCGCCGTCACCCTGTCGGTCACGATTCTCATTTCCGCGGTGGTCTCGCTCACGCTTGTGCCGATGGCCTGCGCCAAATTGTTGAAGCACGCAGGCGAGGCCCACGAGAATGCGTTCCAGCGCTATAGCCGTCGGGCGTTTGGCGGCATCATCGCGACCTACGGCCGCGTGCTCAACTGGATGCTCGACCGCCAGACCTTCGTCCTGTTGGTGGCATTGGCGACATTCGCACTGACGGGTCTGCTGTATGTCGTCATTGCCAAGGGATTCTTTCCGCTGCAGGACACTGGAGTCATTCAGGCGATTTCTGAGGCTCCGCAGTCGGTGTCCTATGCCACCATGGCGGAGCGGCAGCAGCAGCTCGCTGGCGTGATCCTCCAGGATCCGGATGTTGAGAGCTTGTCCTCGTTTATCGGCGTCGACGGCACAAACACCACCGCCAACAACGGCCGAATTCTGATCAATCTGAAACCGCGCGATCAGCGTAAGTCCGATATCACGACCGTCATGCAGCGCTTGAAGAGCAGCACCGGATCGCTGGGTGGCATCACGCTTTATATGCAGCCGGTTCAGGATTTGACCATCGAGGGAACGGTCAGCCGTACGCAGTATCAGTTCATTCTTCAGGATGCTGATTCGGCGCAGCTCGCCCAATGGACGCCGAAGTTAGTCGAAAGGCTGCGCCAACTCCCGGAACTGGCGGACGTCACCAGCGATGCCTCCGAGCATGGCCTGTCCGTCTTCGTCGACGTCGACCGCGATCAGGCGGCGCGGTTTGGCATTACGCCGGCGACGATCGACAACGCACTTTACGATTCATACGGCCAGCGCATCGTCTCCACGATCTTCACCAACTCCAATCAGTATCGCGTTATCCTCGAGGCGGATCCCTCCCAGCAGAGATCGCTGCAGTCGCTATCGGCAATTTATCTTCCATCCTCCGTCGGCACTGCGCTAGTGCCGCTGTCCGTCGTCGCCACGATGCGCGAGGAAACAGCGCCGCTGCAGGTGTCGCATCTCGGACAGTTTCCGGCATCCACCATATCCTTCAACCTGGCGCCGGGCGCCTCGCTCGGTGAGGCCATGACCGCGATCAAGCAGGCGCAAGCGGACATCGGTCTGCCGCAGAGCGTGATCAGCAGCTTCCAGGGTGCAGCGCAGGCGTTCCAGGCGTCTTTATCCAATCAACTTTTGCTGATCCTCGCCGCAATTGTCACCGTGTACATCGTGCTGGGTGTGCTCTATGAGAGCTTCATCCACCCCTTGACCATTCTGTCAACATTACCGTCGGCCGGCATAGGCGCGCTACTGGCGCTGATGGCCGCGGGCGACGATCTGACGATCGTCGCGATCATCGGCGTCATCCTGCTGATCGGCATCGTGAAGAAGAATGCCATCATGATGATCGACTTTGCGCTCAATGCCGAGCGCAACGAGGGCAAATCTCCGCGAGAAGCGATCCATCAGGCGTGCCTGCTGCGGTTCCGTCCGATCCTCATGACTACACTGGCTGCGGTGCTCGGCGCGTTGCCGCTGATACTGGGGCCAGGCGCAGGCTCCGAACTGCGGCATCCGCTCGGCATCACCATTGTCGGTGGTCTGCTGGTCAGCCAGTTGCTGACGCTGTTCACGACGCCGGTAATCTATCTCTGGTTCGACCGGCTCGCAGCGCGCTTTTCCGCGCCGTCGGCCGAGATGGGCCGGGCGGGCGAGGGGAACTGAGGACGTGAGCCTGTCGACCCCCTTCATTCGCCGGCCCGTAGCCACGACGCTTCTGACATTAGGATTAGCGGTTGCGGGAGCCATCGCATTTCTCAAGCTGCCGGTATCGCCGTTGCCGGACGTCGATTTCCCGACCATTTCGGTGCAGGCAATATTGCCCGGCGGGAGCCCTCAGGACGTGGCAACCACGGTCGCCAGTCCGCTAGAGCGGCATCTCGGTCAAATTGCCGATGTTACCGAAATGACCTCATCGAGCTCGGTGGGCTCCACGCGCATCAATCTGCAGTTCGGCCTCAATCGGGACATTAATGGCGCCGCACGCGACGTTCAGGCTGCCATCAACGCGGCGCGCGCCGATTTGCCGGTGAGCCTGCGCGCCAATCCCACCTACCGCAAGGTCAACCCGGCAGACGCCCCGATCCTGATCCTGAGCCTAACATCCGATACTCTGAGGCGCGGCATGCTCTATGATGCCGCCTCCACGGTCTTGGCGCAGAAGCTGTCCCAGGTCGAGGGGGTAGGCGAGGTCATCGTAGGCGGGGGTTCGCTGCCCGCGGTCAGAGTCGAACTCATTCCTCAGGCGCTCTACAAATACGGCATCGGTCTGGAGGACGTGCGCGCGGCGCTCGCTAGCGCCAATGCGCACAGCCCAAAAGGTGCAATCGATGTCGGGCCGCAGCGATATCAGATTTATGCCAACGATCAGGCCATCCGATCGGAGGATTACAAGTCGCTGATCATTGCCTACCGCAACGGGGCCGCGGTGCGCCTTGCGGACGTCGGCGAAGTTACGGACTCAGTCGAGAATCTCCGAAACGACGGCCTCGCCAACGGCAAGCCGTCCATCCTGGTAACTCTATTCAGGCAACCCGGCGCCAACATCATCGGCATCGTCGACCGCGTGAAGGCGCAGCTGCCACAGCTGCGCGCCTCTGTTTCTCCCGCGATCGATATCGACGTCGCCGTCGACCGCTCGACGACCATCCGGTCGTCGCTACGGGATGTCGAGCGCACGCTGATCATCGCCATCTTGCTGGTGATCATGGTGGTGTTCGCATTCCTGCGAAGCTGGCTGGCCACCCTCGTGCCTGTAGTGGCCGTCTCGGTCTCGCTGGTCGCAACCTTCGCGGCCATGTACCTCATGGGCTACAGCCTCGACAATCTCTCGCTGATGGCGCTCACGGTGGCGACCGGCTTCGTCGTGGACGACGCCATTGTCGTGCTCGAAAACGTCACGCGCCATATCGAGGCGGGAATGTCACGATTGGACGCCGCGCTGGTCGGCGCGAAGGAGGTCGGTTTCACTGTGCTGTCGATGAGCGTGTCGCTCATTGCGGTTTTCATCCCTGTCCTGTTGATGGGCGGTATCATTGGCCGGCTGTTTCGAGAATTTGCCGTCACCATCTCGGTCGCAATACTGATCTCATTGGCGGTTTCGCTTTCGACCACGCCTATGATGTGCGCGGTATTGCTCCGCAAGGATCATGGCCCGCATGGACGGATATATCAGGCGGGCGAGCGCTACTTTGAAGCATTGCTGAACGGCTACCGCCGGACCCTTGCCGTTGCGTTGCGCCATCCGCGATCGGTGATGCTGATCCTGGCTGCAGTCCTGGGCCTGAATTTTTATCTCTACGATATCATCCCGAAGGGGTTCTTTCCGCAGCAGGATACCGGACGGCTGGTCGGGTCGATCCAGGCAGATCAGAGCATTTCGTTTCAATTGATGCAGCAGAAGCTCGCGCAATTCGTCTCCATCGTCAAAAAGGATCCCGCAGTCGAGACGGTAGTCGGCTTCACTGGCAACGGGCAGACCAACTCCGGCAATGTCTTTGTGTCATTGCGGCCGCTCATCGAGCGCAAGATCTCCGCCGATCGGGTCATTGGCCGTCTGCGGCGAGAGCTCGCCGTGGTGCCGGGGGCCACGCTGTTTCTGCAGGCTGTGCAGGATATTCGCGCCGGCGGGCGCTCCAGCAATGCGCAGTATCAGTACACACTGCAGGGCTCGACGTTCGAAGAGCTCAATGAATGGAGCCCGAAGATCGCGGCCGCGCTTCAGAGCGTGCCGGTTCTCGCCGACGTCAACAGCGATCAGCAGAACAAGGGACTCGAATCCGACCTGGTGATCGATCGGGACACCGCTGCCAGGCTTGGGATCACGGTCAACCAAATCGACAATACGCTCTATGACGCGTTTGGGCAGCGCCAGGTCTCGACCATCTACGCCGCCCGCAATCAGTACCACGTCATCATGGAGGTTGCGCCGCGGTTTTGGCAAAATCCCGAGACGCTGAAGGATGTTTACGTCAGCGCGGCGGGTGGCTCGGTCGGCGGGTCGCAGGCGACCAATGCGGTGGCGGGTACTTTCGTGGCCGCGGGGCAAGCGTCCTCGATCAACACGGTTGCCGCGGATGAAGAACGCAATCTCGCCACCAATTCGATTGGCGCCACCGGCCGCAGCGCCTCGTCAACCGGCTCGGCGGTCAGTACCGACCAAGAGCCGATGGTTCCGTTGTCGGGCGTTGCTCATTTCGCGCAAGGATCAACTCCGCTCGCCGTTAACCATCAGGGCCTGCTGGTCGCGAACACGATCTCGTTCAACCTTGCGCCCAATGTCTCGCTGAGCATGGCCGTTGCCGCGATCGAGGCGACGATGAACCGGATCGGCGTACCGGCGACGATCCATGGTTCCTTTCAGGGCACCGCCAAGGTTTTCCAGGATTCGCTCAGAAATCAGCCCTATCTTATCTTGGCTGCGATGGTGACGATCTACATCGTGCTCGGCATTCTTTACGAAAGTTTCTTCCACCCGGTCACGATTCTCTCGACCTTGCCGTCTGCGGGCGTCGGTGCGCTACTGGCGTTGATGGCGTTCCACACCGAGTTCAGCATCATGGCCTTGATCGGCGTCATCCTGCTGATCGGCATTGTGAAGAAGAATGCGATCATGATGATCGATTTCGCGCTCGACGCAGAGCGCACGCGGGGGCTAACGTCCGTCGAAGCGATCTACGAAGCCTGTTTGCTGCGCTTCAGGCCGATCATGATGACGACTGCGGCCGCCTTGCTAGGCGCGGTGCCGCTTGTGATCGGCACGGGGGAGGGCAGCGAGTTGCGGCGGCCGCTCGGCATCGCGATCGTTGGCGGCCTCATCCTCAGCCAGATCCTGACGCTTTATACAACACCGGTAATTTATCTGTATGTGGACCGATTGAGGCTTTGGTGTCGGCGCGCCAGCGTAACGCCGTCCGCGAGCGGCTCGGCATTTCCACCGGGCGAATGATGGCGTGCGGGGCGGTTCAAAATGCTGGCATTGCGGTCTTCTCAAGGGGATTTGAGACCTTTGGATACAACTCAATTTTTACAGCTCAGAAGGGCACCAGATGCGTTACATTTCGTTGAAGTCGCTGTCTTTTGCCACCAGGCCCGCTCTCGCCGCGCTTGTGTTAGGCACGGGAATGTCCGGCTGCACTCTCGCCACCGAGCATCCCGAACTCGGTCTTAATATCCCCGACAAATATCGCGAGCAACAGACGCGCGCGCCCGATGCCGCCGTTCCGGCGCTGGAGTGGTGGCGGGGTTTTCGCTCCCAAGAGCTGACTTCGCTGATGGAGGACGCGCAGACCCGTAATCTCGATGTCGCGGCCGCCATCGCCCAGATCGCCCAAGCGGACGCCCAGGTCGGGGTTTCGGGGGCTGCGCTGCTGCCGACAGTCACCGGAACGGCGATGGCAGAGCGGGTCCGTGACCCAGGAGGTGCCGGCATGTCTTCGCAGTTCAATCTAGGGCTCACCGGGAGTTATATGGTCGATTTTTGGGGAAAGAACCGCGCCTCGCTCTATGCCGCCGAAGAAAGTGCAACCGTCGCTCGCTACAATCGCGAAGTGGTGACGCTGACGACGATGGTGACGGTCGCGAACACTTATTTCCAGATTTTGGCCGCCCAGGATCAATTGCGCATCGCCCGCCATGATCTTGGCGCGGCCGAGCGCATCCTTGGTCTCATCAAGCAGCAGTTCAACGCCGGAACAGCATCGCAACTTGATCTGTCGCAGCAGGAGGCGCTGGTGTCGACGCAGCGTGCATCGATTCCTCCGCTCGAGGTGACGTTGCGGCAGAACATCGCGGCGTTAGCTGTGCTGGTGGCGCGTGCGCCTGTCAATTTTAAGGTGCTCGGCGGATCGACCACGCAAATCGCCGTTCCGCGCGTCACTCCGGGCTTGCCATCGGAACTGCTCAACCAGCGCCCGGATATTCGGCAGGCCGAGGCACAGCTTGCCTCCTCCAACTTCAGTGTGGAAGCGGCGCGCGCGGCGTTCTTCCCGCAAATCCCGTTGACGGGTCAAACCGGCTTCCAAAGTGCGGCGCTCGCGTCGCTGTTCGGGCCGGGGGCCTGGTTCTACACTCTTGCTGCAAACATGACGCAGCCGATCTTCGATGGCTTCCTGCTGGAGAGCCAGCTCAAGCAGGCAAAGGGCGTGCAGCTGGAGAACCTGCAGGCCTATCGCAAGGCCGTACTGTCGGCATTCGCCGACGTCGAAAAAGCGCTGGTTGCCCTTCAGCAATTCACCCTGCAGGAGGGGTTGCAAACCAAAGTCGTTACCAGTTCCCGCCGGGCCTTCGACGTAGCGGAAACCCAGTTGCGCGCCGGCACCGTCAATCAGATCACCGTATTGCAGACGCAGCAGACGCTCTTTACCGCCGAGAATACCTTGGTGCAGGTGCGGCTGTCGAAGCTGCTGGCGGTCAGCAGCCTATTTCAGGCTTTGGGTGGCGGTTGGACGCCGCAGAAGGCGCTGCCGTCGTTGCAGCCATCAACGCCCGCGAATGTTCCGTCGTAGATCTTCGCCAGTGCCCGATGGGCGGCCTGGCCATTCCAGCGCAACACGTCCGGATCCCTGCGCGAATTCCACGACGGTAGTGCTGACACCGGATGTCATCTTGTTCATGTATCGGTTCAATGCTGGTTCGCGGAAGGCCATACGCACCGGACTGCAATGCAGCAGTTTCGTCAACTTGATCCTAGTCCAGCCGACTTGTTGCAATAAGGCGGCGCCTATATACGACACGTTCTGCGGCACGCGAGTTATCGCGACGAAGTTGGCCGGATTGCGGAATGTCCAGTGCCGGAAAGATTATCTTTTATTAATTACACCTCGCGACGGCAAGGCGCTAGGCTCTATGCAGGCCGAGAACCGCCGGCGATGGATGACCACCGTGACGCGACGGAACTGGACGACCTGCCAGCAGGAGGACGACAAGAAGTCGGCCTCCACATTTCAGGAGATGCAAAAAATGCGCTCTTTGATCGTTACAACGGCGCTCACCGCCATCCTCATGTCTGCCCCTCTCGCAGCCGCTTATGCCGCTCCCGCGGGTTCTGCTTCCCACGATTCACATGACTCGCGCGCCGGCGGGTTTGACCATCGCGATCATTGGGATGATCGCGATCATTGGTATCAACACGAGTTCCACCACGACGACCCCCTTGTGGATCCGATCCCCCTCTTCGTCTCGGACACCCGGTTGGACACGGTCCTCGGCGAGATCCATGCCGTCGATGGTCGTATCGTGGCTGACCACCGGCGTGGGCTGCTCAGCCCCGCGGAAGTTCGGGATCTCCGTTCGGAGGAAGCCATGGTCCGCAATGAAGCCCTCCAGGCGGCTCGGAACGATGGCATGTTACCCGTCCAACGCTATCACGTGATACAGCGTCAGATTGCCAATCTCGATGCAACAGTCTCACGTGACACACGCGCCTGATCACTTGCTTCCGGTTGGACTGGAATGTTGCCCGTTTGACTCGTGTTAAATTGTCGAACGGGATGTCATGAAAAACCGGCAACGATGCGTGCTAGCCTCTGGTTTCTTGCACTAAAAAGATTCCGGAGGCTCGTGATGCATTGACAGTCAGCAGATCACCCATCGCACCATTGTATCGCGAAGGCGCGAAAGGCACATCTAGCGTTTCCGGTGTCCACGTAAAGCGAAAGACGATGTCGTTTCGATTTGTCCGATCGGCGCTGTTGGCGAGAGTCGCTGGGATCCTTGCCGCCAGTAGCAGGAGCTTGACCGATGACGTTAGAGCTACATGGAGGCGAGCAATCGCTACCGGAGCAGCCACAGCCGCAGTCACCCCGATCCGTATCTGGGGAGATGATCGGCAATGACCGACCGTCCGCAGAAGCCCCCCGAATCACGATCGAATTACCGTTGTCTACTGCACCGCCCTTCACTCTTGTTCAGGCAGCTGTCAGGTCTGCCTGCTACGCAGGTCGCCAGGCTGCTCCATTGAGGTGAAAATATGCGATATAGGTTTTAGGCGTTTGCGGCTCTGGCCGTTGCTTGCTCGTCCGTGTCCTCTCTTTTGCCGCGACACAGTGAAGATGACGGAGGGCGGCGAAGGCGGAGGTCCGATGACCCTGACGCTCGATCAGCCGACGGTGAAGGCAGGCGAGACGGGTCGAACTTTCACGTCCGCCAACGGTGCAGACCGGCAGAATTTGACTTCTGTGTACGATCGGAGAGGTGCGGTCGCGCCCGATGTCCGACGTCGCGTTAGACCGTTTCGAGCAGACTAAACTGAACCGCGATGAGTTTGCGAATCTTGAGTTGCCCTGCCGTTTCTTTGTCAATGACAGTTAGGAACTGTTCTTTTTCAGATCCCAACGGCATAACCAGGCGTCCGTCGGGCTTGAGCTGCTCAAGCAATGCCGGCGGCGACCGCTCGGCCGCCACCGTGACCAGTATCTTGTCGAACGGGGCGTGCTCAGGCCAGCCGCGGGACCCGTCTCCGACACGAATGCCGACATTAATAAAGCCCAGGCCCGGCAGCAGAGCCTCGGCACGGCTTGCGAATTCCTCGATGATTTCGACGCTCCAGACCTGCCCGGCGAGCTCCGCGAGGATTGCGGATTGGTAGCCCAAGCCGGTGCCGATCTCGAGCACTGCCTCGTGCGGTTGGGGAGCGAGGAGATCGGTCATGAGAGCGACGATGAAGGGCTGCGAGATGGTTTTATCGAAGCCGATCGGCAGCGGCATGTCCTGGTAGGCATACGGCGCAAGCGGGGCTGGCACGAAGAGATGCCGCGGCACCCGCTGCATCGCAGCCATCACCCGCTCATCGAGCGCCGCCCTGCCAAGCTCTTCGCTCGCAAGCTCAACATGGATTGCAATCAACTCGACCATGTGCCTGCGCAGGACCGCGAGGTGCTCTTCATTCATTGGTTTCATGATCACGGGCTTTCCTCAGCCAGTTTATTCCCAGACAGCTTTGTGATCAAACTCAGGAATGACCGGAATGCAGTCCACTTGCGCCATAGCGCGAGCAAACCCAGTGGCGGCAACGGGGGTCGATAAGCGGACCTTGGAGACATCATTAGCGAAGGTCCGGAGGTGGCCCCAAAACCGGACATGTTAGCTGAGGTTCGTAAGAGGCTAATAGTTACAAGTCTCTGTTCAATCGGGACCCCGCAAACACTGGCGCTTGCAAATTCTCCCACTCCGGATAACCAGCACGGCCGATCTTGCCGCCAACATGGGGTACCTCGGCAATCCGGGCGCGCCGCAAATGCGGGCCAAAGTGGAGAAGGCCGCTCCTGAACCAGTCGCACGGCAAGGCTGCCGGCATCCTGATCGGCGACCTTGCGCTCGCCCGGCACTATGTCGAATTCGCCGCGACCTTCGTCGCCATCGGCGACGACGTGGCCGTGTTCGCAAATGCCGCAGCCTAGCGAGCGTCTGCGCTCCACCTCTGACGGCGGTGCCAGGCGGAAAGCAAAGAGGTCTATTCGTTGCAGGTAGCTATCGAAAAGGCTCTTGCAGAGGCGCTGCTTTGCGACTAGTGTAGTTAATATAACTACTTTATGGAGGCGACAATGGAGGAAGCTGTTTCGGCAGCCGATGCAAATCGCAAATTCTCTCTCATCCTGCGCAGCGTCAGGGAAGGGCATAGTTATGTCGTTACAAGTCATGGACGACCCGTGGCACGGATCATTCCTGCGGACAGGCGCGAAAATGTGGCGACTGGTGCTCGCAATGCTCTTTTGTCCCGTCTTGAACGGCAGTCAGTTGTGAATGCCGAACCGTGGACACGAGATGAACTGTATGAGGATGATCGGTGAAGGTCGCGCTCGATACCAATCTTCTCGCTTACGCGGAAGGCGTGAATGGAGCGGACAGGCAGGATATGGCCCTTTCCCTTTTGAGGCGCTTACCGGCGGATGCCACCGTTATACCGGTTCAGGTGCTCGGGGAGCTTTTCAACGTCCTTGTGCGTAAGGCGGGCAGGTCAAGGGACGAGGCGCGTGAAGCCTTGCTCAGCTGGCGTGACGCATTCTCCGTCGTCGAGACATCCGGAGAGGTCATGCAAACGGCCGTTGATCTGGCGACGTCTCACAGATTCGGTATTTGGGACGCGGTGATCTTATCGGCGTCTTCGCAAGCGGGGTCCCGACTGCTTCTTTCGGAAGACATGCAGGAAGGCTTCACCTGGGGCGGTGTAACGGTGGTCAATCCATTCGCGGAAGTCCGGCATATGTTGCTGGATGCCTTGCTGGACGATTCGGACAGGTAAGAGCGATCCGCGGGCCATGGGTGACCAATCGCAGGAATCGTTGGTTGCGAGCCCCCGCAACCAACATAACGCGAAAAAAGCTTGGCGGCACAATAGGTTACCGAGTTTCTCGTTTTGGCGATAGGTCGCCGTGATGACTCGGCTCTTCAACAAAATCAAACACATACTTCCGCAGGTGCAAATCGAGTGAGGCGCACCCCGCAACCAATTGCGACACGGGAAGAGCCCACCTCGCGATCGGTACAGCCGACTCTGCTACAATCGATATAGTCGGCCAGCGTTGTCGTGGAACAGTGCCGAGCGTTCCGAGGCCGAGTAGCCGGCGGCGATCTCGTTGAAGGCGTTCCATATTGCGTCATAGCTCGAGAACAGCTTGTCGACGGGGAAATTCGAGGCGAACATCGCCCGCTCAACGCCGAAGGCGCCAATCGCCTCCTCGACATAGGGGCGGATGCTCTCAGTGGTCCACGTCCAGTCACCCATGCCGAGCCCTGAGATCTTGCAGGCGACGTTTGGCGCTTGCGCCAGCGTATGCATGGCCTTGCGCCAGCCGTCGAAATGCGCGGGGCCATCGACCTGCATGCCGGTATGGTTGAGAATGATCTGGACGTCGGGAAATTCTCGTGCGAGTTCGAGAAACTCCTCCATCTGCCAGTAGTAGAGCTGGAGGTCGAAGCTAAGGCCCCGGCGCGCCAGTTCCTTGAAGCCCCGACGCCATTCCGGCGTTCGGCTCACCTCGGGCTCGGCCAGGTAGGTCTTGGCGGTGTCGGTGTGATAGTTCATCGACTGGCGGATGCCACGGAAATTGGCGTATTGCATATGCTCGTCGAGCAGGTCGCCGACATCCGGCTTGCGCAAGTCGGCATAGCCGACGATGCCGTGGGGGAACCCATGCACGTCGGCGATACCCTGCAGCCACTTGGTCTCATCGGCCGGGTCCTTCGGGTCGAACCCGACATCGAGGTGGACCGCCTTGACGAGGTTCTGGTTTTTCGCGTCGGCGAGAAAATCTCCGATCAGATAGGTCTTGTTGATAGCGGTATAGTCCCCGAAGGCGGATGGCTTCACGCCGTCGGAAAGCCAAGGATAGTAGTTTGTCTCCAGATCCCAGAGGTGGAAATGGGGGTCGATAATGGCGATGTCGGACATGGTTCCTCCTCGGGGTTGCGGGAACGACGATCCCGGCCGTTCCCGCCTTTTCCTGGTCAGTTGCTCGGCGGGAAGACGCGTGCGATCACGGCCTTCGCCTCGGGCGTATCGATCTTGTCGGCAGTCACGAGCGGCATGACGAGAGCAAGATCCTTCTCGATCTTTGCGTTTGTCAGTGCATTGAACACTTGCTGCGTGCCGTCAATGCCTTGGCCGACCGCTTCCTGGAAGAAGATGCCCTGGATGGCGTTGGCCTTCAAAAGCGCAATGGTCGCCGGGCTGCCGTCGGCGACCGCGATGCCGATCTTTCCGGTCAGGCCACGGGTCTCAAGAACCTTCGCCGCGCCGGTGCCGGCCTCGTCATACATGCCATAGATCGCCTTGATGTCGGGATGGGCCGTCAGCATGTCATTGGCCTGCGTCACGGCTTCGTTCACGGTCAGACCGCGCGTCTCGAGCATCTGAACGAGTTCGCAGCCGTCGGCCGCAAAGGCTTCCTGCGCGCCCTTGAGATATTTCTGGGCGTTCTCACGGTCCTGAGGCAGGGACAGCATGCCGACCTTGTTCCCGCCGCGCTCTTTCGCGAGCGCGCAGACGAAGCTGCCCTCTGCCTTACCGGTCTCGTAGTTGTTAGCGGTGACGGAGGACGTGTAGTCCGTCTGGCCGGGCTGCGGGCCGATGCCGGCGAAGGCGATCGGGATGTTCTGGGATTTCAGGTAGGCGAGCAGTGGCGGCGTGCTGGTCGAGCTCACAGGACCGATGACGATCGCATCGACGCCTTTGGTCACGGCCGTACGCGCATTGTCCATCTGCTTGGCCGGCGAATTCTCCGAGGTGAATTCGACATAGTCCATGCCCAGGTCTTCCGCCTTCTGCTTCACGCCGAAGCCGACCCATTGCCAGTAGGAAATGTCCAGCGAGGGCGCCAGATAGGCGACCGTCTTCTTTTCCTCCGCATGCGCAACGCTCGACAATGCCGCCAGTGCGACGCTCGCCGCAATGGCCAGCCACCCGTTGAGTCTCTTCTTCATGCCTTCTTCCTCCTCTTGACGTCCAGGTTTCCCCGGGACGGATCACACGGCACCGCGCCGCGATTTGCTGAAGCGATCGATCAGGACCGCGATCAGGATGGCGAGGCCGGTGACCGACCCCTGCCAGAAGCTGTTGATGCCGATGAGATTGACGCCGTTCTGGATGACTGTGATCATCAGGGCTCCAAAGACAGCGCCCACCGCCGTTCCCGTGCCGCCGAGCAGGCTGGCCCCGCCGATCACGACCGCGGCGATCGCCTGGAGCATGAGGCTCGAGCCGGCCGTCGATTCCGCGTTGAGAATGTAGGAGATGGTCAGCAAACCGGAGAAGGACGCGAGAAGCGATGAGGCGACATAGGCGAAGAATTGCGTCCGCTTGACGGGAATTCCAAGAAGACGCGCGGCTGCCGCGCTGCTGCCAACGGCGTAGAACCAGCGCCCCGCGACCATCTTCTTGAGAAATATTTCGATGACGACGAGCAGCACGATGCAGAACAGGATGTAGTTCGGCATGCCGGGTATCATGCTGCCGCTATTCAGGAGCCAGAAATCCGGATCGCCGATTGGCATCGATCGTCCATTGGTGACGATGAAGGCAAGCGAGCCGGCGACAGCGAAGGTGATCAGCGTCACCACAAAAGGCGCAAGACCCGCCACCGTGACGAGGAAGCCGTTGATCGAGCCGAAGACAAGGCCGACGCCGAGCCCGAAGAGGGCGGCGCTCACGCCGCCGAAGCCCATGGCCATGGCCCGCGCCGTGACCATGCCCGTCAGCGAAAAGACGGATCCGACGGAAAGGTCGATTCCGCCGGTGATCACCACGAGAAGGACGCCGAGCGACATGATGATCAGCGGTGCGCCCGCCTGGGTGATGTTAGCGAAATTGCCCCAGCTCAGCGCCTGCGGCACCTGGGTTCCGACCGCCAGCACAAGAAGGACGATTGCCCCGGCGATCGCCAATTCCGTCCGGTAAGTGGAAAGGAGACTTTCCCGGGTCCGGATTGCCGGTCGCATTTCGATACTTGCCCCGGCTTGGTCCATAGTGGTTTTCGTCATGCCGCCATTCCTGTCAGTATCGCGAGCCTGTCCTCGCTGAGTTGGTCGCGTTCGATCACACCCGACGAGCGTCCTCCAGTGTCGAAGGGCAGCACGCGGTCGCAAACTTCAAGCAGTTCCGCATTTTCCGTCGACCACCAGACGATCGCGGTTCCGGTTGCCGCCATGTCGCGGATCAGTTGGTAGATTTCCCGCTTGGTGCCGATATCGACGCCACGCGTGGGTTCCTCGAGGACCAGAAGGCGGGAGGGTACGTTCAGCCAGCGCGCGAGAAGCAGCTTCTGCTGAGTGCCGCCACTCAGCGTATTCGGCAGGTGCCAGAGCGAGCCCGCCTTCATCTTGAGCGCCTGCATCAGGTCGAGGCACTCAACCCCTTCGTGCTTGTTGGCGAAGAGCGAACCCCGTGTCACGCGACGCGATGCGAGCACGTTGTCGATGATCGGCAAGGAATGAAGGATGCCGCGATGCGACCGGTCACCTGTCACGAAACCCGCGCCGAGGCGCGCAGCCTCACGCGGGGAGCGGAAACGGCCTGGCCATCCCGCGCGCGTCACCGTCCAGCGCTTGGCGTGGGCCGCACCGACGAGGGCGGCGATCAGCGTCTCGGGGCCCGCCGGGGCACCGGCAACGCCGAGGATAGTCCCCGGCTGCAGCACCACGGAGAAGCCGTCTTCGGCGATGGTCAGCGGTTCTCCTGCCATAGACTGTTGCGTCGCGACCCTGGTGACCCGCGGAGCGGCCATAGCGTGGGCCTGGCCCATATGCTCGACGATCGCGAGGTCAGTCAGGTCGGCCGTCGGCACGCTCCTCACCACCGTCCTGCCGTCCCGGATGATCGAGCAGACGTTGGCGATCTGGCGGATTTCCTTCATGCGGTGCGAGACAAAGACGACCGAGAGGCCATTGTCCCGCGTCAGCCGCCGCAGGACGCCGAACAGCCGCTCGGTCTCGATTGCGGTGAGATTGGCGGTGGGCTCGTCAAGCAGGATGAGTTCGGCGCCCGAAGACAGCGCTCGCGCGATCTCCACCATTTGCCCCTCGTGCAGGCTGAGATCGCCGACGAGGCGGTTCAGGGCGACCGCGGCGAAGTCCCGGTCGATCATCGACAAGGCGTCATGCGCTTGCCTTGTCGCCAGACGCCGATCGTAGAAGCGAGAGCCCTTGCGGAAGTGTGGCAGCGCGATGTTCTCCGCGACGGTCAAATTCGGGAGAAGCGCCAGTTCCTGATGGACCGCGGCGACCTTGTGGCGACAGTCCGTCTCGCTGAGGAGGTTGCCCGAGGCGTCGCGGAAGACGAGTTCGCCACCGTCCTTCGTGGCCGTTCCCGTGATGATGCGGATGAGGGTCGACTTGCCCGCGCCGTTGCCGCCGAGGAGCGCGTGGATTTCCCCCCGTGCCACCGAGAAATCGACCCCTTTCAGCACCGACGTCGCGCCATAGGCCTTGGTGAGGGATCGAACTGAGACGATGTATTTCTGGTCGTCGGTCATGGTTCGCGGTCCTCAATAGAGCGTGAGCGCCGGTATGAAGCTCACCGCAAGCAGGAGTGCCATTGCCATGGTGAAGAAGGGCCAGAGTTCCCGCGTCGTCTCGCCGAGCGATGATTTTGCGATCGACGACGAGATGAAGAGCGTCGTGCCGATCGGCGGCGTGTAAAGTCCGATGCCGAGATTGATTACCATCATCAGACCGAGCTGAACCCGGTCCAGCCCGATCGCGTCGGCAAGCGGTACGAAGATTGGTCCAAGCAGCAGGATGGCCGGCGGCATGTCGAGCGGCATGCCGACAATGAGCATGAGGATGTTCATCATCAGGATGATGACGATCGGGCTCGAAATGTTGGCGGCGACCCAGTCGGCCATCTGCTGCGGCGCCTGGTCGAAGGTCAGCACCCAGCCGACGGCTGCGCTGCCCATGATCACCAGCATCACAACGCCGGTCGCCATGCCCGCCTCGACCACGTTGTCGCAAAATCGCTTCCACGTCAGGTCGCGATAGTAGACCAGGCTGAGGGCGAGCGAATAGACGACCGACAGGACGGCAACTTCCGTCGGCGTGGCCAGGCCGAACCGCAGGAAGAGGATGATCAGAACCGGGAGGAGCACGGCGGGCAGGCTCTTCAGCGCCAGCGTCGCCAGTTGCCGCCTGCTGGTTCGCGCGGCCTGTGCGGCATAACCCCGTCTCACCGAAATGAACCAGCAGACGAAGACGAAACTCGCGGCCATCAGGATGCCCGGCAGGATGCCGGCGACGAAGAGGTTGGCGACGCTGACGCCGCTCACCAGCGAAAAGAGGATCATCGGAATCGACGGCGGGATCAGGACGTCGATGACGGCCGACGTGGCATTGTTGGCGGCGCAAAGCGCGGGTGGAAAACCATGCTTTTTCTGCCACGGGATGAGCACGGAGCCGAGCGCACTGGCGTTGGCCACCGCCGAGCCGGACACGCCGCCGAACACGACGGACGAAACGACGGTGGTCGACAGGGGTCCGCCACGCCAGCGCTGCATCGTATGCGATGCCAGCTCCAGCAGTTGCCGGCCGAGCTCACCGCCGAGCATCAGCGTGCCGGCCAGCATGAAGAACGGCAACGCGAGCATCGGAAAGGATTGGGTCTGGTCATAGATCTGCTGCGCGACGATCGACAGCGGCAGATAGCCGTTGAACAGGACCGCGACGCCGGCAGAGATGATAAGGGCGTAGCCGACCGGCACCGCCATCATCATCAGCACGCAGAAGACGATGATCATCAAGATGGTCATAGCGCCACCTCACCACTCTCGGTGTTCGTCCGGTACTCCCAACCGAGGCGCAGCACGCGCAGGACAACGCCGAGCGTAACGATCGCCACGAGCACGGAACCTATGGCGAGAGCGAAATACCCCATGCTATTGGGCAGCTGGAAGACCGGGCTGTGTTCGATCCCAGCGATCTCGCCGACCCGGTAGGCCTGATAACCGAGCACCAGAAAAGCTCCGGCACTGACGGCATTGGCGAGGACGAAGGCGGTGGAACAGGCACCGCCTTGCAGCTTGTCGTAGATCCATTCGACGGCCATATGGCCGCCGGAATGGGCGGCGAGCACGATGCCGCCCAGGATGAACCATGGAAAGATCAGCACCGGCAGCTCCTGAGCGAAAGAAAAGCCTCCCCCGGTCAGCACATAGCGGGCAAAGACGTTCGCCGTCATGAAGACCATCAGCGCTATCCCGCTGAAGATGACGACCTGCCGCGCAAACCAGACGATGGCCCGCGCCGCGGCTTCTATGAGACTTGAGAGGCTTTTCATGGGGTGCTCCCGTTGAGAAAGGCCTCAGCCTTTGGTGGCGGATTCGATCTGGGCGACAAAATCTCCGAAAGGCTTCTGCTTCCAGGTCTCGGCGACCGAAGCGGTTACCTTGGCGAAGGCTTGCCGGTCCACTTCGGTGACCTCGATTGCTGCATTGCTCCGGAACGCTGCGAGCACCCCGGCGTCCTTGTCGGCGGAAAGCTTGCGCTGGAGCTCACCGGCTTCCTTCGCAGCCGCCTTTACCGCCTCAAGGTCACCGCCCAGTCGCGCCTGAGCGACCTGCGACATCAGGAACGGCGTCGATTCCCACTTATGACCGGTCAGGCTGATGTGTTTGTTGACTTCGTAGAGCTTGGAACTGTCTATATTGGCGAGCGGATTCTCCTGTCCGTCGACCACGCCCTGCTGCAGGGCGACATAGAGCTCGCCGAAGGCGATCTGCTCTGTCGCGGCACCCAGGGCCTTGAAAATGTCCATCGTCATCGGGTCGGCCGGCGTGCGGATTTTCATGCCGCTCACGTCGGCGGGTGCGGCGACCTTGCGCTTGGAGTTGGTGAGGTGGCGGATGCCATTGTCCCACCAGTCAAGCGGCACCACGCCGACGGCTTCGAAGCGCTTGACGAGCTCGCCGCCAACCGGGCCGTTGAGAACCGTCATCGCCTTCGCTGTGTTCTCGAACAGGAAGGGGAGGCCGAGTGCTGCAAGTTCAGGAACGAGCGCAGATGTGGCTCCCTGGCTGTTGGCGGTGAAATCGAGAGCGCCCGTGCGCAGGCTTGTCAGCATCGCCGAATCGCTGCCGAGCGTTTCCGCGCCGGCGACGTTGACCTTGATGCGGCCGGCCGTCTTCTCGGCTACCAATTCCGCGAACTTCGCCGCGGCGACTGTTCTCGGATTTCCTGGTGCGGCGCCGTGACCAAGGGTCAGCGTCGTGCCGGCGCGCGCGGGCCGGACCATGGTGACGATCGCCGGGGCAGCCAGCACGGCCGACGACGCTGCCAGGAACTGGCGTCTGTTGATCTCGAATTTCATCTTTTCTCCTCCACTTGGAACTGTTGCGGCCCGCCGCGCTCCTCAACGCGGCGACCCTGTGACTTAGCTGTCTAGCCACCCCCTGATTCGAGCCGCGACCTTCGCGGTCGATATGCCGTACATGTCGTGCAAGGTCGGCAGGGCGCCCGCTTCGAGGAAGGCGTCCGGTAGCCCGATCTGCCGGAATGCGGCGGGGCGTACGTTCGAGCGCATCAAGGTGGCGGCGACCGCCTCTCCGAGACCGCCGATGACAGTGTGGTTCTCAGCGACGACGACGAGCCGCCCCTGCTTGGCGCATTCGGCAAGGATCGTGGCTTCGTCGAGCGGCTTGATCGTGGGAACGTGCAGCACGCCGGCATCGACACCGTCCTTGCGGAGTTCTTCGGCCGCTTCGAGCGCGCGCATCGTCATCAGGCCCGACGAAATGATCAGCGTATCCCTGCCGTCGCGCAGCAGCTTCGCCTTGCTCAGCTCGAACCGATAACCGTACTCCTCGAGCACGAGCGGCACGTTGCCGCGGAGAAGCCGCATGTAGACCGGACCCCGATGGGCGGCGATGGCGGGCACCGCCTGCTCGATCTCGCTCGCGTCGCAGGGATCGACGATGGTGAGGTTCGGCATGCCGCGGAACATCGCGATGTCTTCGGTCGCCTGGTGGCTGGGGCCGTAGCCGGTGGTGAGCCCGGGCAGCGCGCAGACGATCTTGACGTCCAGCATCTCCTCGGCAATCGCCAGGCAGACGAAGTCATAGGCCCGGCGCGAGGCGAAGACGGCGTATGTCGTGACCCAGGGCTGCAGGCCTTCGCGCGCCATGCCGGCAGCCGACATCATCAGCAACTGCTCGGCCATGCCCATCTGATAGAAGCGGTCGGGATGGGCTGCGCGGAAGACATGCAGGTCGGTATATTTTGCGAGATCCGCCGAAAGGCCGACGATGCGGTCATCCTTTTCCGCCAGCGCCGAGAGCGCGTGGCCGAAGGGTGCGGGCCGGGTGGGCTGGTTGGCTCCGGCAATGGAGGCGATCATCGCCGACGTCGTCAGCCGTGGCCTGTCGGCGTTGCCGATCAGATGCGTCGGGCGTTCGTATTTCGAGCGTCTCATGCCGTTGCTCCCGCGTCGATGATCCGGATCGCCTCTGCCCATTCATGCGGTTCCACGCGCAGGAAGTGGTTGCGCTCACGCGCTTCAAGGAAAGGCACGCCCTTGGCCATTTTCGTATCGCAGATGATGATTCTGGGCTGCGCCTCAGAATGATGGCGCGCCTTGTCGAAGGCTTCGACGAGCGCATCAATGTCGTTGCCATCGACGCGCTGGACGAACCAGCCGAAGGCCTCGAACTTCGGCCCAAGCGGCTCGAAGTTGAGGACGCCGAGCGACGGACCGTCGGCCTGCATCTGGTTGACGTCGACGATGCCGATCAGGTTGTCGAGCTTGTAGGATCCGGCAGACATCGCCGCTTCCCAAGTCGATCCCTCGTCGAGCTCGCCATCGGAAAACAGGTTGTAGACGAAGGAACGTGAGCCCTTGCGCTTGAGCGCGAGCGACATGCCGACGGCAATGCCGAGGCCGTGGCCAAGCGATCCGCCGGTGATTTCCATGCCCGGCGTATAGGCGGCCATGCCTGACATGGGCAGGCGGCTGTCATCCGTGCCGTAGGTCTCGAGTTCATCCTCCGGTACGATCTTCGCCTCGATCAGTGCCGCATAAAGCGCGATGGCGTAATGGCCGATCGACAGCAGGAAGCGGTCGCGCCCTTCCCATTCCGGGTCTTCCGGCCTGTAGGTCGTCGCATGGAAGTAGGCGACCGCCAGAACGTCAGCAATGCCAAGCGCCTGGGCGATATAGCCCTGGCCCTGAACCTCGCCCATGCGCAGGGCGTGCCGACGAATGCGCCGGGCCCGTTCGGGAAGACTGATATTGTGACCGATCTGGACCATTCTCTTCCTATCCTTGTCAGACTCTTCGCGCGCGGATCAGTGGATCAGCATGCCGCCATTGACGTCGATGACCGCGCCGGTGACGTAGGCGGAGAGATCGGATGCGAGGAAGAGATAGATGTTGGCCACGTCGCCCGCGTCGCCCAACCGGCTGAGCGGGATGCCCTTTATGATATCGGCGCGCATTTCGGCCGAAAGCTTGTCGCCGGTGATATCGGTCTGGATGAGACCGGGCGTCACGCAATTGACGCGAATGCCGTTTGGACCGAACTCCCGCGCCATGGCCTTGGCGAGGCCGAGGACGCCGGCCTTGGCGGCGGAATAGTGCGGGCCGCCAAAAATGCCCCCGCCGCGCTGCGCCGAAACTGACGACATGCAGGCAATCGCCCCCCCGCCGTTATCGCGCATATTGGGGATGAAGACCTGGCTGAGATTGAGGACGCCTGTCATGTTTACGGCGACAATGCGCTGCCAGTCCGCGTCGGAGATTTCGAGCGTCTTTACCGGCTGGGTGATGCCGGCATTGTTGATGAGGATATTCGCCACGCCAAAGGCCGCGAGAACCTCGCCGGCTGCGGATGCGCAGGAGGCACGATCGGCAACGTCGCAGCGCAGGCCAATATGATCACCCTGGTCGACGGGCGTTAGGTCGCCCGCGGCTGCCTTCGCCTCCTCGGCGTTGATGTCGAGAATGGCGACGCGTGCGCCATGTGATGCAAAAAGCTCCGCCGTAGCCCGGCCAATACCACGTTTGCTCGCCGCGCCCGAAATGACCGCGGTCTTTCCCTTTAACAGCATCTCGTTCTCCTCCCGATGCCTCCCCGGCATCTGGCAATACCGCCGAATGGATCACCATCCATGACGAGATTTCTGACGGAAGAGGATCGCCGCGACAAACGTGAAGTTTACATCTATGGGTGAATCTGTTTCACTAATCCCATGCTGCAGATGACCTCACTGTCCGCCATGCGCATTTTCGAGGCCGCCGCCCGGCTCGGTTCGTTCCGGGCGGCAGCCGAAGAACTTAACCTCTCGCCGAGCGCGGTCAGCCATGCGATTGTGCGGTTGGAACGCGATCTTGGCGTGGCTCTCTTCGAGCGCACGACGCGCAGAGTTTCGCTGACTCTCGCCGGGCAGACACTGTTGAACCATGCTTCGAACGCGTTTGAGGAATTGCGGCGCGGTGTTGAGCAGATTTCATCCAACAAGGCGCAATTGCTGCGCCTCCACTGCGCTCCCAGTTTTGCGGCGCAGGTGCTGTCACCGCGCCTGCCGCAGTTTCTCAAGGAGAATCCTGGGATAGAGGTCCGGGTGGCCGCCAGCACGAACTATGCCCGCTTCGTCGATGGGCTCTTCGATGCCGACGTCGTCTACGGCGAACCGTTGAATCGCGAAGACCTGATCGTCATCCCGCTTTCCGAAGAGATCGTCTCGCCGCTTTGCGCGCCCGAACTCGCGCGACAGATCAAATCCCCGCGCGACCTGATCCACCAGCCGCTGATCAGAAGCGATCTCAAGCGCATACAGTGGATCGACTGGTTCGAAGCCAACGACCTCGGACCGCCACCTTCTCCGTCGATGAGCTTTGATCGCAGCTTCCTAGCGGTCGATGCTGCCGTTAACGGGCTCGGCATCGCGCTCGAATCCGACGTGCTGGCCAGGCGCGAACTGGAAAGCGGTAAGCTGGTCCGCCCTCTCCAGCGGATCTGTCGCGATAACCGCTATATCGGTCATTATCTCGCCTATCCCAAATCCGGCAGCCAGCGGCGACTCGCCCGCATTTTTGCCGACTGGCTGACGCGTCCCTGACATCGCGAGGATGAGCATAGTGGCGACCACTAGGCGAACGCAACGCCAAATAGCGCGCATGGAAGCCTGTTGCACCATCTGAAAATATCGCGGCGTGCGGGGCGTTCCTGACGCCCCGCGAAGGAAAACCTAAGCCTTCAGGTCGAAGGCAAGCGAACTTGAAAGTTCCCGGTAGGCATCGATCTGCTGCTGAAGCAGCGCGATTTTCTGCTCCACCATACCTATAGCATCAGCTCCGGCAATGAACCGGCGGGGCAGCTCCGGTTGATTGACAAGCGTGATCAGCGCTTGGGCAAGCTTCGCGGGGTCGCCGCTTTGCTGGCCATTGGCGGACTTCCAGAAGGCGAGGTGCTGAGCCCGCCGTTCATCGTAGGCGCTCATAGACTGCGGGGCGTATTGGGTGGATTCGTCGGTCAGCAGCTCGGTGCGGAAGAAGCCCGGATTGACGACCATCGTTTCAATACCAAACGGCGCCACTTCCGGCTGCAGCGATTCCATCCAGCCATCGAGGGCGAACTTCGAGGCAGAATAGGCGCTGCAGAATTCAAAGCCAAGCAAGCCGGCCGTCGACGAGATCGAAATGATCTTGCCGGATCCCTGCTTGCGCATCACCGGCAGTACGGCCCGTGTGACGTTCATGGGGCCGATGAGATTGCTGGCCAGCTGTAGATCCATCTGGGCCGGCGTCAATTCCTCAAAATAGCCTGCGTAGAAGTTCGCGGCATTGTTGACCAGCACGTCGATGCGACCAAAGCGTTCAAGGGCCGCTTTGACAGCAGAGTCCGCATCGGCAGGCTTTGTCACGTCAAGCGTGACGACCAGCAGGTTTTCCGATTGACCGATGGCCTCGGCAACGCGCTGCGGATTTCGGCCGGTCGCGACGAGTTTGTCGCCGGCAGCCAGGACTGCCTTGGCGAAATCGAGCCCCATGCCGCGCCCGGCGCCTGTGATCATCCAAATCTTGCTCATCGCATTCTCCTTGATTGTGAGTTGTGTACGACGCTCTATGCGGTGGCCTTCCGCCGCCGCGCCTCATGATCATCGTTGATCTTGAACCAGCCGGCGGCTGCCTCGATGACGCCCCAGAGCTTGGCGGGAAGCGCGATTTCCGGGATCGTCGTGGTCCTGATCTCTGTCTCGATCAGATTGTCCTTGCCGCTCTGTGAAAGTTCGACCCAATCCGGGTTGATCACCAGCCATTGGCCGACAGCCACAAGTGAAAGGCCGAGATCGAGGGCACGCTCCGCCTGTTGAGGCGTTCTGACCTGACCAGCGGCAAGGACTGGAACGCGCCCCGCAACTCTGGCGGCGATCAGCTCGGCGATGGTCCGATCACCGCTAGCTTCGACCGGCTTGGCTTCGAGTGCATTCGACAGCGATGCATGGAGGTAGTCCACCCCGCCATCGATGAGCTGCTCGATAAGCGCGTAGGTATCGTTTATGCGAAGGCCGCCTTGTTCCGGTTCCTCGGGCGAAACCCGGTATCCCAAAAGGAACGGGCGCGTCGCGCATGTGGTTATCACCCGTTTCACTTCGCGGACTACGGCGAGCGGCAGCCGCATCCGGTTTTCCAGCGTGCCTCCCCATTCGTCGTTGCGCTGGTTGTAGAGCGGCGAGAAGAAGTTCTGGATCAGGAAGCCATGGGCACCATGGAGTTCGATGCCATCGAAGCCCGCTTCGATGGCGCGGCGCGTTGCTTCGCCGAATGCGGAAATCACATCGAGGATTTCGTCATGGCTCAGAGCTCGTGTAGTGACCCCGCCTGGATTGAACGGGCCAGGAGGAACTTCGAGCGCACTGGCGCTGACCACGTCCCTGTCCGGGATAAGCTCCGGCACAGCCTTGTTCCCAGCGTGGAATATCTGAAGAATCGCTGGCGCGCCGCCGCTCTTGGCGGCTTCCGCCAGGCGCCGCAGACTTGGCGTGAAGCTGTCGTCATAAGAAGCGAATTCGCCCGTGAAGCCGATGCCATTGGGCAAGACATGCGTGCAGCCCGTCAGAGCGAGGCCGACGCCGTTTACCCTGCGTCGATAATATGAAACTTCCTCATCCGAGACAGTTCCATCGTCATTCGCTGACCACGTCGTCATTGGGGCCATGACGACCCGGTTTCGAAGCGTGAGCACATTGGCGAAGACGAACGGTTCAAAGATTTTGCGGGTGGCTTCCATGAGCAATTGTGTCTCTTGCTAGCCGTTTCAGGGGTTTGTGAGTGACAGATAGCGATGAAGACAAACGATGATTAGCCGCTATAATCTGCATGAAGTTAGAAATGGGGTTGATAAATGAGACACGGTGACTTCAGCGAACTTGCAGCCTTCATCGCAGTCGCCGAGGCCGGTAGTTTCACGCGCGCCTCCGCCAAACTCGGCCTTTCACAGTCCGCTGTCAGCTACTCGGTCAGGATGCTGGAGCAGAAGCTGGGGGTGCGGCTGATCTCCCGCACCACACGAAGCCTGTCACTGACCGATGCCGGCGAGCGCATGCTGCGAAGCCTTCGCCCGGCCTTTGCACACATCGAAAGCGAGATCGCCGCCGTCACCGCACTTCGCGACAAACCGGCCGGCACTATCCGCATCACGACATTCCGGCATGCCGCCCGAACCGTGCTCTGGCCTGTCATCACGAAGTTCTTGGCGGAGTATCCCGATATCGACGTGGAGATTAGTGTTGATGAGGGCCTGACCGATATCGTGGCCAGCCGGTTCGACGCCGGTATCCGCGTCGGCGAACAGGTCCAGAAAGACATGGTGGCCGTCAGGATTAGCCCCGATCTCCGCATGGCCGTCGTCGGATCGCCATCCTACTTCGCGAACCGCAAAATCCCGCAGACACCCCGTGATCTCGGCGAGCATCGGGGGGTAAGCTATCGGCAGACCACCGGGGGAGGGCTGTATGCCTGGGAGTTCGAGCGCGACGGGGAAGAGCTTCAAGTCAGGATGAACGGCCCTTTGATCATTAACGACGGCGAAATGCTGGAGGCCGCTGCTTTGGACGGGTTGGCGCTTGCCTACACATTTGAAAGCCAGGTCTCGCAGTACATCGAAGACGGCCGGCTGATCCGCGTTCTTGACGACTGGTGCCAGCCGTTCTCCGGCTATCATCTCTATTACCCGAGCCGACGTCAGCATACGGCTGCGTTCGCGCTGCTCGTCGAGGCGCTCCGCTTCAAAGGCTAGCGCTCCGCCCAGCCATTCAGAAATCCCACTTCTAAAGTCATGCAGTGAATGCAGCCTAATCCGATGGGGTTCGGTCACTATCTCCGTCCGGGTCATCGAGAGCCAAGGCGCTTTCACCGTTCAAGACCTCGCCGTCTTACGGGCCGCGGCCCCTGCGGCCGAGGCCAACCTTCAGGAGATTGACCATGAACGACAACAACAACAAGCAACGAACTCCCAGCCAACCCGGTATCGGCCGGCGAGACTTTCTGAAGGCGACCGCCATTGCAAGCGCTGCCTTGCCGTCCGCTCCGATGATCTTGGCCGCCTCTTCGAGGCAGGCAAAAGCAACCAATCAGAAGATAGGATCGAACATGGAAACGCGCAAACTCGGAACGCTTGAGGTTTCTGAACTCGGTGCGGGTGCGATGAGCATCAGCGCCAATTATAGTCCTTCGGCCGATATCTCCGAAGGGATCAAAACCCTTCGCACCGCTTACGAAAACGGCGTGACGCTCTTCGACACCGCTGAGGTCTACGGTCCCTATACCAGCGAGGAACTGGTCGGCGAGGCTCTTGCGCCAATCCGCAATGAAGTCAAAATCGCAACGAAGTTCGGTTTTGCGATCGACGGCACCATCGGTTTGGACAGCCGCCCTGAACGCATCAGGCGGGTTGTGGAGCCTCGTTGAAGCATCTCAAAACCGATCGTATCGATCTCCTCTATCAGCATCGCGTCGATCCGAATGTGCCGATCGAAGACGTTGCGGGCACCGTCAAGGAACTCATTCAGCAAGGCAAAGTGCTGCATTTCGGGCTTTCCGAACCAAGCGTGGCCCCGATCCGGAAGGCGCGCACCGTCCAGGTGGTCTCGGCGGTCCAGACCGAATACTCACTGATGGAACGAGACCCGGAGAAAACCGGCGTTCTCGCCGCATGCGAAGAGCTGGGCATCGGCTTTGTCCCGTGGGGGCCGATCAGCATGGGCTATCTGACAGGAAAGATGGATGGTGGCACGCAGCTCGATCAGAAGACGGACATTCGCGCTACCTTCGAGCGGTTCACCCCTGAAAACATGGCTGCCAACATGCCTGTCGTCGTGCTTCTGAAGGAGTTCGCCGTAAAAAAGGATGCAATGCCATCGCAGATTGCGCTCGCTTGGTTGCTAGCGCAGAAGCCGTTCATCGTTCCCATTCCAGGCACCCGCAACGTCGGTCACCTGAAGGAGAATTTGGGCGCTCTACGTGTCGATCTTTCGCGCTCTGGTTTACGGGAGATCGAGACTGCCTTTGCGAAGATCACGATTCACGGCGGGCGAAATGAACGAGATGCAGATGGAACTCGTCGATACCTGCGCCTGAGGTTGGTAGTGGCGATGAGTTGTGGGGCCTCATCCGAATTGGGCGGTTCCCGATAGATATGAGGTCCTGCCTTTCCTGATCTTCGGAAATCCGCGAGATCAGCGGCTCCTGATCGCTGATTCCAGAATCGCTTCAGTCCTCGATGCTAGAGACGCCACCCAATTGAAGCGCATCTCGGCCCGGTGCGGCACGCTACATTCAGCGGCGCACAGGACCGGATTAAGCCCGTCAAATCTGCGTCTAAGCGAGGTTGAAAGGCAACTGTCGCACCGGCTTGCCTGTCAGACGCGAGATGGCATTGGCAAATGCAGGCGCCAGGGGTGGCAAGCCGGGCTCGCCCATGCCTGTCGGAGCATCCGCGCTTGGAACGATGTGGACATCGAACTCCGGCACATCAGTAATCCTTGCCACCGTGAATTCGCTGAAATTGCTTTGCTCCACAACACCGTCCTTAAACGTGATTTCCGAGCCCTCAAGGCATGTCGACAAGCCCATGATCGCCGCGCCCTGGACCTGTGCTTCAACGGTTCGAGGGTTGACGGCCAGATTGCAGTGAACCCCGGCCGTGACCCGATGCAGCTTCGGCTGCCCATCGACAGCGGAGGCTTCCACCACGTAGGCGACCACCGACGCAAAGGATTCATGCACGGCTACGCCCCAGGCCCTACCTTCGGCCAAGGTCTTGGAGCCGTAACCACTCTTGTCTACGGCGAGTTGCAGTGCATCGCGATGACGAGGATGGTCGTTGCCGAACATCTTCATACGATAGGCGACCGGGTCCTGGTCGGTTGCACGCGCTATATCGTCAAGCAAGGTTTCCATCACGAAAGCCGTGTGGGTGGAGCCAACGCTGCGCCACCACAAAACCGGCACGTTGACAACAGGATGATGCACTGTCAGCCGCATGGGAAGCGGGTAGGGGTTCCGCATCCCTTCGGTCGTGGCGGCATCGATGCCGTTCTTCACCATGAATTGCTCGAACACGGTTCCCGTCAATATCGACTGGCCGACGATGCTGTGATCCCATGCCAGCACGTTGCCTTCTTTGTCAAAGCCGATGCGGGCACGGTGCAGGTGCAGCGGACGGTAGTAACCGCCCTTCATATCGTCCCCGCGACTCCAAAGCGTTCGAACCGGCGCGTCGAGCCCCGCCGCCTTGGCAGCCTTTGCTATCTGGCAGGCCTCGACGATGGTGTCGCTGCTGCTCGAAAAGCGCCGGCCGAACCCGCCGCCCGACGTCTGCACGTTAACCACGACCTGTTCCGGCTTGAGGCCGAGCACGGTTGCGGCAGCGCCGGCATCGAGCCCGGCACTTTGACTCCCCATCCAGATCTCGGCGCGATCGTCGGAAAGCTGAACCGTGCAGTTCAGCGGTTCCATCGCCGCGTGGGCGAGATACGGGAACACGAATTCAGCTTCCAGACTGAGCGGTGCGGTTTCCAATGGCGCCATGTCGGCATCGAACTGGTGCGGGCCGGGGCGAGCGGCCATCTCGCGGTATTGTGCAAGTAACTGTTCGCTGTCGACCTTTTCGACCTTCGATGTGTCCCACTCAAGCTTGAGGGCATCCCGGCCCTGTGACGCCTGCCAATATCCATCGGCCACTACCGCCACGCCCTCTGCGCCACGATCCAGCGGCACGCGCAGGACGGCCTTCACGCCTTTGATGGCGCGCGCTGCACTGTCGTCAAGGGAGGCAATTTTGGCGCCGAAGACCGGAGGGCGAGCCACCACGGCCGTCAATTGTCCCGATAATTTGAAGTCGATGCCAAAACTCTGTTGGCCGCTGCTCTTGGCTTTTGCGTCCAATCGCTGTGTGGGCTTGCCGATAATGCGGAAATCCTTCGGATCCTTCAACGCAATCTTCTGCGGCACCGGCAAGGCCATGGCCGCCTCCGCAAGCTCTCCATAACCGAGCTTGCGTCCGTCGGAGGCGAGAACCGCACCGGCCTCGGTTCGCAGCGTGGCAACATCCACGTTCCAGCGGTCCGCCGCGGCGGCAAGCAGCATGGCACGAACGCGCGCACCCAGTTCGCGATACTGCGTAAAGCTGTTCTTAATCGTGTTCGAACCGCCGGTGAGGTGCATGCCGAAGGCCGGATCGACATAGGCCGTGTCATTGGTGCCGAGCTGGCTGCGGACCAGGCTCCAGTCCGCATCGAGTTCTTCGGCAAGGATCATGGGCAACGCCGTTTGGACGCCCTGACCGAATTCCAGCCGGTTGATTGTGACCGTAACCTCGCCATTGGGCGCAATCTGAACAAATGCAGAGGGCTGCTCGGTCGGCTTCAGACCTGCCTCAGTCGTGCCGGTGGCCTGCGCGGCGGCCAAGTGAGGGAAAACGCCGACAGCCAAGCCGAGAGACCCCGTCAGCTTCAGAAAGCTTCGGCGTGGCATCGCTTGGACCACTGTTGAACGGCCTCGTTCCAGCATGTGCTGCAGTGCACGAGGCAATTCGCTATAGTCTGTGTTTGGCAACATATGGCGTCTCCTTTAGACGAGAGTGCTGGCAGCGTCGGCTATGGCGGCGCGGATACGGACATAAGTGCCGCAGCGACAAATGTTGCCTTCCATTGCGGTATCAATCTCCGCGGCAGTCGGCTGCTTGCCCTTTGGCAGGGATGCAAGGAACGCCGTGGCGCTCATGATCTGACCGCTCTGACAATAACCGCACTGAGCCACGTCGTGCTTGACCCAAGCCGCATGCACGGCGGCGCCGACGCGGTCGCTGCCGTCGGTCGTTTTTTCGATCGTGGTGATATTCATGCCCTCGGCAGCGGAGAGAGGGGTGCTGCAGGAGCGGACGGCCTCTCCGTCGAGATGCACGGTGCAAGCACCGCAAAGCGCGGCGCCACATCCGAACTTGGTACCGGTCATGCCGAGCGTGTCGCGCAGGACCCAAAGTATGGGGGTTTCCGGATCGGCATCGACCTCGTGCTGACGGCCGTTGATATTCAGTGTGATCATGGCTGGTCGGTTCTCCTATACTTCCTATGAATATGCTCGGTGCCCGGGGGTCAGCCGGCCGCGAGTACCAGCAGTCTCGACTGCCGACACCGACCTCCGGAGCCATGGTGCTTTCGGTCGGGAGCCCGCTCTCCGCAACGACGATAGCTTGTTCGGCAACGCCGGATTAGATGAAGCGCACTGCATGACTTTAGAAACGCGGTTTCTGAATGCGTTGCGAAAGCGGAGTAGATCGCGCGGACCCGGAGCAGGTTCAGTGTTTTTCCCCAATGCATTAGGCGGGCCGCCGCCAAGCCGCAAAGAGCCAGGCAACCTACTGCGATATCGATTTCAGATAAGCGATGATGTTCTGCCGATCCTCAGGCTTGGGCACGCTCACGGCCATTGTGGTCTTCGGCACCACATCGCGGGGAGCTGCGAGAAATCGATCCAAGGTCGCCTCGTCCCACACCAATCCGGACGCCTTCATGGCCGCCGAATAGCGGACGCCCTCCACAGAGCCGGCGGCGCGCCCAACGACGCCGCCGAGACCGGGCCCCACCTTTTTCTGGTCTGTGGTCGAATGGCAGGCGGAACAGCGCTGAAACGCTTTTTGCCCCAGGGCTGCATCTCCCTCCGCAGCGGCGGGAGCTATGGTTGACAGAAGAACCAGAGCAGTGGAGGCGACAAAAGCCAGAATTTTTATCATGCGTGTTCTCCCTGAATAAGCAGGCTGTGAAATCCCTGAAGGACGATGGAGTTGCGCGCGTCAGCACCGTCGCTGGCAGCGGGGGTTCACGGAAAATGCTGCGGTCAAGCGATCAGCCAACTGTTGATCTTCAGCGTCGCCGTTCATGCAACGACGATACCTCGCTGACTGGCGCGGGATTAGGCCGCATTATTTGCATGAGCCTAGAAACGGGATTTCTGAATGTACAGATTCAAGGGCATTCGGTAACTCGAACGCGCAGATAAGCCAAACTAGCCGCCGGTGACGCTCATATGACGAGCTACCGCTGGTCCTCTCGATCGCCGATCGATGATGAAATTATGGCCCTTCGGCTTCCGGACATAGGATCATCGATCGCTTTCATCAGGCGGTTGTAATACGATGAGGAGCGGACATGCTGGCGAAGATCACGCTGACCTGCCAATCTACCTCATTGCCGAACGCTTGGGTTTCGGCGAGGCCACCAATTTTGCGAAGTTCTTCGCGCGCGAGACCGGATGCGCGCTCCCCGAATGGTCGGCAATGGAGGCAAAGTGTTTGGTTCGAGTTTCGCGAGCTCTCTCCTTTTCTGGCTCAGGGAAATTTTTGAAGAATGGCTTTGGTTCCATGGATTTCGGAAGCCATGAAGGAAAGAGCCTCAAGCGCGCGCCAGCACGTAACGCCTTCCCTGGGGATGAGCGTGCGGCTTTCGTGCGCGATATAGGCGAGAATGGCGAGGTTCTCCGTCAGTACCGAGCGGGCTATCCGGTTAGGTCCCTCTAGGCGAACCTTATCGATAACGGTCGGCAGTGAGTTTCCGTTCAAGGCATCGCAGCGTATGCACCGCTGGACCAATCGCAGGAATCGTTGGTTGCGAGCCCCCGCAACCAATTCCTACGCTACCAATTCCTACGCTACAGTATCCCACAATAGCCGAATACTGCGCTCCAGTGCGCTAAGGCACTACGATCGACGGCCACTTCATCCCTGTCATGCCGTTGTTACCAGATGTTCGTTTCATGATGTATCGCCGAATGGGCGATACCGCGTGTCCCCTCAAGGACCGCTTGGCGGAGCAACTCAATGGGATGGGACGACTGGGGTAGCCTCGCAGTCACTTCGCCTGTCCGATCTTGTAAAGCCACCTCCCTCTCAGGGGCGCGCTGCGGGGTCTCCCTGCAGATGGGGGGTGTGAAAAGCCCGAGACGGTTCCTAGCCGCCAGCAATACCCGCATAGGCAGGGCACCCATGGTTGCTGCAAGTTAAGATGAAATCCCCGACCGGCCTGCTGCTATTACCGTGAGACCTATCAAGCGTGCGAGAATCAAAAATCACGCACGTGCGCCATAGTCATCAAAATTCATTGCCTATAATTGTTTTTCAGGTGATGCTTTCCCTAGTATGGATTCTCAGGCGCGAGCATCGAAAATCATGGAACAGGGACAGAAGAAGCCGTTTTCAGGGCCAGTCAGCGTTCTTCACGGCCGCTGGCTGCCGAAAACGGCTATCCCGGCCGGTTATGCCGCTCTGATTGACGCCTTCGATCTGGCCGTGCCGATCCCCATCACCCTCGCTGCGATTGGCCCCCGACATAAGGTCTATCAGGCGGAGGGCTGGAAACTCTATACGCCCCGCCATGAGCCCGAAGCCAGTCTGACCGGCCACCTGACCTTTGCGTTGCGCTACGAGGGGCTGGATCTCGCTGTCCTGAAAATGCTCTTTCGCGCGACGGGTCCGGAAGCCATCGTCGAGATCGTTCGCGCGGCCCCGACCGGGGCCTATGCGCGACGGCTCTGGTTCCTCTACGAATGGCTGCTCGATCAGCCGCTCGATCTGCCCAACGCCACCCGCGGCACCTATGCCCTTGTCGTCGATCCTGAACAGCAATGGACATCGGAGGGTGAGACCTCTTCACGCCATCGTGTGAAAAACAATCTGCCCGGAACACGTGCCTGGTGTCCGATGATTTTCCGCACGCCGGAGCTGGATGACTTCGTCGCCCGGAATCTGGGCGAGGAAGCCCGTCGCGTGATCGCTGAGGTTCCGGCAGACCTTCTGGCCCGCACCGCCGCATTCCTCCTGCTCAAGGACTCGCGATCCAGTTTCCAGATCGAGGGCGAAGACCCGCCTCAAGACCGCATCCAGCGTTGGGGCCAGGTTATTGGCGAGGCGGGGCGCCGCCCAGTGGACCGCATGGAACTGGAGCGATTGCAGCGCATCGTCATTGGGGATGCCCGCTTCGTTCACCTCGGCCTGCGTCAGGAAGGCGGGTTCGTCGGTGAGCATGACCGCGTGAGCGGTGCTCCGATCCCCGACCATATCAGCGCCCGGCATGAGGACCTGCCGGACCTGATCGACGGGTTGACCGCATTCGATCAGGGGCCGGCCCGGCATCTCGATCCGGTCCTTGCCGCTGCCGCGCTCGCCTTCGGATTCGCCTATATCCATCCTTTCGAGGACGGGAACGGCCGCCTGCACCGCTATCTCATCCATCATGTGCTTGCCGAGCGTGGTTTCAATCCGCCCGGGCTGGTCTTTCCTGTCTCAGCCGTCATCCTCGACCGCATCGATGAGTATCGCCGCGTACTAGAAAGCTACTCGCGGCGTTTGCTGGCCCATGTCCTCTGGAGGCCGACCGACCGGGGAAATGTCGAGGTGTTGAACGACACCGCGGATTTCTACCGCTATTTTGATGCGACGCCGCATGCGGAGTTTCTCTTCCAATGCGTGGCGCGTACGATCGATGTAGATCTGCCGGAGGAGGCCAGGTTCCTGAGGGCCTATGACGGGTTCAGGGCCGGCCTGTCGCTTATGATCGACATGCCGGATCGTCTGCTCGATCTTCTTTTCCGCTTCCTGCATCAGAATGGCGGGACGCTCTCGAAGCGGGCGCGGGAGAAGGAATTCGCCGCGCTGACAGAAGACGAGATTGCAAGGATCGAGGCGCTCTACGCGGACCAGCGGCACGATTGACGCCCTCCGACCCTCCAAGAACGGCTGGCATCGCTGCTAAACGTTGAGATGCGCTCTGAAATGCGTTGATAAACAAGGGAGTTTTCGCGTCTCAAAGCCTGCAACCATTATTACTTGCGGCGAGCGCAAGTAATAATTAAATCCTGCCCCCCGCAACCACGCTATAGGCTGTAGCGGCCGAAACTGCGATCCCACACGATACGCTGCCGCTCAGATGCCCCATCCACTGCACTATCAACGACCGGCTGATTGGATGCCGTCGCGCAGGTAGATCGCCTCCTGCCGGTAAAGCGAAGACCGCCAGGGTATTTGGAGACTGCAATATAGGCAAGCAGTCGTTCTGTCGGCAGAACCGCTTTCGACGATGTGTGCCGGCGCCAGGGCCTGGATCACGCCGTCGCGGCCCCGGAAGGCGTATTTGGGGCGGCCCGTCAGCCGGTGATTATCGGCGAAAAGGATAGTTTCTCGCAGAATCCTATGAGCTTCCGCACAGCATCGGAACCCGGCTCCGTCACTGCGGGGTCCGTGCCTATGAGGGTGATCACGCATTGGGCTCTACCCTGCCAATCGAGGATGGGTGCGGCAATCGCAACGAGGCCGGGAATGAAGCGTCCTTCCACTGATGAGAATCCACGCATTCGGAACGTCTCGGTCATTCTGTCGATGTCCTGCTCCGTTCGCAATTGGCTGTTCACGGTGGATGATGCCTTGCGTGCGGCGCGTAGTTCCGCTTCGCGGATCGCCTGAAGCGGCGCCGGCGGAGCCCAGGTGAGAAAGGCCCGTCCGGTCGCGGAGTTAAGAAGCGGCAGGATGGTGCCGAGGCCCATCGACGTGACCGTGGGCGTGGCGGCGCGCTCCCAGCGGACGACGGTCGCACCATGCGTGCCCCAGACCGACAGAAGCACGGTCAGGCCGGATTCGAGGCAGAGCTCCGGAAGAGCGTCGGACGCACGATTGACGAAGTCATGCCGGGCGAGCGCCGCAAGACCGAGCGCGATCGCGCCTTCACCGAGATCGTATTTGCCGGACTTGCCAGCCTGAACGACCAGGCCCGCGTTTAGGAATGACGTCAGATAGCGGTGCACCTTGCTCGGTGGCATGCCGCAGTCGCGCGCGAGTTCCGACAGCGACATCGGACGCAGATAGCCGCCCATCGCGCTCAAGAGCTTCAACGCCGCGTCCAGCGACTGGATGCCGCCGGACTGGCGATCGCTTTCGTCGTCCTTATCCATCTTCACCTAGTAATATGCGCAGTACCTCTATTTCGCTGGCGACAATAGCATCGCCCGCCGGCTTGAACAGGCCCCGGACCTCGCCGCCCACAGCCGCGACCTCGCCTGCTACCGTGATCTCATAGCCGAGCCGCAGGGTTTTGCGGCCCCACTCCTCGATGGAAAGCGCGATGCGAAGCCGGTCGCCGTCGCGCATAGGCCTGCGGAACTGTGCCTTTGCTTCCAGGAGGCCGATGCCGACCGCGCCGAGGGTTTGGCAGATTTTTCCATGGCCCCCAAAGTTACGCAACCAGTCGTGGAAGGCGCGGTCAAACCAAGCGTAGGTCCGGGGGTAGAAAACGATCCCCGCCGGATCGCAGTCGCCAAAACTCACCGAATATTCAAGCACATGTACGCTTCTCATTTTTCCACTGTATGAAACTAGTTGCACTGTGTGGAAAAATATCTATCATCAGGATCGGGAACTGTCGAGTGACTTTGGGAGGAAACATGTCGCAACTGTCCAGCGTGGAGATACTGGGGGGAGGCCCTGCGGGGCTCTACACCGCAATCCTCTTGCGGCGTGCCATGCCGCATCTGCGCCTCCGCGTGACGGAACAGAATCCTGAAGGTGCGACCTTCGGATTCGGTGTAGTCTTTTCCGATCAGGCGCTGGATTTCCTGAAGGCGGATGATCCGGAAACGCATGATCTCGTCACGCCCGCCATGGAGCGCTGGCGCAACATGACCTTGAACCTTCCCGGTGGGCAGGCCGTCCTCGATGGCGTCGGTTTCTCGGCCATCGGGCGGCTGGAACTGATCGAGGTCCTGCGCAAGCGCGCAGAAGCCCTCGGCGTCGAAATCCGTTTTTCACATCTGATCGAATCGCTGGACGAAGTGCAGGCCGACCTGATCATCGGCGCCGACGGGCTGAACTCGCTGGTGCGGCGGTCCAACCAGGCGGACTTTGCGCCGACGATCGAGCATTTCAGCAATCATTTTGCCTGGTTCGGCACGGAACGGCCTTTCGACACCCTGACCCAGACTTTCGTGAAAATGCAGAGGGGTGCGTTCAATGCGCATCACTACCGCTATCAGCCCGATCGCAGTACCTTCATCGTCGAATGCGACGACGCCACATTCCAGGCCTATGGCTTTGCGGCCATGGACGAGGCCGAGAGCGCGCGGGCCTGCGAGGCGATCTTCGCCGATCTTCTTGATGGCGCGCCGCTGATCACCAATAAGTCCACCTGGCGGCAGTTTCCTCGTCTCTGGTGCGAAAACTGGGTAGTCGGCCGTCACGTGCTTCTCGGGGATGCCGCTCATACCGCCCACTTCTCCATCGGCTCCGGCACGCGGCTTGCCATGGAGGATGCCATCGCGCTTGTCCGGGCACTCTCGTCTCACGACGATGTCGAAGAGGCATTGGCTGCCTATCAGGCGGAGCGCCAGCCGATTGCCAGGAAGATCGTCGATGCCGCCAACACGTCCGCCACATGGTATGAGAATTTTGCCGCCAAGATGGATCTGTCGCCGGTCGATTTCGGGCTCGACTATCTGATGCGCTCGGGCCGTGTCGATATGGACAGGCTGCGCCGGATGGCTCCCGGCTTCATGGCAAGATACGATGCGGAGAAGGGCGGCGGCAATATCGTCGATCCCGTCGGCCACGATAACGCGGGTGCTACGGAGGTCGGCTTCAGGCGGGAGGACCATCCGAATTGTTCTTCAATCCTCTGGGACAATCTCTTCCGCAATCCGGACAAGCTTGCGCTGATCGGCCCGGCGGGATCGCTGACCTATGCCGAGTTGGTGGCCGAGGCGGCACGCTGGGGGAATGCCTTCATCGCCGCTGGGCTTAAGCGTGGCGACCGGATTCCGTTCTTCCTCGACGACACGCCTGTCTATCCGGCTGCCTTCTTCGGAGCAGTCCGAGCTGGCTTCGTGCCGGTCCTGCTCAACACCCAGACCACGGCCGATGTGCTGAATTTCTTCCTTCAGGACACGGGCGCGAAGATCGCGCTGTGCGAAGCAGCGCTTGCGAGGCGCTTTGAGGGCGAGGCGCTACACGGCACGACGCTCGAGCGGGTGGTGATCGTCAATGGCGCGGCGGATGGTGAAGGGCGCATCGCGGCGGCGGACTTTCTTGCTGGGCAGCCCGACACGCTCGATTGCGCCGATACCGGGCCAGAGGACATGGCCTTCTGGATGTATTCCTCGGGTTCGACGGGGAGGCCCAAGGGGATCGTCCACCTCCACCATGACATGGCCTATACGCAGGCCTCCTTTGGCAAGCATGCGCTCAAGCTCGCCGAGGATGACATTTGCTTCTCCGTCCCGAAGATCTTCTTTGCCTATGGCTTCGGCAACGCCCTCACATTCCCGTTTTCGATCGGCGCGACTACGCTTCTGATGCCGGGCCAGCCGAGGCCCGACGCGGTGCTCGACATGATCGAAAAATACCGGCCGACGGTGCTCTTCGGATTGCCGACGCTTTATACGGCGCTGGCGCGGACGGAAAATGTCGGGACGCGCGATCTGAGTTCGCTCCGGCAATCGATGTCGGCGGCGGAAATCCTGTCGCAGGATATTTACGACGCCTGGAAAAGTCTGACCGGCCATGGTCCGACCGAGGGACTGGGGTCGACCGAACTGCTTCACATCTACCTCTCGAACAGCCTTTCCGATCACCGCATCGGTTCGGCCGGCGCGCGGGTGCCGGGCTACGAAATCCGGCTCGAGACGCCGGATGGCAGGGTGCCAGAGCCCGGAGAGGAGGGCGTCATGTTCGTGCGGGGCGATTCTTCCGCTCCGTCTTACTGGAACCGGTCCGACAAGACGAAGGAGACGATGCGGGGCGACTGGATCTATACCGGCGACCGCTTCATCGAGGTTGACGGTTACTATTATTTCCAGGGCCGCGCCGACGAGCTTATCAAGGTTTCGGGCCAATGGGTCTGGCCGCTTGAGGTTGAACGCTGTCTCAACGAGCATCCCGATGTCCATGAATGCGCGGTCATGGCCCATCAACTCGAAGACCGCCGAATGACGCTGCGGGCCGTGATCAGGCTGAGGGAGGGGCGCGCCGCGACTGAAGTGCAGTCGGATGCGTTGCGCGCCTATGTGAAGACGCGGCTGCAGCCCTACAAATATCCGCGCATCGTGGATTATGTCGCCGACCTGCCGAAGACCGGAACAGGGAAGATCGATCGCCAGGCACTGGCTGCGATGCCGGTGCGGCAAGATGCTGCAATCGGACTTTGAAGCGTATGACCAGAGGAGGGGAGACCATGGGAACGTATGTACTTGTCCATGGCGCATGTCATGATGGCAGCCATTTTGAGGCTTGCGCCGCGCCCATTCGCGCAGCCGGGCATACCGTCCACTGCCCGACGCTGAAGGGCAACCGGCCGGGAGACGACCGCAAGGCCGTGACACTGGACGATGCGATCGACTCCCTCGTGGCGTTCTTCGAGGAAAACGACATTCAGGACGCGGTTCTGGTCGGCCACAGCTGGGGCGGCATTGCCATCACCGGGGCAGCCGACCGGTTGGGTCCGGGACGTGTGCGTCGTCTCGTCTATTTCAGCGCCCTCGTGCCCAACAATGGCGAAAGCCTGATCGATATGTGCCCGCCGCATTATCAGGCGCTGTTTCCGCAGCTTGCCGGCGAGACCGGCGAAGTTTTGTTTCCCTATCCGATCCTGCGTGAAGCCTTCATCAACGACGGAACGGAGGAGCAGGCGCAGTCGCTCTTCGACAGCCTCAACGCCCAGCCCTTCAACACGATGAACGACAGGATCAGGCTCTCGAAGAACCCGGCGGAGCTCATGATCGGCAAGTCCTTCCTGCACTGCACGGAAGATGCGTCGCTGCCGCAGTCGCTACCCTTCCATCCGCGTCTTTCGGAAAAGCTCGGCTCTACCGTCTGGTCAGCATGCCCGGCAGTCATTCGACGCATGTAACGGCGCCCGTGCTGCTGGGCGAGAAGATCATGGAAGCCGGGCGGGATTGAAGCCGCAAACATAGGCGAAAGCCCAAACGCTCCGCGGATCACCGCGGAGCCAGAACTGCAACCAACAAGGAAAGATAGATGACCCTGGTCCTACCCGCTCCTGCCACCCCCACCGTCGCCGTCGCCGGATCGGATGCCAGATTTCCGGTACGCAGGATATTCTGCGTCGGCCGCAATTATGAGGCGCATGCGCGCGAAATGGGCAAGGACCCTGACCGGGAGCCGCCATTCTTCTTCAGCAAGCCGGCGGATGCCGTGGTCGATTCCGGTGAAACCGTGGCCTATCCGCCCCAGACCGAGAATTTCCACTACGAGGCCGAGCTGGTCGTGGCGATCGGCAAGGGTGGATGCAACATAGCGGAGGCGGACGCGCTCGATCACATCTGGGGCTATGCTGTCGGCAATGATCTGACGCGGCGCGACCTACAATTGGCCGCGCGTGACGTGGGCCGGCCCTGGGATTTCGGCAAGGCGTTCGACCGCTCCGCCATTATCGGCCCGGTGCATGCGGTATCGGAGACGGGGCATCCCGCGAAGGGGTCGATCCGGCTTGCGGTCAATGGCGTGGTCAAGCAGGATGCGGATCTGGCCGAACTGATATGGTCGGTTCCGGAAGTCATTTCCTATCTCTCGCATTCGATCGCGCTTGCGCCCGGCGATCTCATCATGACGGGAACGCCGGCCGGGGTCGGTCCGCTGGTGCCGGGTGATGTTTGCACCGTGAGCATCAAGGGTCTGGGCGAGATTTCCACCACGATCGGGCCGAGGGACTGAAAATGGTCCTCAAGCTCCACAATTTCTTCCGCTCCTCGACATCGACGCGGCTGCGCGCAGCGCTCAATCTCAAGGGGTTGGCCTATGATTATGTCCCCTATGTCCTGCGCCGTGGCGATACGCGAAAGCCCGAATATCTGGCGATGAACCCCCAGGGTCTCGTGCCTGTTCTGGAGCGGGAAGACGCAAGCTTTCTGACGCAATCGCTCGCCATCATCGAATGGCTGGAGGAGACGCATCCCACGCCCGCGTTGCTGCCCACCGATCCGGATGGGCGGGCACGGGTGCGTGCGCTTGCCTATATGATCGCCTGCGAAATCCACCCGCTGAACAATCTGCGCGTGCTCGGCTATCTCGCCGACCGCTTCGGCGCGAGCGAGGATGGCCAGAAGGAATGGTTCACCCATTGGGTGGCGACGACGTTCGACGCGCTTGAGACGATGCTGGCTTGCCATCCGCGCACCGGCGCCTTCTGCCACGGCGACGTGCCGGGCCTCGCCGACATCTGCCTTTATGCGCAGGTCTGGAACAATCAGCGCTTCGGGATCGCCACGTCGGCCTGGCCGACCATCCAACGGATTTTCGCGCGCCTCGACACAATACCGGCGTTCAGCAACGCCGCGCCGCCCCGGCAACCCGATGCGGCCTGAGACCGTGAAACGGAGGATATGCCATGCATGATGAGATCCACGGCAAGCCGGCCAATGCGATGCAGCCTGATGATACGCCGGAATTGCGCGCGCTGTATGAGGGCTTCGAGGCGATGCATCTGATGCCGCTCTGGACACAGCTCGGCGATCTCATGCCGCGTCATCCGAAGCCCAAGGCTGTCCCGCATGTGTGGAAATGGGCCGATCTCCTGCCGCTCGCCCAGACATCGGGGGACCTGGTGCCCGTGGGCCGTGGCGGCGAACGGCGGGCCATCGGCCTTGCCAATCCGGGCCTTGGTGGACATGCTTATGTCAGCCCCACGCTCTGGGCCGCGATCCAGTATCTCGGCCCGCGTGAGACGGCGCCTGAGCATCGCCATGCGCAAAACGCCTTCCGCTTCGTGGTCGAAGGCGAAGGCGTCTGGACGGTGGTGAACGGCGATCCCGTACGCATGAGCCGGGGCGACCTGCTTCTGACGCCCGGCTGGCATTTTCACGGCCATCACAACGATACCGACAAGCCGATGGCCTGGATCGACGGGCTCGATATTCCGTTTGCGCAACAGAACGATGTAGGCTTCTTCGAATTCGGTTCCGACCGGGTGACGGACTACGCGACGCCGCGCTTCTCGCGGGGAGAGCGGCTCTGGTGCCATCCGGGCCTTCGCCCGCTGTCGGGCCTGCGGGATACGGTTGCTTCGCCGATCGGCGCCTATCGCTGGGAACATACGGACCGCGCGCTGACAGAGCAGCTGCTTCTTGAGGAAGAAGGCCAGCCCGCGACCGTCGAGCAAGGTCATGCTGCCATCCGCTACGTCAACCCCACGACCGGAGGCGATGTCATGTCGACCATCCGCTGCGAATTCCACCGCTTGCGCGCGGGCACCGACACGCCGCCGCGCCGCGAGGTGGGCTCGACCGTGTTCCAGGTCTTCGACGGTAAGGGCGCGGCCGTGATCGGCGGTGTTACGCATAAGCTGGATATCGGAGATATTTTCGTGATCCCGTCCTGGATTCCCTGGTCGCTTCAAGCCGAAACGCAATTCGACCTGTTCCGCTTTTCCGATGCGCCGATCATGGAGCGACTGAATTTCATGCGTAGCCATGTCGAAATGGCCGAAACATGAGCCAGACGCTGGAGGAGGCCCGGATCGCATTGCGCGAAAGGCAGGGCAGCGGCGCGCGACATGACGCAGCGCTCGCGCCCTCGCAAGCGCTGGACTGGGCTCGACGCGGCACGGCCTATTTCGCCCGCTTGCTCAACGATCTCTCCGATCGCGCTCTTGACGAACCTAGCGTCGTGGAAGGGTTCAGCCGGCGGCGGCTTGTCGCTTATGCCGGTTACCATGCGCGTCTCCTGAGCGAATTCGTGGCTTGGGGAAGGGCCGGCGAGGCCGGACCTTTTCCGCGCAATCTCGACGTTGCCGCCGACGATCTCGAATTCGGCATTACCCAGCCCTCGCGGGCATTGCGTTATCTCTTCGACCATTCTGCGGTTCATCTCAATGTCGAATGGCGCGATTTGAGCAATGAAGACTGGGGCCGCTCGGTGGCCGACACCACAGGACGAAAGACCCAACTGCGCGATACGCCACTGACGCGGGCTCGCAAGCTCTGGCTTCTTGCCATCGATCTGAATTCTGGCGGCCGGTTTGCGGATATGCCGGCGGATTTCGTCGATTTCCTGATCCTCGACCAGGCCTCGCGACGGCTTCCGGGTTCGCGCTGGTCGCGACCGATCGGGCCGCCCCACTGATCATGGGCCAGGCGCCAGCAATAATCGTCAGGGGGACCGCCCGCGACCTCGCGGGTTGGCTCAGCGGAAAGGGCGTAGGCAAACTAAGCGCCGAAGGTGGTGCCCTGCCTGCCCTCGCGCCGCCTCCCGCCATCGGACCGGCCTAGGATAGTTTCCACCTCGGCACGTCAGCGTGCTTCGAGCTTGTCCAGGTTGGTATGGATGATCTTCAGCGCCGATTTCAGCCAGGCCACTTCAGCCTCGCTGAATGTCTCGACGCCGACCGCCTCGAACTCTGCTGCGAGCGGCATCAACTTCTGCACGAGCGCATCGCCCGAGGGCGTAAGCATGATCGAAACCGTGCGCCCGTCGTCGGGCCGGGTGCGCGACACCAGTCCTTTCTTCTTCATCACTGTGACCAGACGCGACAGGGTGGAGATTTCGACCGTAACCATGGGGCTCAGATCTGTCAGCCTTTGCGGGCCCTCCTGCTTCAGGATGGCCAGGACGCGGTACATGGGCAAGGTAACGTCAAAATCGTGCAGCCGTTCCAAAAAAAGCTCGCCCATGCGCACGCCGACGCGATTGAGAAGATAGGGAAGAGATCCGGTAAATCGATAGGACATTTTCGCTCGCAATTATTGCATCTGCACTGAATAGCCGTAGCCGAGGGCATGTGCAATCAAATGTCGCGTTCGTCCGGGCAAATGAAAGCCGGCCTCATCGAGGCCGGCTATGATCGCGGGTATTCCTGCCGGTCAGTGCGCGATGACACTTCCCTTCTCGGTCGTCACATGCAGGAAGGTGAGGGCCGTCAAAACGCAGCCAACCACTGCCGTTATCGAGAAGATGTAGAAGTTCCACTCCGGTGCGAGCCCTCGCTGCAGCACGGCGCCACCGATCAGCGGTCCGGCGATACCACCCAGCCGGCCGACCGCGAGCGAAAAGCCGAGGCCCGTTCCGCGGATCTGGACAGGATAGAAGCGGCCGACCAGAACATTCGAGAGGATTTGGGTTCCGATTGTACCGGCGCCGGCAAGAGCGACAAGTGCGTACATGAGAACGCCCTGCTTCAGCGTAAGCATGTAGATCGTTGCGGCGCCGATCGCGAACAATACGGCGACAGTCATCTTCACATGGCCCCTATCGGCAATCCGGCCGGCAATGACGATACCGATGGCGGCGCCGACATTGAGCATGATCGCAAACAGCAGCGCCGAACTGATGTCGTAACCCATCTTGTTCATGATGGTTGGCAGCCAGTTCACCATGCCGAAGGTCAGCAGCAGGGAGCAGAAATGAATCCCCCAGGCGTTCAGCGTCAGCGCAAGCCGCCCTTCCGCAAACAGCGCCAGGATACCCTGCTTTCCAGAGGTGGTCGGCTGGTGCAGAACCCGTTCCAGGCCGAAAGTATCGCAGATTGCGTCAGCCTCGGCACGGCGGCCTTTGGCGGCGAGCCAGTCGGGCGACTCAGGCAGTGACTTGATCAGGAACGGCAGTGCCAGCAAAGGCGCGCCGCCGATGATCATCAGGGGACGCCAGCCGTAATGCTGCAGGATCAGCATGCCAAGAATACCCGAGAGAATGCCGCCCAGCAGATAGCCCATAAAGGACAGCGAGTTGGCCAGCGCCTTTCGTTTGGTGGGTGAGAATTCGAGAATGAGTGCGGTCACTGTCGGCAGAAGCGCGCCAAGCCCGAGCCCGCTCAGGAAGCGCGTGCCTGCGAAGACCGGGAAGTTCGGAGCAAGCCCGCTTGCGATCATCATGACGGAAAAGCTGGCGAGGCTACCGAGAACGACTTTCTTCCGGCCAATGCGATCGGCGAGAGTGCCGGCGATTGCAGCACCGAGCAGCATGCCGAACAGGGTCAAGGCGGCGGCGCGGCCGACGAGAGACGGATCCAGGGCCCATTCCACCTGCGTGAGCAGCGCGGGTGCAATGACACCGAAGACGACTAAGTCATAGCCGTCGAACATTATCATGAAGCCGCACATGGCAATGACACTTGCCGTACTTTTGGTTTGCGCCACCATGGCGCTCATTTCCTGCGAAGACATGGCTCCTCCTCCGTGATCTCGCTTTGAAAAAAGGCTGAAGCCCAAAAATCAAAGACTCCCCCTTCGTCATCGGGTTTGTGAACGGCGCGCAAGGCACGCTTGTCCGACAGTCCTCTCCCGCCCGATGCCTACAACAATAAAAGATTGCAAATGCAAATATTGCAAGAGAAAATCTGATGCCGATTAAAATTATCTTCGGCGGGGACCTCAAATGCGTCGACCGGTTGTCCGATTACGGTCTCGTCCATTACGGCTAAGAAAATATTTGCATTGACAATAATTGCAAATGCAAATAGTTGGAAAAAAGGAATGGGAGAGAGATCATGCAGATTTTATCCGATGGAGTGGTCGGCGCGAATTTTCGTGCCGCGATGCGAAAATTTCCAGCGACGGTCACCGTGATCACGGCGGTAAAGGACGGTATCGACCATGGCATGACAGTCACGGCAGTCACCTCCGTTTCCATGGATCCGCCGTCGCTGGTGATCTGCCTCAACAACAGGACCCTCCTGCACGAAATGCTGCTGTGTCAGCCGGATTTCGCGGTGAATGTGCTCAGTCACGCTCAGCGGCCGCTGTCTGAGGCATTCGCCGGCAAAGTCGAGCCGCATGCGCGCTTCGGACTGGCGAACTGGCGGCGGCACGAGGCCGGCATGCAGCTTCTCGACGGTGCGAACGCCAATGTCGTCTGCCGCCGCATGGCTGCCGTGCCTTATGGCACCCACACGCTTTTCATTGGTCAGGTCGTTCACGCGACCGTGGCCCCCAGCACCATACCGCTGATCTACGAGGACGCCCGCTACTGCGTTTCGCAGCCGGCAGCCTGATCGCGGAAGACGAAGGAGGAGATCATGAAACTCGAGTTCATCGAAAGCGGCGGGGAAAACCTGGCCCGCATCATGCGCGGCGGTTCCCTGAAGGACCGGGTCCTGCCGCTTCTGCCGGCATTCAGGGACCGGGCATTGGCGACCGAAAGGGCGCGCCGGGTGCCGGCGGAAAATATCGCAGCGCTACGCGAGGCCGGCTATTTCGATGCGGTCAAGCCGGCCGCCTATGGTGGCGTGCCGAAGCCCTTTTCAGAGCTTGTCGACGCCAATATCGAACTTGCCTCGGCCTGCGCCTCGACTGGGTGGGTCGCGGGCCTTCTGTCGGCACATCAATGGCTGCTCGCCATGTTTCCCAAGGCCGCGCAGGATGATGTCTGGGGCGAAAACCCGGATGCGCTTCTCTGCGGTTCCTATGCGCCGACCTCCATGGCTGAGGCCGCCGAAGACGGTTATCGGCTGAACGGCCGCTGGGCTTTTGCCAGCGGCTGCGAGAATGCCGACTGGTCGCTCTGCGCCGCCATCCTCCCCGCCGAGGGCGAGCGGAAGCCGGTTCCCGCCTTCCTGCTCGTGCCCGCGACGCAATATGAAATCGAGGACACCTGGGATGTGGCGGGGCTGGCGGGAACGGGGTCCAAGACCCTGATCCTCAGCAATGTTACCGTGCCGAAATATCGCGTGCTCACATTCCCGGATGCCACAAGCGGTCGCACGCCGGGCGCAAGGTTCTATGCCCAAACCGGTCTTTTCAACATGCCGCTTCTGACCGGCATTCCGTCCTGCCTCGCCTCCGCCGCCGTCGGCGCGGCAAAGGGCGCACTGGAGAGCTATGTCGCGTCCACCGGCGCCCGAGTCACTCGCGGGGCGGTCGCCGGCGGTAACAGCCGCATGGCGGAATTTGCGACGATCCAGCTCCGGGTGGCGGAAGCCGCGGCCAGCGTCGATGCGGCACGCGAGATCCTGCTGCGTGACGTGGCGCGGGCCGAGGAACTGGCAGGTTCAGGCAGCGAATTCACGATCGAGGACAGATTGCTGAGCCGCCGCGGCCAATCCTTTGCGGTCAACCTGGCGCTGCGAGCCGTGGAGGCGCTTAACGCGTCCACCGGCGGACTTGGCCTCAACATGGACAATCCGGTGCAACGGGCCTGGCGGGATGCCAATGCCGTCGGCCGCCATATCAGCATGAACTGGGATGCCGTCGGCACAATGGTCGGCCAGCATATGCTCGGCCTCGAGCCGAAGGGCCAATACTGAAACAAGAACGGGGAGAGAGACATGCAAGGCAAAATCGCGCTCGAGGAACATTTCGCCATTCCGGAAACGCTGATGGATTCGGCCGGGTTCGTACCGGGCGATTACTGGACCGAGCTTCAGTCGCGGCTGCTCGACATTCAGGACAAGCGCCTGAAACTGATGGACGCGCACGGCATCGAAACCATGATCCTGTCGCTTAACGCGCCGGCGGTTCAGGCCATCGCCGAGACGGGACGCGCCATCGATATCGCCCGCCGCGCCAATGATGCGCTAGCCGAAGAATGTGCCAAGCGTCCTGACCGCTTTCGTGCCTTTGCTGCCCTGCCGCTGCAGGACCCCGAGGCGGCCGCCCGGGAACTTGAGCGCTGCGTCAAGGAGCTGGGCTTCGTCGGCGCGCTGGTCAACGGTTTCAGCCAGCGCGCGGATACCGATGCGCTTCTCTATTACGACCTGCCGCAATATCGCGACTTCTGGGCGACGGTCGCCGCCCTCAATGTGCCGTTCTACCTGCATCCGCGCAATCCCCTGCCGCAGGACAGCCGGATCTATGAGGGCCACCCCTGGCTGATGGGCCCGACCTGGGCCTTTGCCCAGGAAACGGCGGTCCATGCATTGCGCCTGATGGGATCGGGCCTGTTCGACGAGCATCCCAATCTCAGGATCATCCTCGGCCATATGGGCGAAGGCCTTCCCTACATGATGTGGCGCATCGACCACCGCAATGCCTGGGTCAAGGTGCCGCCGAAATATCCGGCCAAGCGCCGCATCGCCGACTATTTCAACGAGAATTTCTACATCACGACATCAGGGAATTTCCGTACCCAGACGCTCATCGATGCAATGCTGGAAATCGGCGCCGACCGGATCCTCTTCTCGACCGACTGGCCCTTCGAGAACATCGATCACGCCGCCGATTGGTTCGATACCACGACGATTTCGGAGGCCGATCGGGCGAAAATCGGCCGGACCAATGCCAAGCTACTCTTCGGGATATGAGGGAGGGCAAGATGGTCGCGACGAACTATCCGCTTTTCACCGAGGAAAACTCGGTCGAGGCCGTCAATACGCGTATGGGCGGGGATATCGATCCCCGCCTGCGTGAGATCATGTCGGCCATCGTGCGTCATCTTCATGCCGCGGTGAAGGAGATCGAGCCGACGCATGAGGAATGGCTGGCGGCGATCGAGTTCCTCACCAGGACCGGCCAGATGTGCAATGAGTGGCGGCAGGAGTTCATCCTGCTCTCGGATGTGCTCGGTGTGTCCATGCTGGTCGATGCGATCAACCATCGACGCCCCTCGGGCGCGACGGAGAACACCATTCTCGGTCCGTTCTACGTGCCGGAGGCACCGCGTTATGCGCGGGGGACGAACATCTGTCTCGACGGCAAAGGTGAGCCGCTCGTGGTCGGTGGCTTTGTCAGGGACACCGATGGAAATCCGATCGAAGGCGCGTTGATCGACGTCTGGCAGACCAATGACGACGGCTTCTACGACGTCCAGCAGAAAGGCACGCAGCCGGATTGGAATCTGCGCGGCGTCTTCACTACGGACGGGGAGGGCGGCTATCGGTTTCGTTCCGTCAAACCGCGCTATTATCCGATCCCCGACGACGGGCCGGTGGGCAAGCTGCTGGGGCGCCTCGGCCGGCATCCGAACCGCGCGGCGCATATCCATTTCATCGTCAGCGCCGAGGGTTACGATCCCGTTGTCACCCACATCTTCCCCCCGGATTGCCAATATCTGGATCAGGATGCAGTGTTCGGGGTGAAGGAGAGTCTCATTGCCGATTTCCGGACGCGGCAGGAGGACGGCGTGGGTGAGGACGAGGGCCTCAAGGCCCCCTATTGGCAGGTTGACTGGGACTTCGTGCTGACAAAAAGGGCTGAGACCTGAGATGAAGGACTTCGTTTACAACGGATTGGCAACGCGCGTGATTTTCGGTACCGACACGCTCAAACAGCTTGCCGATGAGGTGAAGCGGCTCGGCATGTCCCGGCCGCTGGTCCTTTCCACGCCTCATCAGAACAGCGAGGCGGAAAGGGTAGCGGACCTGATCGGGACACAGGCCGTGATCTTTTCGGGCGCGGTCATGCATACGCCTGTCGAGGTTACGCAGGAGGCAATGAAGTATGTCGAGAAAACCGGTGCCGATGGTCTGATCGCAATCGGCGGCGGCTCGACAACCGGCCTTTCGAAGGCAATCGCGCTTCGCACGGATCTGCCGCAGCTCATCGTGCCGACGACTTATGCGGGGTCGGAAATGACGCCCATTCTCGGGCAGACCGAAGATGGCCGCAAAGTCACGCTCCGTGACATGCGCGTACTGCCGGAAACGGTTATCTACGACGTCTCGCTCACACTGGAACTTCCGGTGCATTTATCAGCGGTCAGCGGCCTCAACGCGATTGCACATGCGGTCGAGGCACTCTACGCCTGCGACCGCAACCCGGTGACCAATCTGATGGCAGAGGACGGGATCCGCGCGCTGGCGCGAGCGCTGCCGCAGATTGTCCGTGATAGCCTGAACGTTGAGGCCCGCTCAGATGCTCTCTATGGTGCATGGCTCTGCGGCATCTGCCTGGGTTGCGTCGGCATGGCGCTTCATCACAAGCTTTGCCACACGCTGGGCGGCATGTTCGACCTGCCGCATGCCGAAACCCACAGCGTGATCCTGCCTTACGCGATGCGTTACAACATGCAGGCTGCACCCGAAGCGGCCGCAAAAGTGGCGCGGGCGCTGAGTGTGGACAATGCCGCAACCGGACTCCGGAACCTCACCCGGGAGATCGGTGCGCCGCTGTCTCTTGCTGCAATCGGAATGCCGGGCGAGCGTATAGGCGAAGCCGCCGCCCAGGCGGTGTCCAATCCCTATTGGAATCCGGCGCCTGTCACCGAACCGGCCGTTCGCGCGCTGTTGACGGATGCATTCGACGGCGGTTGGCTTGACTGAACTGTTTCGATCTGCGCGCGATACCTGCAGATCTTCGCAGCTCCAACAGCATTATCGAGTACAAGATTATGGTACCGCTCTATTTCCATTCCCTCCGCTTTTCATCGTGGCGTCAACCTAGACGGAAAAAACCGAGCTTGAGCGGCGTGTCGGCCTAGTTCCAGGTGTTCCATAAATCGCCTTACGCCTCAGACGCGCTCGGACCGACCGCCTACAAGTCTCGGTGTATTCGGGCCCCCGCAACCAAAGCTTACGAGTAATATCAAAGGGCTTTGAGGAAACTCGGAGCCCTTTGCGCCGATGATGTGAAGATCCTGCAGAACCTGCAGGGCGTCACCGTCATGGAAGTCACCGAAGGGAACAACGGCTGGGAGATCGTCCTCGACAGCCCGTTCAACCGCCGCATTACCCATGTAACGCCGACGAAAATCTCTGGTCCGGCCGCCGGCTCGGATCTCATCCAAACCCGATCCGAACGGCACCGGCCGTCTCGGACCTTCAATAACTGCGGCGCCGGCAAGACGCCGTGGGGCACCTACCTGACCTGCGAGGAAAACTTCAACGGATATTTCGGTTCCACCGATCCGAACTTTGCCATGCCCGATGACTTCAAGCGCTACGGCATTGCAGCGGAAACGCGTTATGGCTACGAGGCCTTCGAAAAGAATGCCGCCGGTAGGCAGTTGAGGACGCGGTCCCCAAGCTCCTGGCGTTTGATCGTCTTGCTGTTCGTGCAGCGCTGTCCGTCCAGTTCGTCGATCGGCAGGCGCTTCTTGCGGTTGGTGCAGCTATAGCGATCCTTGCCGCTGATGGCGTAGGGGCCGCCGCACTCCGCGCCTTCCAAAAGTGGCTGAGGAGATATTCCGGGCGGTGCGTCGCGTTGAGACGGTTGGTGCTAGAGGCTACGTGCAGATCGCCGACTTCCGCCTGGCGTGCCTTGGAATGCCCGCTTGTTCCGTAAGTGATCCATATGCGCTTGCCTTCCACATTGCGCCGCATCGTGAGGCGAGCGATCCGGCCGCGTTTGTAACGTCTGCCGGTGCGCGAGCCTCGGTAAACCGAACGGGTGGGAGGCAAGAGATGCAGAAGGGTCCGCGAACGGGAAGGCCAGGGTCTGTTGAGCGGCAGCACACCAGGCTGCCTGTCCGGTGGCGCAGGGATACCGGCCGATGACCGCCGACGGTTTGTTGTCGCCGGCAGTGGCATCCGGCTTCGTGTTCGGCCTCGGGCTCATCTTTTCCCTCGGTCCGCAGAACCTCACGCTTATCCGGGCGGGCTTAACGCGCAGCCACCCCTTTGCAGTCGCTTCCACCGGCTACGTCTCTGAAATCGCGCTGGTTACTATGGGCATTGGTGGGTTTGGAACGCTGCTGACGCACCATCCGACGCTCTCCGGTATTCTGCAGGCGGTATGCGCCGGATTTCTCGCATGGTCGGGGGCGAGAACCCTGCACAAAATTAGCCGGACATCCAGGACGCAGGTTGTCACGGCACATTGCAAGTCGCGGTTCCAAGCGATCGGTTCGATGCTTGTCGTCACCTGGCTCAATCCGCTGGTCTGGCTCGAGGCGATGTTTCTCGTCGGCGTTCTCTCCTTCAGCTACGGCAGCGAGGAACAGGCGGGATTCGGAGCCGGGTTCCTCGCGGCTTCCGCGATCAAGTTCTATGGCTGGAGCCTGGCCGGCGTAAGCCTGTCCCGCTGCTTCGACCACCCGATCTACCGCAAACGGATGGACGCGATCGCGGGCGTCGTTCTGATCCTCGCAGCCCTTGTCCTGGCCGCAAACATCATGGTCTAGAGGAAGATGAGGTCGGGTTTGGCTAAAAGGCGATGCGCATCGTTGTCAGCCTGTCTGCCGTATGAGGTAGGGTTCGACCAGGGCGCGTATTTCGGCCGCCGCTGTCTCTCCGGCAGCACGCAGTGCCCGCTCGTAGCGTGCGTAGTCGTCAACCGCGCCTTCGAAATCATGGCGCGCCAGTCGCTCCTTGATCAGCGCTTTGCAGATGGGGCCGGCATCCGGATAAAAGTCCAACGTCCTAAGATATATGGAACGCGCCCCATGGGAGTTGTTGGTCGTCTCCAGCCGCTGGCCAAGCCTCAACCCGAGATCGATCAGATCGCGACGCACTTTCTCAGCGGCAGCGAGCGACCAAGAACTGACTCGCTCGTGCAGGAACAAAGGACCGGGGAATGCCAGGAAGAGCGCCTCCGCGTCCGGACGTATTCCAACCGCCTCTCCATTGGCTGTCGCGACAGCCTTGAGCCGTGCTTCCCAGTCGGCGAGGTCGACCCAGACCTTGTCCAATGCCACGCGAAGCTTGCCTTCGCGCTGCACGATGAGGTCCGTCCGTCCCAGCAGCTTGCGAAGCCGATGAAGTGCCTGCTCGCATGCCGCACGCGCCTTATCGCCGTCGAGATCGGGCCACAGCCAGTCCTGAAGAGTCTCCAGCGAGCAGGTGTTATTTTTCGAGATCGCCAGCGCCCGCAGAATGTCGAGGGCTTTCGTCGGTGGCTTGGCACCGAGATGGAGAGGATTTCCATCGAGTTCGAGCCGAAAGCCTCCGAGAACGTAGACCTTGAGCGGCCATGGCCAGGCCGCGGGCCGCTGCCGCGGCACTTCCAGCAGGCGTTCCCGGATCAGCGACCGGCAGAGCTCGGGCTCGATGCCGCGCTCCAGCGCATCGCCAAGCAGTTCGCCGAGCAGCTCAGGAAGGTTGAGAAGCACCATCGGCCAGTTCGTGCTGCGGAGTTCGTCCAGGAAGGCCTTCAGACGGTCGCCATAGTGCGGATCGTCGTCCCAAAAACTCTCCAGCGCCGTCGCGGCCAAGATGCATATCTCGGTCCGCTTGCGAGCACCGCCGTCCAGCCGCGGCAGAAGGTCCACTAGCAGAGCAGCGGCGTCCTGCGGCTTCCTGTCCGCAAGGAGCACCTGGAACTTTGTAATGTAATGTGGCCAGCGCTCGACCATCGGCTCGTTCGCGGCCTCGATGGCCGCCATGAAGCGCTCGCACTCCCGGTAGGCTGCCGTGAAGTCGCCTTGCCTCGCGTATAAGGTCGCGTGGCAGTCGGCGACAACGGCTACCTGCGTGGTGAAACGGCTGTCGGCGATCTCGGCCAGACGCCCGACCACTTTGTGGAATTCGGCAAAATCGCTACGGAACTTCATCTGCATCTGAAGATGATAAAGTCCCCCGAATTCCACGCTTCTGAGGGAATCGCGCTCGCCGATCGCGATCGCCGCTCGCAGCGCGGCTTCGGCCGACGGATAGGGAAAGTCCCTTCTCTTGTAGGGAAAATAGCGGCCGCTCTTGGCTCCAAAGGCGACCAGCCACATGCCGAGAACCCATGGCAGCACGTTCTTGTCGCTTAAATCATCAACGACGCTGTCGACAGCTTTTGTGAACAGATCGGCATCCATGGTCGACACCGAATGCTCGATCAGCGATTCGCTCGCAAGCAACCGCAATAAGCTCGGATCCTGCTCGGGATTTCTGGTCAACCGCTCCAGGAGTTGGGCTTCAAGCACCTGTCCGGCTGTGCTGCTGCGATAGTATTCCTCGGCGAAGTTCAGAGCACGCACCATGCCGATGCGCACGAGCATCGCTTCTACCGGCGGAAGTTCCGGAAGGCCGCGTTCGATGATCTCGGACGCTCGACGGGTCCACACGGAAAGACCTTCGTAGGTCCGCCAACTGTCTGTCTTGACCAGCACCGCACGTGATACCGTGAGACAAAGGCCGCTCAGATCGTCGGTCCGACCAAACGCCTGCCATGCCCTTGAAAGCCAGCGCTCCGCCGCAGCGTCATCCGGCATATGGGCTACACCAAGCCAATAGAAATGCCAGCCGTTCATCAACGTTTCTGGTAACCGGCCGGTCCATTCGATGAAGGTAGCGCGGCGTCCTTGCGCCAGCACGGCCTCCGCGCGGGTCAGCATGAGCTCGCTTGCCCAGACGAAGTCCTCAGCATCCAGTGCAAGGGGTATCGCGTCATCATGCCGGCCGGCTTCCACAAGCACCTTCGCCGCCCTCCGTTTGAACGACTTCTGCTCCTCCTTGGAGACGTACTGCGCGAAACGTCGGTCGAGGAACTCCCGCAAAAGGTCATGCAGGTGAAAGATATCACGGCTGCTTTCTGTACGCGTGACGAGCAACTGCCGCCTGTAGAGTCTGTCGAGCAACCTTCCCGCCTCGCTCGAACCTATCATCACGTCCGCTAGCTCGGCGCTGATTTCGGGCAACAAGTTCAGCTTCAGGAGCATGTCCTGGTCGGCGGCGGGAAGTGTGAGGAAGAAATGACGACCGAGAACATCAGAGAGCTCGACATCCCACCTCCACCCTAACGCAGTTGTGTCCGGCCCGAATGTCGAACCGCGATCCGCAAGCAGCACGAGCCCGACCGCCCAGCCCCGCGCCGCCTCGACATCGATCCAGGCAGCAGCGTCTTTCGAACGCAGCTTGACGAGATCGCGCGCTTCCGCGATCGAGAATTCGAGCGCCGACCTATCGACGACCTGCATCTGGCCCTTGATGGTGAGCTCGCCCAGTTCTTCGCACGGCAGCGTTCGTGAGGCACAGATGCACCGAACCGTGTCCGGCAGTTCCCGGAACATCACGGAAAGAATCGTCCGGAACTCAGGTGTGTCGACGTCGTGCAGATCATCGAGGACCAGAATTGTCCCGGGCTTCAGCCGTGCGAAATAATCTCTGAAGAAGCGTCTGGCGAACTCCTTTGGCTGCTCGGCGTACTCCACGCCGAAAACCGGCATGTCTCCAATCGTAGCGGCCGGGTTGAGTGAGTGCGTCAGATACTGGAAGAATCGCGCAATGTCCTGATCGCCCTCGTCGATCCGGAACCACACATGCGGAGCATTGGTGCTTTCGAGATAGTCGATGACCGCGGTCGTCTTGCCGTATCCGGCTGGCGCGGCCAGCCAGCAGACGCCAGATCGCGGCGTCCGGTCGATCGCTTCGAGAACGCGGTTTCGCCTCAGTATCCTGGCGCTCCGCGGCGCCGCCAGTTTGGCGATCCGGTTGGGGGCCGAGAGCGGGCGCCTCGCGTCGGCTTCGACGGCGTCTAGGGGGGGCATGGGGCTCCGCTCCACTGATCCTCGAACGCCGGTCATGTCACCGTGACCCGTCCCGCCGCCCAGATTAGCCTCAGCGTAGCCCAATAATGCGACAATTCCTAGTAGTGCCTTTGCAGTGGAAGCGGCATTGGCCGACCGGGGTGCTGCGCAACCGGAAATCAGGAGGCGGAGGCGGCCGAATTGCGAGAGGAAAAGGGCGACCGATGGATCCCGCACTCCATTTTCGACAATCCGCTCCAGCGGCCCGCGCGCGAGGGTTGTCCTCGCGGCCACATTCGACCGTGCAGGGGACGCAGCCAATCGAAAGATAGCCTTTTTCGAGGAGCGGATGCCGGGGCAGGTGATAGCGATCGAGATAGGCCTCGATCTGTTGGCGTGTGAAGCGAGCAAGCGCGTCGATCTTCAGGCGTCCGTCGTGTTCCTCGAGCGTCGAAACATCCGCGCGAACCCCGCTGTGATATCGCTTGCGACCGGAAATCCAGGCCTTGAAACCGGTTAGGGCTTCTTCGAGCTGCAGAACCTTGCGGACATGGCAGCACTGGTTCGGATCGCGGCGGTGCAGTGATCCGGCACCGTCGAGCACCCGCAAGACATCGACGTCGGGCGCCACGACGCGCAGATCGGTCAGGCCGAGCTGTCATTTGCGTACGACAAGCGATCGTTTCTGCAAACAGCTTTCCGGTGTCGAGCGTAATGACCGGAGCGAACGGTCGATCGAGGCCGCCATATGCAGCAGAACCGCGGATTCCGCGCCAAACGAGGATACGAGCGCTATGTTTCCATCGAACAGGTCGGTGACGAGCCGCGCCAGCAGGTCGGGTCCGTCGAGATGGCTCAGCTCTGCGATGGCAGCTTCATACATGGCGATTCGACCGGTGAACCATAGCGGTGGCGTGATGCAGCCGGTTCATAGCTTGGCCACAAAATCGAGGATCGCCTGGCGGTCGGCATCGCCAAGATCGAAGAAGCGGTCGCGCACGATCCGTGCCGTCCCGCCATGGGCGAGGACCGCATCGCGCAACGTGATCGCGCGGCCGTCATGCAGGTAGCGTTCGCGCAGGCGGATGCCGACGAGTGGAGCGGTCCGCCATTCGGCACCGATGGCGTCGCCCTGGACAATCTTGTCGTCTAGCGCCGGTCCCATGTCGTGCAGCAGCAGATCCGAGTAGAGCCGGACCTCGCCGCTGACGCCCTCGAGCGCCGGCACATGGCATTTGGCGCAACCGACCGAGGCAAAGAGCCTTCCGCCCTGGCTGCCAAGCATCGCGCTTGCGCTCGACGACGGCGATGCGGCCCGGAAGGCCGCCGAGAAGGGTATCAGAGCGCCATAGGCTATGGCGGCCGACAGGACCACCCCGACGAAACCCACCCCGATCAGTCGCCACGCGCCGCCAGCCTCTCCTAGGCGAGCGATGTGGGTGGTGATGCCGAGCGCCACCATCACCATCAGGAACAGGAACTGGTCGACATCGAGGATGATGCGGCGCAGCTGCGGATTGAGGGTGATCTCCGAATTGACGATCACCACGCCAATGAATGCAACGATGAACCAGGGGAACGGTATCGGTGCTGCCTCTTGCGCCTTGTTGCGGCCGCGAAAGTGCAGGCCGACGGCAAGCAGAAGCGGGACGAGCATCAGCACCTTGCTGAGCTTGACGAGCGTCGCGGTGTTGAGTGCCCCTTCGGAGACGGCGAAGGAGGCGCCGTAGACCTGCGCCAGTTCGAAGATGCTCGCCCCGACAAACACGCCGTAGAGGCGGTCGTCGAGATGCGGCAGCCATCCATTCAGGAATATGACGGGATAGGCAAGCAGCGCCATGGTGCCGCTCAGCGTTATCAAGGCGATGGCGACACCGGCGTTCTGGTCGCGGGCACGCATCAGCGCCGCCATGGAAAGAATAGCCGCGGCGCCGCACACGGCGCTGCCGACTGCGACGAGCAGCGCGATCTCGGGGTCGAGCCTGAACAGCTTGCGCGCGATGGCGTAGAGCAAGGTCACGACTAGGACCAACTCGATGGCTGCCACCCCGAGCGGCATCAACCCCAGATCCAGAAACAGCCGCATCGTGATGCGGAAGCCGACCAGCACCACGGCCAGCCGCAACAGGTAGCGCTTGGTGAAGTCGAGCCCCGGACGCAATGCGTCTGGACAGGCGAAACTGTTGCCGATCAGGAGGCCGAAGAGCATGGCGACGAGGATGGGGTTGCGCGAGAGGGGCTCGCCCAGTCCGCCGGCGATCCAGCCGGCCGCAAGGGCTAGCGCAGCGGCCACAATGACGCCAGGCAAGACCGAGCGCGCTCGTTCCGGTGCATGGGAGAGCGCCAGCGCGAGGCTCATGGCTTGGCCTCCTCGGATAGGCTGAGTGTTCGCAGATAGGAACTCACCGCGTGGATCTGGCCGGTATCCTGCTCGACCGGCTGCGTGACCGTGTCGCGGCGGTCGACGATTGCGCTGGTGACGCCGAGTTCCTTTGCGAAGGCGTCCGCCACCATCTCCTCGAGGCGAGCAATGTCGGCCTTCCAGCCGTATCGGCCAACCCGCGACGCGCCGTTGGCGTCGACGACATGATGTGCCCGGCCCTTGATTCCGTCGCCCTTGCTGACAGCCTGTGCTTCGATGACACTGTCAGGTATCTCGTCGATCTTGGCGATGCCGTAGAGAGCAAGCGGCATGCGCAGCGAGATCACATTGGCCTCGCGCGGCATTGCCGCCGAGACAGTCGTGGTGCCGATGCCATCGCCCAGCGCATAGCGTCTGGCGACCGGACTGTTGGGATGATCGATTGCGACCATTCGGCCCGACTCCGGATCCATAGAGGCTATCCTGCGCGCAAAATGGCTTTCATCGGTGCTGGCGCCGCCGGGGCCGGGATGGCAGGCCACGCAAGATGGTGCATTGAATAATGGGCCGAGGCCCGTCTGCGGCGTGAAGTCGGCTTGAAACAACTGCCTTCCGCGTGCCGCGAGATTGGTGTCGGCAGCCGCGCTTTGCATCTCCTGAGTCGTCTTCGTCGCCGCCGCGCCGTGTTCGTCGAAGGCAGCGACCTCGAGGAGCGCCCCTTCGCGGCCCGGGAATCCAGGAACCTCGCCGCCTATCGTTATCCAGATCCGCTGCGCGTCCGCCGACGTCGCGATCGCGCGAAGACGATCTGGGCCGAGGGGTCCGACGCCTGGAACATCGATCGTCGCTCGGGCGAGAAGCCGGCCGTCCTGGCTAACGCGAAGCAGCGAGCCGTCGCCGCGGTTAGCGACGAGGAGATCGGATCCGCCGGCAAGCGTCGTGTGGCTCGAGAAATGCGGATTGGCGATTTCGGGTATGGCGGCGACGATGTCGACCGGGCGGTCGAATTCCGGCAACGAGATCGTACGGGTCCGAGCGACCGTGAAATGCCGCCGGTCGTCCTCTAGTTCGAGCAGCACCAGCCGGTCACGGCCGGGATCGGCGATGTAGAGGACACGATCCGGGTTCCACTTGAAGGCGATGCCGATGACGCCGGGATCGTCGTCAATACTGCGGCCGGCGCTCACCGTGCCGGGAGCGGCCAGGCCGTCCACGCCATCCTGGACATGGATCTGAACCACGCCGCCATCCGCCGTGACTGCGGCGAACACGGCAAAACCGCTGCCGTCCGGCGACGGACCGAGAAACGCCGTTCCGAGCGCGCCCGTCTGCAGCCCGCCGGGCGTCAACTGGCCACTCGCCTGATAGTTCAGCAGCCTAGCGAGCCATCCGCTGGGCTGTCCTTTCGGCGTACGCTCGCGATCGGTTAGCCGGCCGACAAATACGCCGCCGGCCTTGTGGCTCGGCGCGTTGGCGAGCGGCGCTCCGTCGGGGTCGACAACGCTAACGCTGCCCTCGCGACCCATCCCATTTGGCGCGTTCGCGATCCAAGGCCTTCCGAAGGCGTTGTTGATGGAAATGTATCGCGGTCCGGATGCAGCTGTGAGGTGCGCTGTTCGCGCCCCGGCATTGTAGTGGCGGTTGAGGAACTGGTCGCTCTGTGCAGTGTAGAGCTGGACCCGGGTCTCTCCAATGTCGCCGGTGATGTCTTCCGAAACGACTATGGTGCCGCCCGACTTGCCCCCGCGGGGATCGATGGACAGGATTGCGCCGGTCCTGATTCTGGGGTCGCTCGGGCGAGCGCCGAAATTGCTGCTCACCGCCACCAGAACCCTCAGCGGATCGAGCACCCGCCCTTCGCGCGTCGTCATGAGGAATTCCGGATTTCCCGGTATCGGTCCACCGACATGAAAGCGCCCCACTTCACGCACGCCGGCCACGTCGAACAGCCCGACCGCGACGACACGGGCGCTCAGGCTCCAGTCGGGGGGCTGATCTCCAGCGAATCCCAAGGTCGGCAGGAGGCTGAAAAATACCGCCGCTGCCCTCGACATGTTCCGGCGGGCAGTAGGATCCGGCAGCACGGACCATCGCCGCGGCTGGCAAGCTCCGACGAGATCCGCAGGGACCATTGCAGGGGCTTTTTTTCGCATGGCGACGTCTCCGGCGTCCACAGATGTCACGCGTCTGCGCGTGGACCAGACGACCACGCAATCACTGAATGGCGAGGAAGCGAGTGCGTCCAGTCCCGCGCGTATGGTGGCGCTTATGACTTACGGTGGGACCATTGAATGCGCGCGCTTACGGATCGCTTACGGCACGAGACCAGCGCGCGGTCGCCTTTGCGCGGTCCGATGGACACGGCTTCGACGGCACGCCGAACGCGGCTTGGCTGAAGCGCATCCTTGCACTTGCGTGTAGGGCGATGTCACGTTATTTCATTAATGACCGAAGTGGGCGTGGTTTTGTGAAATCAGGCAAGCGCGCCGGTCACGGCTTTCCAGTGGGCCAGGGCGCGGACACGATGGATGTGGTTGGCAAGGGCTGAGCGTTTCTGATGCGGTGCGACGAAGAGATTTCGGAAAAAACGGATATGAAACGCTGCAAACCGCCGACTGATCGGAACCCTTGCATCTCCCGTTCGCGTTTTCGCAGTGGCAGATGAGAATATTCTGCTCGATTGTTAAGGCCTTTGTGGGACCGGTGCTCGATCGCTGGCATGACTTCCCGCTTTGCCGCTCCATAAGAGCGGAGTTTGTCGGTGATGATCCGCTCGGGTGGTAGGCCTTGCTTCTTCAGTAGTCTGCACAGCAGTCGCCTGGCGGCCTTGGTATCGGCACGCAACTGCACGAAGCCCGGGTGCGACGCGGCCTGAGTCAACCACAACTGGCCATGCGGGTGGGGCGAGATCGAGCGCGGATCTCCGAACTCGAGCGCGACCTGAGCGGTGATCGATCGGGCCGCGATCGGCTCACTCTATTCGCCGAGATATGCGATGCGCTTGACCTTGTTCCCGTACTCGTGCCCCGTTCTCGCGCCCTGGAAGTCCGTGCCTTGGTCAGTGAGACCGACAAAGAGGAGCGACGCGCGCAACCCGGCCGCACGGCTTTCGACGAATTGTTCGTCGATCTCGGTGCCGAGGATGAGGGCGAACGCTGATGCCAAAAAAAGAGCCGGCTATCCTTGGCGTCCATCTTCTCGATCATGCGCGCGGGCCGGTCCGGGTCGGCACATTGACACGAGACGGGGATGGAGGCGTCGTGTTCTCGGTTGCAGAACCGTATCTCAGAGACACCCAGCGCCCTAACCTCAGCCTCGGCTGGTATGATCCGGACAGCGATAAAAGCACGCGTGCCCGGCTTGCCTATCGCGGAGACAAGATCGGTCTTATATCGTCCCGACAGTCCTGTTCATGTCGGGTGATACAATGGCGCTACGCTTTGTCGGGACCCATAATTTCGAGAATGTGAATCTGCGTCGCTTCGAACGGGTCGCGAGCTTCTTGCGCGTCGATCCGAAATGGATCGTTGATGAAGTCAGATCCACCGTCACGCGCGCCCTCGAACTATGGCCAGACCGCGCCACCGAGTTTTTAGGCGAGGAACGGGCGAAGCTAATCATGGATCGGCTGTCGACGCTCCAGCTCGTTCGCGAGGTGAGGGGCTAGACCCCGCCGGCGAAGCCTGCGTGTTCCGAACGATGGTTTGCGTGCAGCCCGCAACCAACGCTTACAAAACACAGATATATTGAGATACCTTATAGAAGCTCCTCCGCGTAAGCGTCGAGGAGCTTTTTGCGTTCGGGCACAAGGAGCGAAGGAGCCGAGCCATTGTTCTGGGCGTAAGGCCTTGGTCCTAGGTTGCTCAAATTTCACTCTTGTTCAGACAGCTGTCAGGTCTGCCTCTTACGCAGATCGCCAGGCTGCTCCAATGAGGTGAAATATATGCGATTTAGCTTTACATGTTTGCGGCTCTGGCCGTCCGTGTCCTCTCTTTCCGCGACCACGGTGAAGGTGACGGAGGGCGGCGAATGGCGGAGGTCCGATGACCCTGACGCTCGACAGCCGACGGTGAAGGCAGGCAGAGGGTTCCGCGCCAATAAATGCATCCGTGGATACCGGCGTGCGTTTTGCCGGTATCCACAGCCGGCTCTTCGGAAATCTTATCATCAGTTCCGGTATCAAATCCCGTTCAGGCAATTGTCAGGCAAGAGGCAGACAAGGACGCATGGCGACGTTCCAGAAGCCATGTCGTCGAAGCCGGTGGTCGAAACACAGGAACTATAAACATGGCCTATCAAGCCGTGCCGCTCGGCCGCGCCAGCGCCAGCTGGACCTTCTTCCTCGTGGCCTCGACCTGGCTGTTGCTGCTTTCCATTTTTCATGTATTCCCGGCGATGGATATTGCAGTCTCGTCATTCTTCTTTCGGGGAGCGCTTTGCGGGGGAGGTGCGGGATGCGGCAGCTTTGCCCTCGGCCGCTATGAATTCATCAAATTGCTGCGCTGGGCTCTCTATGTTTTGCCGTACATCGCGGCCGTCGCGATCGTGATCGCCGTCACCGCGGGAAGCCTGTCCAAATCGATTGCAGCGAAAATGCCGATGCGGCGCCTGTGGCTCTCGCTTGCTACTTTGGGCCTCAGCACGGGATTGATCGTCAACCTGCTGCTGAAGAGCCATTCGGGGCGTCCCCGCCCGATTCAGACCAACTTTTTCGGCGGTCACATGGACTTTATGGCGGCCGGATCGTTTCTCGGTCAATGTACGAGCAACTGCTCCTTCGTGTCTGGTGAGGCGTCGGGAGCCGGCTGGTTGCTGTGCCTGATCATTCTTCTGCCGCCGAAGGCAAGGCTCTGGTTCGGCCGGCCGGTTGCCATTGCTTCAGTCGCGACCGCAGTCCTGCGCGTGGTGGTCGGCGCCCATTATATGTCCGATGCCATCCTCGGTTTTTTGATGCCGATCGTCGTTTTCTCTGGCCTGATCGCACTCGAACAGCGCATTCTGACTTCCGCCAGATGACCGGCGATACTCACACAGAACAATGTTTGACGGTCCTCTGAGGCTTGATGCATGCCGGATAAAGCGCGTTGATCTTGGGTGCGGTCGCGTCGTTCTGATCATCGGCAGGCTGGTCTTGCTGTTCGTCGACAAGATCGGTCTTTCTCCGCGGTATCACGACGCCCGGGCCAAGCCAGCGTCCAGGCGACCGGGGCTGCGGCAACGCTCACCTAGTGACACTCGGCAAGTGGCTTCAGGAATCGGCGAGCGCCAGATTGCGGGTAAGATGCTCCCCGGAAAATTCAGCGTTGCGGGACCGCCAGTCGTCCTGCAACAACGCCTTGGCGCAGTCATGTGTCTCTCCTGTTTCTGCATCTGCCTGCATTCGCGTGACAACATTTCGCGATGCTTCGCGACGACGCCTTCATGGTCGTAATCGCAGGCGGCGTAGAACGCCGCGTCGTCCGCTTCGACCGCCAATAACAGCATTGAATTTCGATAAGTCAGTTCCGTGCGTCTCGGGTCAGCATTCCGCCTTGGCTTCGATCAGCCGTACGAGCGACACTCCTCGCACGCGCTTTTTGGGGCTTCATAGATCCCAAACAGGGCACCAGTCGCCGTTCACCAGTCGCATCCCCTTTTCGAAACCTGCGATCCGTCTGACTTCATCCGGCGTCAAAATGATCTTGCGGGCCGCAAAATTCGAGACAATGCGATCCTTCTTGCCGGAAGAGGGGATGACGATGTGCCCTTTGGCCATCAGGAAAGCGAGAGCGATCTGCTCGCCAGTGACGTCGTGCGCTTTGGCGATTTCTTCGAGAACCGGATCACCGACGACGGCACCGCGCGCCAGCGGCGAATAGGCGGTGATGGCAATGCCGAGGGTTTCGCAATGATCGATGATCGGCCGGTTCTGCATGTAGACGTGGCATTCCACCTGATTGGTGGTGATCGTGCGGTCTCCGAGCAGGCGGATGCTTTCATCTATCAACGCTTTCGTGAAGTTCGAAACGCCGATTCGCTTGGCGAGACCAGCGTCGAAAACTTCTGCAAGCTGGCCAATGTAGTCGGTCAGTGCATATTTTTTGTGGGGCGACGGCCAATGTAGGAGGAGCAGATCAACCTGGTCCGTCTGCAGCTTTTCGAGACTCTCCTTGACGGAGGGCATGACGGCGCCGGGTCCGTAATTTTCGGGCTTCACCTTTGTCGTGATGAAGATTTCGCTGTGGGGCACACCGGCGTCCTTGATGCCGCGGGCGACGTCCTGCTCGTTATTATAGCCCTGGGCGGTATCGATGTGCCGATAGCCCGCTTCCAGCGCCCAGATGACACCCTGATAAGCTTCTTCCGCGGAGCGGTTCCACGTACCGTAACCGATCTGCGGGATACCGGCGACCGTTGCTTCTATTGTCATATCGTCTTCCTTCTTCCTTTGCTCGGAATCCGTCCACGTAAAGCGGCACACATGGCCCAATCCGGCCGGACACCTTGATGGCGAGGCATGATGTCCTGGCTAGCGCTCGTTCCCCTAGCAAAACGCCGGACATGACTTCGCTCTTCCCTGTGCGGACGCATTTGCCGTATCGAAGAAATTTCGACGTGCCGCCAGGGATCACTGGCCAGACACGTATTTCCGCCAATTGTGTTCTTCCTTGAATCCGAGAACTTCACGGATCTTGCGGTTCGAGAGAGGTGCTTCCAACTCGCCGAGTTCTCGAACGATGGGTGTGTCCGGGGCCCAGCGCCTCAGAAAGTCGCGCGTTGGCATAGTCGCCGTGATCGTGTCATTGACCGCGTTAAAGACCTGAAAGCCAAGACCGTCGACCTGCAGGCAAAGGTCGACGATTTGCCCCAGGTCGCGGGCGTCGATGTAACTCCAGGCGTTCCGTTTGCGCGACGCTGGCTCGGCCAGGAAACCGGGAAAACGGTCGTACTCCTGAGGTTCGATGACATTGGCGATCCGCAAGGCGTAAATGTCCGCGCCGCTGCGCATCGCGAACGCTCGCGCCGTCTTCTCATTGACGACCTTGGACAAGCCGTAGCTGTCCATCGGGTCGGTGTCATAGTCCTCTTCTAGCGGGAATTGCTGGAAATTCTTGTCTCCCTCGGCAAAGCACACCCCATAGGTTGTCTCGCTGGAAGCGATGATTACCTTTCGGATGCCAAGTTTCACGGCGGCTTCTATGACATTGTAGGTCGAGATCACATTGACCTCGAAGGTCCGATTATCCGGTTTGAGCAGAAGGCTCGGAATTGCCGCGAAATGCACCACGGCATCAACCGGAGCCGGCCCGCCTCCAGGCTGGAGATCCTCGCCGCTAAAATGCATCGACAAAGCGTTGAACGTCTGGCCACCATCGGTGAGATCTGTGATCAGTGTTTGGACGCCCGGACAGTTCAGCGGGACGAGATCAAGGTTGCGAACCTTGTATCCCTTGTTCACCAGATAGGAGACGGCATGGCGGCCTGCTTTGCCGCTCCCACCGGTAAATACGATTCGCTTGTTCATTTTGACCTCCGATTCTTCCGTAGTCGAAAATTCCTCGCGGCTATTGCGCCGGCGATCCGCCTACCTGGGGCACTACACGCGTGTAAGCGCCCCATTCTGAACAGCAGGTCGACAGTTCCCTTCCGCCTGACAATAAGCCACTTTCTGCGCGTGTCCCGTTGCCCGGCGACGGGCGATGAAGCTCAGTGCGCGGCCGAATGCAACGATGAGGACGGGCGGATCGGTGCCGAACTCCTCGTAAAATGCGTCCTCGTCGCGGCGGCAGCCTTCCCTGTTCTTCCGGCCGCTCAACTCGAGCAGCCTGGCCAATGCGAGCAGGTCGAGCATAGTTAATCCCTTTCGGCCGTACGGCTCACACTTGCTTGCTGACGCCACGCCAAAGATCGATGCCACCTTCGGTGGCGTAATGGTCGATCTCCCGCAGATCCTCCGGGGAGAACTCCAGATTGTTGAGAGAATCGAGGGCGTCATCGAGCTGGGCGATGGTGCGTGCCCCGATCAGCGCCGAGGTGACCCGAGGATTGCGCAAAGTCCAGGCAATCGCCATCTGCGCCAGTGATTGACCCCGCCGTTTTGCAATCGTGTCGAGTGCCTTGACTCGTCTTAGGTTATCCACGGTCAACAGGCGCGTATCAAAGGAACCGCCTTTCGCTGCACGGGCGTCTTCCGGAATTCCGTTGAGATATTTTGAGGTCAGCAGTCCCTGAGCCAGCGGCGAGAAGGCGATGCAGCCCACCCCGAGGGTGCCCAACGCGTCGAGGAGTTCGTCCTCGATCCAGCGGTTGAGCATGGAATAGGAAGGTTGGTGGATCAGCAGCGGCACGCCCTCGGCGCGAAGAATGCGCTCTGCCTCGCGCGTCCTTTCCGGACCGTAGGACGAGATGCCCACATAGAGCGCCTTGCCTTGCCGGACCATCTGCACGAGCGCACCCATAGTCTCTTCGAGCGGTACATCCGTGGTCGGCCTGTGTGAGTAGAAGATATCGACATAGTCCAGACGCATCCGCCGCAGGCTTTGGTCCAGTGAGGCGAGAAGATGCTTGCGGGAGCCTCCCGATCCATAAGGGCCTGGCCACATATCCCAGCCGGCCTTGGAGGAGACCACCATCTCGTCGCGGTGATGCCCGAAGTCCTTCTTTAGGATCGAGCCGAAATTCTCCTCGGCGGATCCAAATGGCGGGCCATAGTTATTGGCGAGGTCGAAGTGGGTGATGCCGCGGTCAAATGCGCGCTGGATAATGGCGCGGCCGGTTTCGAAGCAGTCCGTGCCGCCGAAGTTCTGCCATAGGCCAAGCGAAATCGGCGGAAGCTTGAGGCCAAAGCGCCCGCACGGGCGATAATTGACGTTCTCGTTTCTGTTCGGAGCTGGAGCATACATTTTCATAACCTCGACGTAGAATCGCTGGGCTCTTCGGAGCTGCCGGATTGTCGAGACGGACCTATTGCGCAACGAACGTTGAATCAATGCCGCCGGCATCAACGGATCGTTGAGCCTAGTTCAATGATGGTGATGCAGCTATGCTAGCCGCTCGCTTTCCCGAATTGTCTGGATGAGTGCGCTGATGCCGAAGGGGAGCTGGCGCCGGCTGGAGTAATAGATCGAAAGGGGAGGGCCGACCGATGACCATTCCGGCAGCGCGATTTCGAGGCGTCCTGCCTGAAGGTGAGGACGAACCAGCCTTTCCAGGCAATAGGCGAGGCCAGCGCCGTTGATCGCCGCACCGACGGCGAGGTCGGTTGCGCCGGAAATGATCGACCCTGGTACCTCGATTTGGCGACGATCCTCGCCGCGCTCGAATTCCCAGTGATAGATCTGGCCACGTCCGGTTCGGATGCGAATGCATCTGTGCCTGTTCAGATCCTCCGGAACCACAGGTCGGCCATGACGAGCGAAATAGTCCGGTGATCCGACGGCAATCCATTGCAAGGGCGAAGTCAACGGCATCGCGATCATGTCCTCCGGGATCGTGCCGCTGTAGCGAAGCCCGGCATCAAAGCCTTCCCCCGTAACGTCGACGAAATGGTCGTCGACGGCGATTTCTAGTTCGATGTTCGGATATCTTTGTGCGAAAATTGGCAGTGCCGGGCTCAAAAGCAGAGGCACCGCATCGCGCAGAACATTGACGCGGACACTTCCGACTACTCCCTCGGATTGCGCCTGCAGCTCTTCCAGGCCTGAATTGATGAGGTCAAGACCCGCGGCTATTTTTTCGGCGAGCGCCTCCCCCGCAGCGGTCGGGGCGACACTGCGGCTTGTGCGGTTGAGAAGGCGGACGCCCAGTCGTTCCTCGAGGGACTTCATGCGATGGCTGAGTGCCGACACCGTCACGTCCAGATGATCGGCGGCCTTTCGAAAGCTGCGATGCTGGACAATCAGTAGGAAAATCGAGAGGTCCGATAACTGGCTTCTATTCAGCATTCGTCCGACTTCCTCCGAAGATATCTTATTGTTGCAGCGAGCACGCTTTTATCGCGATCTGGTGGCGTGTAACCATCATGGCGGGAGCAGCCCGTGCTCCTTGTATAGAAGTTCCTAAGCGAATCTAAGCGGCCTTCCGTCGCCGTGCGACAGCCGGAGCCGGATCACCGCGTCGGAGCGCCGTTGCGACGTCCTTCGGAACGGTCGGCGGATCAAGCAACGAGTTGTCACTCTATTGGGACAGCAGAGGCAGCCGGGCAAGTTGCGAAAGGGCGGGCGTATCGAGGCGACGCCCGTCCTGCATCGCCCAATCGATGAAGCTGAAGCCTTCCATTAAACTCAAAAGGAGGTAGGCTTTTTGCGGGGTATCACTGCTAGGTGGCACTTCACCGGCCGCCACTGCATCGTCGAGAATTTTTGTAAGCCATTTGAGCTGCAAGTCAAAGAATTCCCTAGTGAGTACCTGCAACTTCGAAGGAATTTGACCTGCGAAAAAACCGAGGGCGAAGCCCCCGGCTGCAGTTGCATTCAAAGTTCGCCGAACCCACCGTCGACGACCAATTCGGATCCGAGCATGTAGCTGGATGCGTCGCTGGCAAGGAACAACACGGCGGCAGCGACTTCTTCGGGCTGTCCAAGCCGCCCGATCGGAATCAATTTACTTGCGTCAGCGAGGTAGTCACGAAACTCCTCATCGGTCTGCCCAGGATGCTCCGATTGGCCTACGCCGCGAAGAATGGGCGTCTCTATGAGGCCCGGACTGACGGCGTTCACGCGGATGCGCCGGTTGAGCAATTCCGCCGACAGCGTGCGGGCGAGGGATCGCACAGCCGCCTTCGATGCTGAAAGCATCGCTCGACCAGGCACGCCGACATGGTTGAGCCAGGCTGTATTCAGGATGATCGAGCCCCCCTCCTTCATGATAGGCTCCACCGCCTGGATGGAAAAGAACACGGACTTGACGTTCGTATCCATGAGACGGTCGTATTGAGCTTCGTCGGTAGTTGACAGAGGCGTTACATAAGCGACGCCCGCGTTTGCAAAGAAGACGTCGAGTGCGCCGAAGGCCTGTTGAACGTCAGTGGCCATCTTCTGCAAGGCGCCTCGGGAAAGCACATCTGCCTGCAGTAGTAGGACATTCTCCCCGATGGTCTCCCGCGCCCGCTCAAGGGCGGCCCGATCGCGGCCGCTAATCGCAACGCGCGCGCCGTTTTGGTGCAGGAGCTTGGCGGTCGCGAGACCAATGCCCGAGGTCCCACCGGTGATAAGTGCTGTCTTGCCGTTAAGCATTCTACGTTCCTTTCTTGGGGTTAGGCTTTGAGGCTGCTGACGGCGTCCAGCACATGGCTGCTGTAGACCATGGCCGCGCCGGCATTGAGGTTGATCGCTACGCCCAGTGCTTTTGCGATCTCTTCGTCGCTTACGCCGAGTTTCACGGCTTCGGCCGAATGAAAGGCGATGCAACCGTCGCAGCGCGTCGTCACCGCAACTGCTAAAGCAATCAGTTCACGCGTCTTGGCATCGGGATGATTGGTTTTCGCTCCGGCCCCGGCCATCAGCGCCGCGCCCCGCAGTGTATCGGGCGTAGGCGCGGATAGCTCCTTGAGTCGCTCATTCACATCATGGATTTTCTTCTTCCAGTCGAGCAATTTAATCTCCTTTCGTCCTCTGATTGCAGTTGGTGTCCTGGCTTAAAAGCTTTCGTGCTGCAGATCTGAGAAGTTGGTTGCTGATGATTTCCAGCGGGGATCCATTCGGGATCCCCTTGAAGCCAGAGACGCTCATTCCATCCAGTTTTCAGCCATGGGCTTGCCTCCCGAAGATTTCTGTCGCCGCGACAATCAGCCGACGGCAATCACGCGGAAACCGGAACCAGTCCATGGCGGCCCGGGAGGCAATCCGCTGCCATGCAGCGTCCTGTTTCCGCCTCGAGATGCTGCACGTCACCTCTGATGCTTATGAGTCAGGTTCGCCGACTCGGGCACGGTGAACGGCACCGTCACAACCTGTCCGGGGATAACGTTGTGATTAGCGTCGACCAATGAGATGGTCACCTTGTGAGAACCAGGCGGCAGCCCGGCTATGTCGACTGTGTTGTTGTCACTCGCATCCGCCCACCACCAGGGCAGGTCGTCGACAATGATGTGCAGATGCCCGAGGCGCGGAGATACGTGGAGGGCGCCTGCCCCGAACACCGGAGCGATGTGCAGATTCTCGACCCGGTATTGAGCCCAGAAGACGCCCTGGGCCAGGCCTTCGGCAAGCGGCGGATCCACGATCAGCCTGGGCTCGGGCTCGTTCTCGATGGCAACATAGGGTGAAGCGCCGCGGATCTCCCTCGCGCTCTGGGCGAGGGCGCTGGTGGCGAGCAAGGTGACAGCCGCGGCTGCGGAAAGCGTCTTGATGAAAGTCATGGCATTGTCTTTCGTTGATGAGTGCAGGACCTTATCGGGCCAGCGGGTCTCCGCGAGGCGCCGCTTTGGTCGGCAACGTTTGCGTCGGGGACGTGGTTGGTGGCCGGTTTCCAGACCACCGTCGGGAACGCGTCTTTCGAACTAGTCGAGCCTAGCTCGCCACGGCAAGCGGCGTAGTTCCTCGGCAAGAGCCGTGACTGCGGACTCACCATAACGACGCGCCCAAAAGTTGAGCCAGTCCTCCTGGTCCAAGAAGAACTTCCAGTCGCTGATGACCGTGTGTCTCATCAGCAGAAAAAGGCACGGGCGCTTTGAATGGCCGAAAGTCGGGGTTGTAGAGCGCAGATCCCTCGTTGGTTTCGTGGAACCCTCCCAGCACCAGTCCATCCTCCACATAAGATGGAACTCCAAGATGCCGTAGGACGTCGTCAAAGAGGTCCCTTGAACGATCCGCCGACAAATCGGTGAAAACGACGACGATCGATTTGTGGTTCGCGTCGTCGCCGTCAACGGGCTGAGCGTCCAGGAACAGTTTCTTGTAGACGTTTATGCGCTGAACAACGTCGAGCACGCTCAGGTCGGCGATCCGCTCAGGAGCGAGCCATAGTGTCTTTCGTTCCCAGGCCGGAGGCACGAAGGGACATACGGGCCCAGCGCGGCCGAGATCCTTGTGAGGCCTGCCCACGAAAGTCGTGATCCAGTCCGCGACGGCATGAAGCGCATTTAGATCTTTTTCCGCGAGCTTTCTCGTCCTACTGACGACCTCGAGATCCTCGAGGAGGAACAGATTAGTAGTCTGCGCTGACATGGATCCTCCTCCTGGTGGGGCGCCGATGATCTGGCTCGCGCTCTGGGCTGCGCCGCTTGTGGCGGGCGACGTGCCAGCCGCGACAGTGACAGGCGTCTCAGTGTGCGTTGTCATTGAATTCTCCTCTGGTTTTATGTTCGGACTGCCTCTCGGGAGAGTGCGGGGCGGCAAGCAATCCGCCCCGCACTCGTCTCAATTCAGTTCACGCAGCGGCTTGAACGCTGCCCTGAGCTCGCGGGTGAAAATCATCGGCTCCTCCCAGGCGGGGAAGTGGCCGCCCCTTTCGGCGTCGTGGAAGTAGGTCAAGCTCGGGAAGGCGCGGCGCGCCCACGTCTCCGGTGCTCGAAAGAGATCGTCGTCCGGGAAGGTCGTAATCGCCACCGGGATCGTGATTTTATCGGTCTCTTGCGCGGCCGCGCTGATGAGGTTTTGGTCGCGGTTCTCCCAGTAGAGCCTCGCCCCGGAGGATACGGTGTTGGTCAGCCAGTGCATCGAGAAGTTGTCCAGCACCTCGTCCCGTGTTGGCCGCTGTTCGGGATCCTTGCCGTACGTCCACTTTCCGAACCCGCCGTGCACGAGCATCCATCCCGCCAGGCCGGCGGGGGAGTCCGTCAAGCCGTAGCCGACGGCCTGCGGTCGCGCGCTCATCATCGTCAGGTAACCCCAGCCCCCGTTCTTGATAAACCCCTGCATTGCATCGAATTCTGCGCGCTCCTTCGCGGCCAATCCCGCAGGCGCGGGCCCGCCGGTAGCGATCGCCTCGGCAGCGTCGGGCGGGAACACCGCCGGCAGGTTGGTATGGATCCCGAGCAGTCCCGTCGGCGCCTGCCGCGCCATCGCCTCGACGACGCCCGCTCCCCAATCGCCGCCCTGGGCGACATAGCGCGTATACCCCAGCCGGTTCATCAGCACGTCCCAAGCACGACCGATGCGCTCCACGCTCCATCCGGTCTCGGTCGGTCGAGACGAGAAGCCGTAGCCCGGCAGGGATGGAATTATCACGTCGAAGGCGTCCTCGGCCCGGCTGCCGAACGCGGTTGGGTCGGTGAGCGGACCGATGATCTTGATCTGCTCGAAGATCGAGCCGGGCCAACCGTGGGTGACGATCAGCGGCATCGCGTTCGGGTGGCGCGAGCGGACGTGGATGAAGTGGATGTCCACACCGTCGATGGTCGTCTTGAACTGCGCGAAGGCGTTCAATTTCGCCTCCGCCTTTCGCCAATCGTAATCGCTGCCCCAATAGCGGACGAGTTCCTGGAGCTTTGCGAGCTGTGCGCCCTGCGACTGATCGGCGACCGTCTCCTTGTCAGGCCAGCGGGTCGCCGCGAGGCGCCGCTTCAGGTCGGCAAGGTCCGCGTCCGGCACGTGGACGCGGAAGGGGATGACTGCGTCGGCTTTGCTGGTCGGCGCGGTGTTGACGGTCCCGTTATCCGGCGACCCGGCAGACAAGTGTTCGGCATGGGCAAAGACGGCACTAGACGACAGAGCCGCAAAAGCGGCGGCAATGATTTCCTTACGCATGGAGTTGGTTCCTTTTTTCATGGGATCCTTGCCCCGGACTTCGATCCACGAAGACCGGGTGCTGCATGTCGGTTATTGCGAGCGTTGCTGGACTAGTTGCAGACCCTCTCCCATGTCCGTGACCCACCGCCAGGGAAGGTCGTCGCCAGTTATGGGCAGGTTCCAACACTTTAGGTTCCTGGAGGGTGCCGCCACTAACACGGGTGCGATCGGCGCGTTCTCTACTCGGTGCTGGTTTCAGAGGGCGGTCTCGGCCAGCGCCTAGGGAATCGAGGGGGCGGAGGATCCCAGTTCAGCATGTGTGCGGACCCGCCCACGATCGCGAGGCAGGATGGTGCGCCGCGGATCTCCCTCACGCTGTAGACAGCGGCGTGGGCGAAGGCGCTGGTGGCGAGCACGATGCCGACGGCGGCAAGCGTCTGCATGAGCATGGTCATTGCATTGTCTCCTTTCGAGCAGCGTTGGGATTTGCCGAGCTTTCGGAGCCGACGCGAAGAACATAGACTGTTCCAGTTTCGGCGATTAGACGGTAAACTTGGCAGGCATCCTTTCACTGGTGAAAGGCTATGGACCGTCTCGAAGCCATGACCATTCTGCTTGCCGCGGTTGACACGGGGAGCCTCTCCGCTGCCAGCCGTCAGCTCCGCTTTCCCTTGACGACGGTCAGCAGACGGGTCTCTGAGCTGGAGCAGCACCTGAAAATCCGATTGCTGCTGCGTGGCCACCGCAAACTGGCGCTCACCGACGCTGGGCGCAGCTACGTCGCCTCATGCCGACGGATCATGGAAGACATTGCGGAGGCTGAACGCACTGCCGCCGGCGAATATCTGACGCCCCGGGGGGAACTGACCATCAGCGCGCCTCAGGTCATGGGGCGCATCCATCTCGTGCCGGTGGTCGCGGAATTTCTGCGCACCTATCCGGACATTCGCATCCGCGTGCAGCTGAATGATCGGAACGTCAACCTGCTCGAGGAGGATGTCGATCTCGCGCTCCGCGCCCGCGAACTGCCCGACAGCAGCATGATTGCCTTGCGCGCTGGGTGGCAACGCCGGGTGCTCTGTGCCAGCCCTGCTTATCTGAAAGATCGGGAATTGCCGCAGAAACCCACTGACCTAGCCTCGCACGACTGTGTGGCGTACGAAGGGGTGGTGATCCCGCAGGGCCTGACCGGGACAAATTGGGAATTCGGTTCGGGAGGGACTCTCGAGATTGTCCCGATCCCCTACCGGCTCGTCGTGAACTCGCTCGAGGCGGCGGTTAGCGCCGCAGTCGCCGGGGCCGGAATTGCCCGCGTGTTGTCATCCCAGATCGACGATTTGGTGAACTCGGGCCAACTGGTGACATTGCTGGAGGCGTATGAGCCCTCGCCTATACCGGTCAGCTTGATTTATCCCAGCCAACGGCAGGTGCCACTGAAACTCCGGGCCTTCCTGGATTTTTCGATCCCGCGTCTGAGGGAGCGGCTTGGCGCGTAACACCAGCGCTGTGCGGTCGCGCCTGATGTCCGCACGTCGTGTTAGACCGTTTCGAGCAGACTAAACTGAACCGGGATAAGTTTGCGAATCTTGAGTTTCCCTGCCGCATCTTTGTCAATGACAGTCAGGAACTGTTCTTTTTCAGATCCCAACGGCATAACCAGGCGTCCGTCGGGCTTGAGCTGCTCAAGCAATGCCGGCGGCGACCGCTCGGCCGCCACCGTGACCAGTATCTTGTCGAACGGGGCGTGCTCAGGCCAGCCGCGGGACCCGTCTCCGACACGAATGCCGACATTAATAAAGCCCAGGCCCGGCAGCAGAGCCTCGGCACGGCTTGCGAATTCCTCGATGATTTCGACGCTCCAGACCTGCCCGGCGAGCTCCGCGAGGATTGCGGATTGGTAGCCCAAGCCGGTGCCGATCTCGAGCACTGCCTCGTGCGGTTGGGGAGCGAGGAGATCGGTCATGAGAGCGACGATGAAGGGCTGCGAGATGGTTTTATCGAAGCCGATCGGCAGCGGCATGTCCTGGTAGGCATACGGCGCAAGCGGGGCTGGCACGAAGAGATGCCGCGGCACCCGCTGCATCGCAGCCATCACCCGCTCATCGAGCGCCGCCCTGCCAAGCTCTTCGCTCGCAAGCTCAATATGGATTGCAATCAACTCGACCATGTGCCTGCGCAGGACCGCGAGGTGCTCTTCATTCATTGGTTTCATGATCACGGGCTTTCCTCAGCCAGTTTATTCCCAGACAGCTTTGTGATCAAACTCAGGAATGACCGGAATGCAGTCCATTTGCACCAAAGCGCGAGCAAACCCCAGTGGCCGCAATGGATCGATACGCGGACCTTGGACTTCATTAGCGAAGGTCCGGATGTGGCGGCGCAAAGCGGACCCGCATCGAAGTGATCCAGAGGACCGCAAAGGGAAAGCGCTCCGATGCCGAGGAACCTCAGATGGCTGATGAGCACCGACAGCAGCGGCTGTATTGTGGCACGTCAATTATGCGACCGAGAAGCGACTTGTTCGTCCGGAAGCTACATTGGAAGCGGTGCCACGCCGGATCCCATTGCTACACTATCTGTACTGGACACGCATCCCGTCTGAAACCATAGTGGTGGCGTTTTTGGAGGTCACCCATGGCAAACGATGGCTACAACCAATTTTGCCCGGTAGCGAAGGCATGCGAGGTGCTGGAGCCGCGTTGGACGCTCCTTCTGTTGTGTGAAATGTGGTCGGGGTCAACACGGTTCAATGAAATCCGCCGCGGCGTACCGGGCATGTCGCCGACCCTCATGTCGAAGCGGCTCCGGCAGATGGAAGAAAGCGGCCTCATCACCCGTTCGGAGAACAAATCGAAGAGTGGCATAAATTACAGAACGACGAAGATCGCCGACGAACTCGAACCGATCGTCAAGGCTCTGGGCAAATGGGCGCACAGGAATATCGACGCAGACGTGACGTTGGAGAACCTCGATGCAAGGCTTTTGATGTGGAACATGCGTCGCAAGATCGATCCCGTCGCGTTGCCTCCGGCCCGGCGCAGCGTGATCGAGTTTATCTATCCTGAACTGCCGAGGGACGAACAGAAATACTGGCTGATCTCAAGGCCCGGCACGCCCGTCGACCTGTGTTTGACCGATCCTGGACACGACGTCGACCTTTTCGTCACCGCCGATTTAAAGGCGATGACGTCGGCGTGGATCGGCCTGTCCAGCCTCCAGACCGAAATCTCTCGTGACAAAATATCCCTTGTTGGCGACACGGTGATTGCCGCCACCATCGGCAGTTGGATGGTGCGCAGCTCCTACGCGACCGTATAGCCCTCGGCCGCTTACGGCTCACTTGCTCCATTAAGTGTACCACGGCCACTACGCTTTCTACACTGGCACCGAGCGCTCCCTTCCGACCAAAATCCGGTCAATGCATATCGCAAGCCCATGCAAACGAAGACGCTTCATTCACCGGACATTGCGGATGCCCGGCGCCAAAGGCCGAGTTGCTTTCGGCCCGTTCTCAAGAGAAGGAAAGACAATGCAAAATGATTCTGTGAGCTCACTGCACCTCACCACGTCCGCCGAAACAGATCTCGCCGCACTCAAGGCGCGCCAGCAGGGGGCATGGGCGTCAGGAGACTACGCCGTCGTCGGCACGACACTGCAGATTGTTGGCGAATCCCTCTGCGAGACGCTCGATCTCCGTGCCGGGCAGAGCGTACTGGACGTAGCCGCTGGCAATGGAAACGCCACGCTCGCCGCTGCCCGGCGCTGGTGCGAGGTGACGTCCACCGACTATGTGCCGGCCCTACTGGCAAAAGGCAAGGCACGAGCCGAGGCGGAAGGTCTTTCCATAACCTTCCAGCCCGCCGATGCCGAAGCGCTGCCTTTTAAAGACGACCAGTTCGATGTGGTTCTCTCCACCTTCGGCGTGATGTTCACGCCAAACCAGGATCTCGCCGCAAGCGAAATGCTCCGGGTCTGCAAGCCGGGCGGCACCATCGGGATGGCCAACTGGACCCCTGAAGGTTTCATCGGGCAGTTGTTCAAGACCATCGGAAAACATACCCCGCCGCCAGCAGGCGTCCGGTCGCCATCTCTTTGGGGCAACGAGGCGAGATTGGAGGAGATGTTTTCGGCCGGCGGCACAGTTGAAGCGATTCCCAGATCCTTCGTGTTCCGCTACCGCTCGCCCACCCATTGGCTGGATGTATTCCGTACCTGGTACGGTCCTGTGCACAAGGCTTTTGCTGCCCTGCCGGACGCGCAACAGGCTAATCTCGAACGTGATCTCTTCGACCTGATTGAGCGCTTCAACCGTAGCGGGGACGGAACGATGGTCGTGCCGAGCGAATATCTCGAAGTCGTCGTCAAGAAGCGATAAATCCAGTCTGCGATTGATGGCTGAGCGACAGCGCTCACCACGGAAGGCGGCGCGAAGCGAGGTGTCGAGGGCCGACGCTGAGGTGATGAGCCTGGATAGCGTCGGCGGCATTGGCACAGGTCTCGTGAAACACGCCCTCCAGCGCTGTGTTCAGGCTGCCGCGCTGATCGGCGGGCGTGCCTTGATGGTCAATGCTGTCGACGAGGAGGCCGCTGGATTCTGGGGGCGGCGAGGTTTCACGCCCTCCAAGGATGACCAGTTGGTCCTGTTCCGCTCGATCGCCGACATCGCCGCGTCAATCTCTTGAGCCTCGGTGCTCGGTGCGAAGGACAGGCCGATTTTCAGATAAAGAAGGAAGGTCTTCCCCCTGGCCGGCGCTGCGGTCGCCGGCACCCCTGCGAGGAGACCCGCAAAGCCCCTTTAGAGTGAGAGTGCGGACCGGGTCCCGTGACGGGTTTCTGGAGGTCTCCAGCGCCGTCATTCGGAGCGGTTCTCGCGACCAGATAGGAGGCGGCCGAAAAAACTCCGGACCAGAAGAAGATCGCTCCTGTCGCCGCAAGAGATAATCCGAAACGATGATAAAGTCATAGGGCCAGAAGCGACTGCACGATCAGGCCGCCGGCAAAGGCGTCGAGGCTGAAGAGGGCGGCGAGCGTCAGGACGAGCGTCCTCGACTTGTGAAGCGGCTGAGCGGGGGATGTCTTGATGTCGGCCTTGGCACGCGCCGATACACCAGAAACGACGCAAGTCCCGGGGCGGCGTAGAGCAGGAACACCGGCTGCAAGGCTTGAGAGTTCGCAAAAAAAGCGACGTGGCTGACGGAAGCTGCGCCTACTTCAAAAGCCAGAGACCACCCAATCCGGTCATGCGGCCAAAAATGAGCGGCCGCAACGCGGAATAATTCCCGCCAAATCGTGCTAAGCCACTATGGTTTCGGGCCTCCTGTGCCATTTACCATTTCGAAAGCGCTGTCAACTCAACGAGGGATCTCATTATCCTGCAACCGCTCAGGCAAATACTGCTTCCGATATCGCAACCAGATCAGGCTGTCGGTGGCGATCGAGGGCCGTCAAGGAAGCGCTTCGCGAGCGCAAGGATCCACGATCGCTTTAAACAAGGCAGGAGCGGGACCCATCTATGTCCTCTTGGAGCTCTGAACCCAGCGACCTGATCTCGCTTCGGCAAGACATCAAGCGGTCGAGACAGGTGCCCGAGTGTTGTCTTCGTCCATGTGCAGTGGTAGTATTCGCCAGCAACGTTGAAGCTTCAGCGCGCGCGCTGCATGTTTATCTGTGAGTTCCTTCTGATCAGCAGAAGAATCTCTCACGTTGAGGGACGTACTCAGAAGCTTATCTTCGTCCGACGCCACTCATTGGCGCCTCCGCCGTCTGTCTTAAACGTGAACGGAAATGCTTGGAGGAAAAAATGACCAAGTCCACGATAAGTCTTACTCTTATAGGCTGCCTTGCCTTGTCTGGCTGCCAATCTGCTGCAACGTCGCAAGGAGGACGTAGTAGCGAGTTCGGCTGCATCGCCGGTACGGTCGGCGGCGCGGTCGTCGGCGGTCTAGTCGGCGCGACCATTGGCTCGGGGACCGGGCAACTTTGGGCTGTTGGCGGCGGCGCCACGCTGGGCGCTGCGGGCGGCAGTGCCTTGACCTGTTAATGACGCGAAAGGCCGGGATGATGAAAAGAGTAGCGCTACTGACAGGATTCGTCTTTTTCACCACCATGGCGGCTGTCGCGCAGAATCAACCGACGGCCATGAACCAAGGCCAAATGGATCGCCTCGACCGCGACAAGAACGGAGCGGTCGAGCGATCCGAATATCAGGCCTTCATGACGCAGGCCTTCGCGAGCATGGACAAGAACAGGGATGGAAGCCTGAATTCCGACGAAGTTTCCCGAGTTCTGACTGTCCAGCAATTCGGTGCCATCGACGCTAACGGCGACGGCAAGGCCAGCCGGAACGAGTTCCTGAACAGGGTGATGACGGACTTCAAGGCCGCCGATCGGGGCGGCGACGGGACCCTGCAGTAGCGCATCAAGGCAAGCGTGCATCGCTCGCTTCCGCGCGGTAGCGACGGCCGGATGCGCTTGTCCCGCTGAGAGTACCGGCAGGCTTCCCTAAGGCGGCCCTCACATAGCCTATCATGCCTCCTGAGGCTTGAGGAGGTGGCAATAGAGCATCCAGTCGCCCGGATTGTCGGCGCCTTATCTGGATGGTGCTGCGGCAGGTTCAGGCGCTCGACATCCAGCGCCCTGAAGGAATAGCCGTGCAATTGGATCGGGTGGGAGTGGTTCGAGGTGTTGATCAGATCGAAGATCGAAGCAGAGGGAGCTCGCCAGTGATCGACCTTTCCACATCCAAACCTGAGCAGTCAAAGTACGACGGGCTGATTTCCGCTGCGCGGGAGGTTGCGCCTGCCGTCACGATCGTGGCGCATCCCTGCGACGAGACGTCCTTGCGGGGCGCGCTTGAAGCCGCCGAGAACAGACTGATCGTACCTGTCCTGGTAGGCCCCGCCGCAAAAATTCAGGCGGTGGCCGCGGAGAACGGGCTTGATCTGAAAGACTACGAAATCGTCGACGTTCCACATAGCCACGCCGCTGCGGCGAAGGCTGTCGTCCTGCTACGAGAGGGAAAGGGCGTGCTCCTCATGAAGGGCAGCCTGCATACGGACGAACTGATGCGCGATGTTACGGCCTCCGCCACCGGCCTGCGCACAGAACGCCGCGTCAGCCATGTCTTCGTGATGGATGTGCCTGGCCACGCCGACACGCTCTTCATCACCGACGCGGCGATCAACATCTCTCCCGACCTTGATGTCAAACGTGACATCGTGCAAAACGCAATCGACCTCTGGACGACGGTCGGGCTCGGTCTGCCTCGTGTGGCGATCCTTTCCGCCGTCGAGACCGTGACGACAAAAATACCGTCGACCATCGAAGCCGCAGCGCTATGCAAGATGGCTGAACGCGGCCAGATCACCGGCGGCGTGCTCGATGGCCCGCTCGCATTCGACAATGCGATCAGCCCGGAGGCCGCTCGCATCAAAGGGCTCACGTCGCCCGTCGCTGGCCGGGCACAGATCCTCGTCGTGCCCGACCTTGAGGCGGGGAACATGCTGGCCAAGAACTTGACATTCCTCGCCCATGCGGATGCCGCGGGAATCGTGCTTGGCGCGCGTGTGCCCATCGTGCTGACCTCGCGTGCCGACTCGGTGCGCAGCCGTCTGGCTTCGTGCGCGGTCGCTACGCTCTCCGCCGCCGCCCGGCCGCGTGCGACACAAGTGGCGGCCTGAACCATGGACGCGATCCTTGTCGTCAACGCCGGCTCGTCAAGCCTGAAATTCCAGATCCTCGAGATCGCCGACACTGGCCCCAAACGCTGCATTCGCGGTCAGATCGATGGCATCGGAGTACGGCCTCGTCTAGCGGCGAGCGCCGCCGACGGAACGGTCCTGGTTGATCGCCGATATGCGCCAGAGGTAGTCGACCACCTGCCGGCGGCAATTGCTGAAACCCGTGCGTGGTTGCTGACCCTTAAGGGTTTCACGCTCCGCGCTACTGGTCATCGCGTCGTCCATGGCGGCCCTGACTATGCGAAACCGATCCTCATTGACCGCGACACGCTCGACAAGCTTGCGACTTTCCAGGAGCTTGCTCCGCTGCACCAGCCGAACAACCTCGCGCCGATCCGCCTGGCGATGGAAATCAATCCGGATGTGCCGCAGGTCGCCTGTTTCGACACCGCTTTCCATCGCGGCCACGCCCCACATACGGATTGCTACGCCTTGCCCTGGCACTACTACGAGCATGGAGTGCGTCGATACGGCTTTCATGGCCTGTCCTACGAATACATTGCCGAGCAGTTGGCCGAAGTCGCGCCCGGTATCGCCGGTGGACGCATCATCGTTGCCCATCTAGGCAGCGGCGCGTCTATGTGCGCGCTGAAGGCCGGACGCAGCCTCGAAACAACGATGGGATTCACGGCACTCGATGGCTTGCCGATGAGCACCCGGCCGGGCCAGATGGATCCCGGCGTCGTGCTGTATCTGCTCGACCACAGAGGCATGACTACGGGAGAGGTTACGGACCTTCTCTACAGGGCGTCCGGTCTGAAGGGACTGTCAGGCATTTCCGGCGACATGCGCGATCTTCTTGTCAGCGATGACCCACGTGCGGCATTCGCGATCGATCACTTCGTCCATCGCTGTGCGCTCAGCGCCGGCACGCTTGCCGCCGCGCTTGGAGGTCTCGACGCTTTCGTCTTTACGGCGGGCGTCGGGGAGAATTCGCCGCCAATCCGCGCCCGCATCGCCGAACGGCTTGCCTGGCTGGGAGCCGAACTCGATCCCGCGGCCAACGAGGCGGGCGCGGTGCTCATTTCCACTCCTGCGAGCCGCGTCGCGCTCTACGTCCTGCCGACGGATGAGGAACTGATGATCGCCCGCCACACGCTTGCACTCATAATGGCATCCTGAAACCCCTGTCTCACAGGAGAAGCAACCCAATGTGAGCACACGATCAACCCTTTCGGCCCAAGAAGCTGCGTCATTGATGACGGCACGGAAGCGTTGCCACCCCCTTTTTTCGTCGCCCACGACGGCGTGCCTGTTCACCGGGCAGGTGCTCTATGTGGACGGCAGCTATCATATTGTCGTCTGAGCATGCGGCGAACAAAGCAGCCGCCGGCACCCATCCCGCCAAGTTGAAGTACCCACCCCTCCTTCGCATCCCGGAAGATACCAATTGACAAAAAAGGCGGGAGTCGGCATCTGCGGGCGTAAGACGATAGAAGCCAAGCGGCATCCAACCTAAAGCCACCCCCCTGAAAATCCGGCGCGACGCAATCCGATCACCAGAGGCTTGCATCGACGCATGATGTTCCAGAGCAAACCGGTTCGGTAGTTTTCGATCATCAGCACCACCGGGCCTTGGTCAATGCCAAAGTGATAGGGACTCACCCACCATCCGGTCGGACTGTTTTCCACGGCATAGGTCTGGTTGAACGACGGTTTGAAACCGTAAAGGCGCGTCATGCCGAGCTTCATTCGCGCAAAGTTGAGGACTGTCGGCACGACGATCTCCGGCGCGAACGGCAGCGAGGCGACAACGGCCCATGGCGCGACGGTGCCATCGTCAGGTCCGAAGGGCGCGCCACGGGCGATGTAGTCGAAGAACTCCCGGTCGACGCCATTGATCGCCCGCTTACCCCAACCTGGTCCGTCGCAGGCGGTAAACCCCCAACAATATTCCCCGTAGCCCGCAAAACGCATTGGGTTGCGAATTGCATATTCCTGCTGCACGAATGATGCCTGCCGGCTGTTTTCAAAGTAGTCGCTGTGGTGCTGGCGCATGAACTCGTCACGAATGCCTCGAAAGTCTACCCACATGTGCGACAACTGGTGGGTAAAAAGCGGCCCCGAATAAAGCAATTCGCGACCATAGATGTTTCTCCATTCATAGCTCGCGGTGTAGGCGGCGTAACTCTCCGGAGGCAGTGGATGGGTTGGCGATCCCAACCCGAGAATATACAGCAGCAGACCCTCATCGTAACCGCGCCAACGATAGGGAATAAACCCGCTTTCCGGGTGCCAGCCATGCGTCAAAGTGGGGCCGCCATCGCAAGCCCACATCCAGTCGGCTCGCTCGTAAAGCGCCGTCGCAAGCTGGCGGATTTCTGCCTCATCGGCCGTATCGCCATCAAAATAGGTCGCTGCGGTCAGGGCTCCGGCGAACAGGAAAGCCGAATCGATGGTGGACAATTCGCATTGCCAGGCCCGGCGGCCCGTTTCGATGTCCAGAAAATGATAAAAAAAGCCCATGTACCCGGATGCATCGGGCTCTGGCCCCTGCGGGCATTCCATCAAAAACCGCATTCGCTTGCGGGTGATCTTTGCAGCGAATTCGCGGATGATTACCCCGCGCTCGACAACAACGGGGATTGTCGCCAGGGCCATGCCAATTGCCGCGATGCTTGCCGGGGCATTCGGTTCGGTTTTGTCGCGAACCAGACCGTTGTCCGGGTTCGTGCATTGGAGATAGTACAACAGTGTCGTAAATTGCAGCCGAGCGAGGTCCTGGTCCGTTGGGATGCGGTCGAGAGCAGCGTCCGTCGAGAGCGTTACGGGCATGGCCGCTAACCAACTATAATGTGGACGTCATGCGTACGTCCGTCTTCCACAAGCGGAACGGTTTCGTTCGCGACTGGTTCACCGTCCAGCGTGACGGAGTGCACGCCTCGGCCGATGCCCTTCGTGTTGTCGAATTGGATGCGGTAGGTCGCTGATCCATATTGGTATGCGATTTCATAGGCCGGCCAGCCCGCCGGAACGCACGGCTCGAACCGCAGAGACGGCCCTTGCTGGCGAAAGCCGAGGATCGCCTCGAGCGCGACGCGGTAGAACCAACTGGCCGATCCGGTGTACCAGGTCCATCCACCGCGCCCGGTGTGTGGGGGCGCGCCATAGATATCGGCGCTGACCGCATATGGTTCCACTTTGTAGCGTTCGACTTGACCTCTCGTCGCGCTATGACAAATCGGATTGATCAGGTTCCAAAGCTTTAAGGCGAGATCGCCGTCGCCCTGCAAAGCCGTCGCCCAGACAATCCAGGTTGCCGCATGCGTGTATTGGCCGCCATTTTCACGGATGCCGGGGACATAGCCCTTGATGTAGCCCGGCTGCAGCAAGCCTTCGTCAAAAGGCGGGTCGAAGAGTTTGATCAGCCCGTCCTCCTGGCGTACCAGCCGGTCGTAGACCGCACGCATCGCTTTTGAAGCTCGTCCAGCATCGGCTTTGCCCGAAATGACAGCCCAGGCCTGCGGGATGGCGTCGATCTGGCATTCGTCGTTCAGGGACGACCCGAGCGGCGTGCCATCGTCAAAATAGGCGCGGCGATACCAGCCACCGTCCCAGGCGTTGGCTTCAAGAGCTGTGCGCAAAGCTTCGGCCCGTTCACGGCACCAGCCGGCACGGCTTTGATCTCCCCGTGACGCTGAAATCGTGGCAAATGATTTGAGGACCGTGAGAAAGAACCAGCCGTTCCAGACGCTTTCTCCCCTGCCTTCCGCGCCGACCTTGTTCATGCCGTCGTTCCAGTCGCCTGTTCCCATCAGGGGAAGACCGTGACTGCCCAAGCGGTAACCACGCTCCAGCGCACGGACGCAGTGCTCATAGACGGTGCCGGACTGCTCGCTGGGCGCCGGCTGGTTGAAGTCTTCCTCCTGGTCGTCCTTCAGCAGCGGTGACGTGATGTAGGGCACCATCTCGTCAAGCAGTTGAAGGTCGCCTGTCGTGGACACGTAGTGGTGAACGACAAGCGGCAGGAAATACAAGTCGTCGGTGATCCGGGTGCGCACGCCGATGCCGGATGGAGGATGCCACCAGTGCTGGACGTCCCCCTCCTCAAATTGGCGTGCTGCCGATCGCAGGATGTGGGAGCGGGTCTCGTTCGGTGTACTATAGACCAGTGCCATCACGTCCTGAAGCTGATCCCTGAAACCGTAAGCACCGCCGGACTGATAATTGGACGTGCGCGCCCAGACGCGGCATGCCAGGACCTGGTACAGCAACCAGCGATTCATCATCAAGTTCAAGCCTGCGTCCGGCGTCGAGACCTGGATCGAGTTCAGAATGTTATCCCACTGGCGGGAGATCGCCGACAGGCTTGCGGCCGCGCGTTCGCGGTCGGTATACTCATGAACGAGCCTGCTGACTTCATCGGGGCCGGCAGCCTCTCCAAGTACAAAGACAACCTCCCTGCTTTCGCCGGGGGGCAGGGAGATATCCACCATCAACGCGGCGCAGGGATCCAGCAACGGGCCAAAACGTTCTGCCAGATTGGTTCGCCCCAACGCTAAGGGCTGAAAAACCGAACCGTATTTGCCCAGAAACTCCGTGCGGTCGGACGTTGCCGACCTCGTCGGCTGACTGGCGGCTGCAAAAGCCAGCTTCCCGGCAAAATCTCCGGCCCAGGGGTTCTTGGCCATGATTGCACCCGATCTGGCATCCCGCTCGCAGACGATCCGTGTTGCTGTCTCTTCGCGGTGGGTCCCAAGCACCCACTCGGCGAAATAGGTTGCGGTCACGTGCCGAGCTCGGGTGCCGTCGTTGCTAAGCCTGAGATGCATGATCTTGACCGGATCACTAGGCGGAACCGATACCGTCAGCTCCTGATTGAGATGGCGGCTGTGGCTTGCATACCGGCTGTAACCTTGGCCGTGACGAACAGTCACCACCGCACCGGGACCGAGAGGCAGCGGCGTCGGCGTCCAGACATCTCCGGTTTCCTCGTCGCGCAAATAAACGACCTCGCCCGGCGCATCCGTAACCGGATCGTTCGACCACGGCGTCAGCCGGTTCATCTGGCTGTTTTCCGACCAAGTGTAGCCAAGACCGGCTTCAGTCGTAAGACAGCCAAAGTCAGGGTTTGCGATCACGTTGGTCCAAGGCGCCGGCGGCAGCACGGGGGCTTGTGGTCTGATCGCGTCCACGAGCACGACATACTCGCGTCCGTCGGGTGTGAAGCCTCCGAATTCGTTCCAGTGCTGCAAATCCTCGACCGAGTAAGGACGGCGGGCCTTGGGTCGCTCGCTTACCCGTGCGGCTAAAGCCTGCGAAGGAGGTAACGGGACGGGGAAGGGCCGGTTGAGCTGATCGACAAGTTCGCCGCCGCTTCCCAGCAGGACTATGCGCGCCGCCGCAGCGATGGTCCTCAAGTGATCGCTTTCGGTATCGGGCTCGGAAAGGACAAAGATCCCGCCGGGCGTACCAATCACTTCGGCCTGCGGGCCAGATTGCAGCTCTTCGACTAGTCGCTTGGCGCTGGCTGCGCCGCCCTCGTCAAGCAGGACGAGGTCAAATCCCAAGCCTTTCCGACGAGCGAAGTCGTGGCCCATCATTACCTGACGAATGAGGGTATGATCCCTGTCGCCATTCGCGCGGACCAGCACGATCGGGAGGTCGCCGGAGATACCATGAGCCCACAAAGCCGCCCGATCCAATCGATCGCTCTCCAGCGCAGTCACTTGCCGCGTGGCCGGGTTCGCAAATACGACACTCCCGGCCAGCCGATTGAACAGCGAGACATCATCAGGCGTAAGGCTCAACGTCTGAAGCTCGCTTTGATACCTATCCGATGCTTCGGAGAACGCTCGTTCGGCCGCATCGATATTGGCGTATCTTTCGGCGATGAGCTGCACGGCTGGCTGGTCGTGCGCAGCGCCTGTGACGAAGGCGACGCGCGCTTCGGTGCCTGGGGTCAGATGAACCGTCCGTCGCAAACAGAAAATCGGGTCGAGGACCGGGCCGGTCGTCCCGGAAAGCGACCCACCCGCGTCGAATATCACGGGGCTGGCTGTCGTTCGGCCCCGGCCAAGAAATCTCAGCCGATCAGTTTCATATTGGACCTCTTGGGAAGGCGGCAGGTTCGATGAGGAAACGTGAACTGCCCAAGTGGCCTTTTCCGCAGCGGCACGGGGCCTGCGGCGCGCAAATAGGGCGCCTGTCGCCCCGTCGTACCGTGTTTCGACAAAAAGCTTGGCAAAACCCGGATGCGCCATGTCCGCACGACGATTGTTCAGGCAGACTTCGGCATAGCTTGTCAGTTCGAGGGTTCGCTCCCGCGCCCCATTATTCGTGACCGTGAGCATACGCACTTCCGCGTCCACATCGGGCGCGACACAGATTTTCCAGACGATTTCGATGTCACCGGCATGACAGCGGAACTCGGCCCTGTCTCCGTGAAAGGCGTGCTCGTAGACAATTGAAGGCCGAAATAATGGCTGCTTTCCGATGGACCAGAGGTCGTTCCCGGTTAGATCCCGAACGTAACAAAATTGGCCCCAGCAATCACGGCTGCTGTCCTCGCGCCACCGTGTAATGTCGAGGCCTTGCCACGTTCCATAACCCGCCCCGGCGGCTGTGACCAGGACACTGTACCGATCGTTGGAAAACAACGCGACCGCGGAGCCCGGATACGCCAACTCCGCGACGCTATTTTGTCGTGCTGCCTCGGGCGCTCTCGCTGCCACTGGAACCTCCGTTCGGTTAGATGCCGTCGCTCAAGCATTGTCCCCTTCAGTCGAGGTTCTAGTGCGGGCTCCTGACTTACCTTTCGCGCCCCACTTCCAGCCGCTTATTGCGGGCATGTCGTCGCCGTACTTCTCGATATATTGTCTATGTTCGACCAGCTTTTCGTGAATTGCCTGTTTGAAATAGGCCGCGCGTGCGCCGAGTTGCGGCAGCCGGTCGATTACGTCCTCGACCAGATGGAAGCGGTCCATATCATTCAGGACTACCATGTCGAACGGCGTCGTCGTCGTTCCCTCTTCCTTGTAGCCGCGGACGTGCAGATTGCCGTGATTGGTGCGGCGGTAGGTGAGCCGGTGGATAAGCCATGGATAGCCATGGAAAGCGAAGATGATCGGCTTGTTCTTGGTGAAGAGGGCATCAAAATCGCGATCCGGCAGCCCGTGCGGATGCTCGGATGGCGGCTGGAGCTTCATCAGGTTCACCACATTGATGACGCGGACTTTCAGCTCGGGCAGATGCTCCCGGATCAGCTCGACTGCCGCGAGTGTCTCGAGCGTTGGAACGTCGCCGCAACATGCCATCACGACGTCAGGTTCGGCACCTTTGTCGTTGCTCGCCCATTCCCAGATACCAAGGCCCTCATAGCAATGCTTGATGGCCTGATCCATTGTGAGCCACTGCGGGGCAGGCTGCTTGCCGGCGACAACGACGTTGATGTAGTTGCGGCTGCGCAGGCAGTGATCGGTTACCGAGAGAAGTGTATTGGCATCCGGCGGCAGATATATCCGCACGACGTCTGCCTTCTTGTTGACCACGTGATCGATGAACCCCGGGTCTTGATGGCTGAAGCCATTGTGGTCTTGCCGCCAGACATGGGAGCTCAGGAAGTAGTTAAGCGAGGCGATCGGTCGCCGCCATGGAATGTGATTGCACACCTTCAGCCATTTGGCGTGCTGGTTGAACATGGAATCGATGATGTGGATGAAGGCTTCATAGCAGGAAAAGAAGCCATGCCGGCCGGTTACCAGGTAGCCTTCCAGCCAGCCCTGGCATTGATGCTCGCTGAGCACCTCCATCACCCGACCGTCCGGCGCCAGATGATCATCATCCGGATAGATATCCGCCATGTAGCAGCGGTTGGTGACTTCCAGCACATCCTGCCAGCGATTCGAGTTGTTTTCATCAGGACTGAACAGGCGGAAGTTCTTGCTCTCCATGTTCATCTTCATGATATCACGAAGAAACGCGCCCATCGTCCGCGCAGACTCGGCGATGGTTGCCCCAGGGCGCGGCACGGAGACCGCGTAATCCTGGAAGTCGGGCATCTTCAGGTCTCGCAGCAGCAAGCCGCCGTTGGCATGCGGGTTGTCGCTCATTCGGCGATGCCCCGCAGGAGCAAGCGCTGCCAGCTCCGGTTTGAACCGGCCACCGTCGTCAAACAGTTCTTCGGGGCGGTAGCTCTTCATCCATCCTTCGAGAATACGGATGTGCTCCGGCTTGTCCATGTCGCCCATCGGCACCTGGTGCGACCGCCAGTAGCCCTCGGATTTCTTGCCGTCTATCTTAGGCGGGCAGGTCCAGCCCTTGGGTGTGCGGAAAACGATCATCGGCCACATGGGACGTTTCACATTGCCCCTGTCGCGGGCATCTGCCCAGATTTCCTGGATATCCGCCATTGCGGTATCGAGTGCGCCGGCTAATTGTTGGTGCACGTACGTGGGGTCTTCACCCTCGACGAAATACGGCGTGTAGCCCATGCCTTCGAAAAATTTCCGCAGCTCGTCGCGGGGAATGCGGGCTAGGAAGCACGGATTGGCGATCTTGTAGCCGTTTAAGTGCAGGATAGGCAGCACGCAGCCGTCGCGAGCAGGATTTAGGAACTTGTTGCTTTGCCAGCCTGTTGCAAGCGGCCCCGTTTCGGCTTCTCCGTCGCCGACAACGCAGGCGACGATCAGATCCGGGTTATCGAACGCCGCCCCGTAGGCGTGGCTGAGGGCGTAGCCCAGTTCGCCGCCCTCGTGGATGCTGCCGGGTGTTTCCGGAGCAACGTGGCTCGGGATGCCGCCAGGGAAGCTGAACTGTTTGAACAGCCTCCTCATGCCCTCCGCGTCTTGGCCAATATTGGGATAAACTTCGCTGTAGGTGCCTTCTAGGTAGGCGTGTGCGACCAACGATGGTCCGCCATGTCCCGGCCCGATGACGTAGATCATGTTGAGATCGTCGCGTTTGATAACGCGATTGAGGTGGGCGTAGAGCATGTTCAAACCTGGCGACGTGCCCCAGTGACCAAGCAGCCTTGGCTTTATGTGCTCGCGCTTTAACGGTTCTTTCAGAAGTGGATTGTCGAGAAGATAGATCTGCCCCACGGACAGATAGTTCGATGCGCGCCAATAGGCGTCCATCGACTGCAATTCTTTCGCCGAAAGGGGGTCGCCCGTTGCTATTTTCTCGTTTCTGGCGACCTTTGCTTTTCCTGCCGTCTTAAGCGAAACCATGGGTGCCTCCTCCTCTGAGCCCAGATTGCTGCGCTAAGATCCCAAGTTGAGAATCGTCGAATTTGCTACATGCCCGCGATTCGAGCGAGCGTTGCATGGCTTAGCGGAGGGATGCTGGGGGCAGGGCACAGTCTGCAATGCGATCGGTATTGATGGTCTGCCGCATGCGGCTCATTTTCAGTTGAGACGCTGGCCGGCCCTCATTCAAGGCCGGTGACCGTCATCCATACCTCTGACTCAGGTATGTATAGCCCTGCCGTCAAGTCCATTCTTCGTGCCAAGCTAGTAATATGCGAATGATCTAATATTCGCACAAAAAGCATCCGAAGCACAGTTAAATTCGAAAGCACCGGAGATGTGATCCGAGACGGAAGGTATTGGCGGCGAACTGGTGGCGCAGATCCCATTCTGCCTGTCACGGACCGTCTTCGGGAAAATGCTCAACCACTCCTCTCACGCCGCGGACACTCTCGGCCGCTACACGCGCTGCCTTCCTGCACTCTGCTGTATCAACGTTTCCCCATAGGTGAGCGACACCGTCGATGACGGTCACGGTCATGTCTTTTCCTTCGAGGCCCGTATTTTCGCTGAGGCGGATCGAAATGCTGCGACGGATGGCCTCGTCACCCGGCGCGGTTTCATCGTGGTGCGCCGTAACAATTGCTTTCAGAAGGTCCGCACGACTGACGATGCCGATCAACGCGCCGCCTTTCATAACCGGAATGCGCTTGACGCCATGCTCTTGCATCAACCCAGAGACGCTCACCAGAGACGCGTCCTCTTCCACGACGACCGGGTTGCGGCTCATTACGTCGGCCACCCTCCAAGCATTGCTTTTAACGTAAGCCTTGGCTCTCTCCTCGGCGGAAATGACCTCGTCCCCAAGGTCGGCAATGGCTCCCCGGCCCAACTCGGTTCTCCGTAACAGATCGCCCTCGCTGATGATCCCGACGAGCTGACCGGCATCGTCAATAACTGGAACACCACTGACGTGATTGGCGAGCATGATCTCGGCGGCTCGCCGAACACTGTTGTCCGGCGATACTCCGACAACCTTCGTGATCATTACGTCTTTAACCAGCATCTCTGCACCACCTTCCCCCGTGGGCACCGAAGAGCGGACAAAATAAACCTGTTGCGAGCCTTCGACAACTGATTCACCTGCGTCGCAGCGCCAGCGCGTCAGGCTCCGTCCACGTCCACTCGCCATCTTCACCGCACTCCAAGAGTGAAATCAGATGTATGTCGAGTTCGTTCGAGGTGAACCCGTCTCGTGGTGGAGACGATCATGGCGGGCTTGCCACGCGGCTCGATCAGCGTTGTCAGCTTGCGAGCAGCACGACGGCCGGAGATCGAGGTGTCGGGGATTGCTGCCAGGCATTCACGCGTCACGTCATCGCCGACATTGAGGACGCGAAAGCGTCTGCCGCAGGCAAACTGGTCATGCACGAAGTCCAGCGATCAGCGGCATTGGGCCTCGCTTCGATCACGATCGGTGCACGCGTGCCGACAGGACGGCGTCTGGCTTTCCGAGTGCGATCGGAAAGCCCTTCCTCTCGATACAGCCGGTAGATGCGATTGACCCGGACGGTTCTCCGTCCGCCGAGCAATATGAAACCGTCTATCACCGAAGCGTCGCCGCTCATCGGCCAACTCGCGTAGCTTTGCTCGCAGCGATGCTGGTTCCGATTCGCGATAGCAGTGGTATTGTATGGCTGAGCACGAGAGGGCATGCAATGCAGACCCAATGGAGCATGATCAAAGGCACCCCCGCCACCTGGGCTGTGCCGCTGCGATTGCATCTGAGCGTGATAATCTTAGCGCTATTGGCTTGCACCTCGCTTCCGCTCATATGGATTACTTACACGCAGGGCAAATTTGCGGCCCTGTCGACCGGCGAAGCCCAAATGCGTCAGCTTGGGCTTCGGGCGATCGAGGATTATCGCAACGTCTTCCACGGTGGATACTCAGCGGTTGTTACCGCATCGGCCGTTTCCGAGATGCTGACCGCACCTCCCAATGACGTGCAAGCCAAGCAAAACTTTTTATTAAAACTCTTGCAGTCTTCCTTTCGCGTCGATGGTGTATATGCAGGATATGCCGATGGTGGCTTCATTCAAGCGGTCGACGTGGCGACCAATCCCGAAACGCGCGCCAGCTTGAGAGCACCACCAGAGGCCGCATACGCCATGCGGGTCGTCAGCACGGTCTACGGTGCCTCCAGCACTACCTGGGCCTTCTATGACACGGAAATGCGTCTGCTGGTTCGCCGCGCCGATCGTGATGACCTCTTCGACCCACGCATTCGGCCCTGGTACCTTGCGGCGGTTGGCGAGGGCGAGACAGTGTCTGTCGGACCCTACGTCTCGGCATCGACTCATTTCTTGACCATGACAATTGCGACACCCGCGGGACCTAACCATCGCGTGGTGATCGGCGCGGACGTAATGTTGGTGACGCTCGGAGAGCTTATCGACGTGAGCGCGCTTTCGGAACATGCCCGTGGATATGTCTTTGATCAAGAAGGTGATTTGATCGTCCACTCCGACAAGACTCTCATGAGTGAAGTCAGGAGTCGGCTTCGCCGCGGCCGAGAAGTGTCTACGGCAGAGCTGGCGCAGGCAGATCCAGCACTTCCGGCAGTCACGAACCTGCTCACGGCAGGCGGCAATATGGGGTCAGGTACAGTTGTCCATTTTCAGGTAAAGGGACGTGACCACCTGGCACAGATTTTTCGCGAAGCAGTCGCCGATCTTAGCAGCGTATATACGGTCGTCATAGCCGCGCCGCTTGAAGAGCTTGTCGCGCCGGTCGAACAGAGACTGAAGCGCAATCTGGCGATCGCCGCTGCCTGTCTTGCCTTAGGCATCCTAACGGCAATCGTCATCTCCCGGCTGGTCAGTCGATCGCTATATCTGCTCGCCGACGAAGCAGCGCATATGGGTAAGCTTGAATTCGGCGAAAGCGGCGTTTCCCATTCCTGGATTTCGGAGGTCAACGCCCTCGCGAAGGCATTGAGTTCTGCGCGCCATGCCATCAGGACGTTTTCGGTTTATGTGCCCCGAGAACTCGTGCGGAGAATTGTCATTGCGGGCCAAGCGGCCGTTGGCGCTGCCGTCCGGCAGGACATTACCGTGCTTTTCACAGACATACGCGACTTCACCACCATTTCCGAAGAGAACTCACCTGAGGAGGTCGTGGCCCTGCTCTCGGGCTATTTTGAAGCCCTCAACGAGATTGTCGAGCGTCACGGCGGCACCATCGTGCAATATTTGGGGGATGGCGTCCTTGCAATGTGGAACGCTCCCTTGCACGACCTCCATCATGTCGAAAATGCTTGCTCCTGTGCCCTTGCGATGAAGGCTGCGATCGACGCCATGAACGCCGCAAACAATGCGGATGGGCGGCCTGTCCTCATCACACGCTTCGGCCTTCACACCGGCCAAGCCGTGGTGGGCAGTGTTGGTGCAGAAACACGCCGGCAATATACCGCCATCGGAGATACCGTAAACATCGCTTCACGTCTCGAGGGCCTCAACCGACAGTATGGGACCACTATCCTCGTCAGCGGCGCGGTCCGCGATGCAGTTGGCGAGACGTTTGAACTCGTTGCTGTCGGAATTGTCAGCGTCAAAGGACGAACGGGCCAGACGGAACTCTTCGAGCTTAGAGCTTAAGAACCTGCTCAAGCCAGCTCTTCGCATCAACTCGCCGAAGATGGGTTTCTGGCCTTTGTGGTCCAGCGAACTGTTTTTAACGCCCGGACGGCTGATACTGCTCCAACCACCGAAACTTGAATTCCTCAAAGAAGATGCCTTCTGTGCTGCCCAGAAGGGCTACGCTTCCGTATGATGCTGTCGACGGGCACAGCATCTTCGCAGCAGGGTGTTCGATGTCCCGAGCTGCGACTACCGCTTCAGGTCCCACGCTTGGCCAGATGCGCGGAGTTCTTCAAGTGTCTTGCCTACGCAACTGCCGGCCTCCTCGCCACCAGTCGCCTTTGCCTGGCCGTCCAATGTGACATTACCGGCGATTCGATCCGATGCCACATAGGTTGCCACACCATCTGGCGAGACCCTCGAGACATAGAAGGCGTGATAGGTGTCCTTGTACTTGCAATGGATGACCATCGGAAACTGAGCGAAAGGACTATCTTCGGCGCGAACTTCGGTGGCATTAGAAAGTGGAAGCCATGCGCAGGCACCGGCGACCACTGCGACGATCAATTTCAGCGATCCATTTGACCCGCGGCGGGATGCGTATGTCATAATCAAATCCCCTGTGTGCGATTCAGATGAATTTCCAAAAAAAGCGCCGACGGCCATTTGTCCTTGGCCGAAGCCGTCCAGATTCGAGATCTCGCCTGCTTCGACCGCTAGTTCGTTGGGGCCATGAGCGTGTTCGGGTCCAGCAATCGAACCGATCACTGCAGTTTGCCGTTAAGGCGAATGATGCGTCTTTCGCGTAGCTTGGTCAAGGAGCGTGCGACGGTTTCGATTATGAGGCCAAGATAGTGGGCGATGTCACTGCGTGACATCGCCATGTCAAATTCAGGTTCTCCGGCATGACGTTCTGCAATCTCCCGGACGAAGGCTGCAAACGCGTTTTTCAATGCGCTTTGAGGTCGCCACTCAAATCGACAAGGACATGGCAACGGATCGCGAAATCAGCGGCGCGGAGCCTGCCGATAGCTGCGCTGCAAGTGCCTGATCGTATGCCACCTTCGCCAGGGAGTATTCCGCCCCGGTATACGGCCTTTACTTTCCTCGCGTGGGCTCAATGGCGAGGCCCAAGGCTCGCAGTCCGCTGAAGAACCTCTCCTGGTCTTCCGGCCGTTGCAGGCGTAGGGAGACCTCCCGGCGGATATTGTTCATCATTTCAGGTGCGTGGACATCCAGCCAAACCTTTTCCTGCTTGGCCTCGGCCGTTTTCCCGACCGCGCCAAGGATCGACAGGAGCACGAGGCGATGCATGGGATTATCTTGCAGATCAGACATGCGGGACCACAGTTCTGCGGCCTGAATATCGTTCCTCATGAGGGCGCACAATGCCATGCCGACTTCGTAATATCCCTTGGGGCCGGCGTTCTTGTTGACGGCGCTGGAAACCAGCTCGCAGCCCGATTGCCACCTTCCGGACATTGCTAGCCGCAAGCCGTACTCACCTGCGACTTCTGTGTCGTTGGGGTTCGTGGCATAGGCGGCGGCGCCGGCTTGCAAGGCTTTATCGATCTCATCCTTGAAGAAGCTCACCAGCATGAGGGCCTGGAGGACGCGTGCATTGTTGGGGGCAAGGGCTGCCGCCCGCTCTGCGGCGCTGGCTGCAAGTTCGAGCGGCTGAACCGTGGACGATACGCCCAGCTTATAGCGGAATCTCATCTCATCCAGATAGGTCAGAGACAGAAGCGCCCAAGACGTGGCGCTCTTGGGAAATCGCTGCGTTGCTCGTTCCAGGCAATCGCGTGCCGTGTTGTGACTCTGAGCGTTCATCGACCGGTGATAGCTGTAGTAGGCCAGGGTACAGGCATGGGCGTCCCAACCTCCGCCCTGGGGCTGGCGAGCGATCGTATCGGCGTCGGTTTGGAAAATGGCGCCATATGGCTCTCAGCGACGGCGCCGGCGATCTGCTGTCCGACGTCGGCCTGAATCGCAAGTTTGCTCTGAGCCTTAAGATTCGCATCATAGCTGTTGGCCCAGATCACGGCGCCATCGAATTGACGCACCAGTCGGGCGACGGAACGCAGCCTGTCTCCATCAAGTTGGACATTGCCCTGCAGCGTGTAGCTGGCCGCGGCGGCATGATCGGTTCTCAATGGATCAGAGACGACGACGATGTCATCGAACTTCGCGAGCTGTCTGATAATTTCGTCCCTCAAGCCGTGCGCGATGTCTGAGATCGCAACCGATGCACCAGTGTCCGCGAAAACTCCTACGACAACTCAAGGGTGAGATGCTTCCGCTGGCGATGCCCCGGAAAGGGGGCTCGCGAAGCGGGCGCGAGAGCGATGTAGAGAAAAGCTGCGACGATCACCAGAACGGTCCCGAGGACTAGCGCCGTCAGGAATAACAAACGACGAGAGCCGGGAACTACGCGCTCATGGCTGGTGGGTTCGACGCCTTCGGCAACATCGGGTCCTTGTCCTGGTGTTGCCGGCAATCGCAAGCCATGAGCGTATTCGAAGTGCGGCACGTATCCGCCCTTGGGCACCGTGATTATTACCTCGTCAGCCGGATCGATGACCCGGTCAGGCAGTGGAAGCTCAGTCCCATGGATGTCGAGTCCTATCAGCGCTGGTGGGACTACACGCGTGCCTATGACGAGATGCTGCGAATGACGGACAGCAATCACGCGCCGTGGTGGATCGTACCTTCCGACGACAAGGAGCGCGCCCGGATAAACTGCATCTCACATATCCTGCAGTCGATCCCCTACGAGCGCGTGAAGTTTGGGGCACCGGATCTCGGCAAACGGCAAAAGCGGCCGTCGGACTATATCGAGGACCACAGTATCCGGCACGTCGTGCCCGACATGACACTATAAACGGGCGCGAACCGGGAATGCGGAGGACGGAATGCGACAATAGAGCAGGCAAGCGATACGACGGCGCAAAGATCCGACGCCGGTCAGATTTCCATAGAGCCAAAAGTAAGCGATTTTGTCAGATTGAGCAGTATCGCGCTTTTCGCCTATTGGACCTGCTTCTTATCGCTCCCTTCGCGCGCTCATCGTCGTCTGGTCGACCATCCTTGCGGTAGCGCTCTTTCCGATGTTCGAGGCGCCCTCAAGACTTCTCGGAAACCGGCCAGTCATTGTCGCCACTGTCATTATTGTGGCCTGCCTCGTTCTCATTATTGCGCCATTGGCGCTTGTCGTCATCAGTTTTGCAGATGCGATCCACGCGCTTGTCGATAAGCTGAGGGCAGACGACTTTTGCGTTGCTGTCCGCGCCAGAGACCGTGATGGGCAAGATGGGAGCGCGCAACCTTGGCAGAACTCATGCGCATGGTCCCACAACTGTTGGCGGGTTGTGCAACCGCTCACAACGATGTCCGTCTCGCCGCGAACCCCTGCGGACATATATTAGCCATAACTGTTGCAACCGCTCGTAGCTCTGAGATATGATGCGTTGGAAAAGACTTAGAAAAAAAGCTTTTACGTGACTTTGCCTGGGGACGATCATGAGCAGCGCAAAAGTCAATCCCGTCACCAACCCCGCACCGACAGCTGAAGAAGTCTGCCGGCAACTCGAACGGATCCTTTCAAGCGAGGAATTCCACCGGCCGAAACGGGGTCGAATGTTCCTGCAATTCATTATAAGCGAGACCCTGGCAGGGCGATCAGAGTTCTTGAAGGCGTTCACGATTGCAAATGAGGTCTTCGGTCGGGAGGTTTCATTCGATCCGCAGAATGATCCTGCCGTCCGGATCGAAGCCGGGCGAATACGAAGGGCACTCGAGCGTTATTATCTCGTCGCCGGGAATTGGTTTGATTCAGAGGAGATCGACGCGCGATGAAAGCAATTTCCCGCAGGCTGCTCGGCGGACTGTCGGCCCTCGCACTCACTTCGTTGCAACCGTGCCCGCTGGCCTACTCCCAGACACCAACACCTACGCCCAGACCAGCGTCCGCGCAGATTGCCGCGGCCGAGACCGAAACCGGCCTGCTTTCGGAGGACGAGCTTGAGGTCCTTGTGGCTCGCATCGCGCTTTATCCGGATGAACTTGTCGGCGCGATCTCCGCGGCGTCGCTGTTTCCGCTACAGATCGTCGAGGCAGCTCGCTTCCTGGAGGCCAAAGAAAAGAACGCCAATCTCAAGCCAAAGGACGATTGGGACGGAAGCGTCATCTCGTTGCTGAACTACCCGGACGTTGTCAAGATGATGAGCGACGACCTCGATTGGACGCAGTCGCTGGCGGAAGCCCTTACCAATCAGCAAAAGGACGTGCTGATCGCCATTCAGCAGCTTCGCGACGAGGCGGTGTCGAAGAACGTTATTAAGACCGACGACAAGATCACTGTGGTGACGGAGAACGAAAACATCGTCATCCGGCCGACCAATCCGGAGAAGGTCTACATCCCGCAATATCCACCCGAAATGTTCTATGAACCAGGCTATGCAGTCGAGCCGATCTCCTACTATCCCGATTCCTACGATAGCTACTACTACCCGGGCGCCGCATTCTTCGCCGGTGCGATCACCGGGATCGCATGGGGGGCCATCGTCAACTGGGACGACTGGGGTGTCTGGGGTGGCGATTGGGATGGCGACATCGACATCGACTGCAACAAATGCTTCAACGATCGAGACTTCAACGGCAAGGTCAAGTGGAACGACATCGACTGGACCAAGGTGGACCGGAGCAAGCTAAGCATCGGAAAGGATCAGATCGCCAACCTTGATCGTTCGGCGATCAAGTCCAGCCTGCAGTCGGACAGCCGCAACCAGCTGAAGAACAAGGTCAACAACAGGCAAAGTAACATCGGGCTGGGCACCAGAAACATCGGCGCTCGGGCTGACGACATCCGCAAGGGCACGGTCGAAGGCTTGAAGGCAAATCCGAGATCGCAACCGGGCAATGTCGCCGCCAATCGACCGGGCGCCTCCCGGGCGGAAGCCCGTCCAGGCAATGCGACCAATCGGGCGGGTGCTGCGGCGAGCCGTCCATCAAAGCCGACTGCGAAAGCAAAGAAGAAGCCAAGCGCACCGAAGATGGCAGCACGGCCTGACAATCGTTCACGTCAGCAAAGCGCCCTCGGCAACGTGCAGTCCGGCCGCCGCGAAGCGGTTGCTTCCAGGAGAGGAGGACAGAGCATGGGAGGGGGGCATCGCGGTGCGCCTCGCGTTGTCCAAAATCGTCCGCCCCCGAGGATGCACGGCGGCGGCGGCCGCGGCGGCGGTCGCGGCGGTGGCGGTCGCGGCGGTAGACGGTAGCTTGGCTGCATTTCAGATCACCGGAGACAAACCATGAGACTACAGCTGAGATTGATCCCGCTGCTGCTTGGAACGGCTCTCTCCCTTGCTTTCGCAGCCCCGGCCACGGCCCAGATGCAGACGGACCTTTCGGAGTTCGCGACTGGAACCCCGCCATCGTTCGACGATCCATCGGCGGCTCTTGAGCGGTTCAAGACCGTACTAAGCGCTAACGATCTCGACGGTTTGGCAAATCTCCTTGGCCTGGACGCTGCCAAGCTGCGATCCAGCAACGAGGCCATGATAAGCTATGGTCTCATCCGCGAGGGTGCTGCGCGGCAATTGCGTCTTCAGGCTCTCGGAGATCGCCAGATCGTTCAAGTGGGAGACGTTTTGTGGCCGTTGCCCTTCCCTCTGTCGCAGGACAAGGACGGCAAGTGGGCATTCGATACTGAGGTCGGACTACAGGAAATCGTCAACCGTCGCATCGGCGCGAATGAACTCGCAACGATCGAGACCATGCACGACTATGTCACGGCCCAGCGTGAATATGCGTCTGAGGATCGCGACGGGGATGGCATTTACGAATATGCCCAGCGTCTGATCAGCGGTCCCGGTAAGGTGGACGGTCTGTACTGGGATCCGAGCGACTATGGTGAAGAAAGTCCGGCAAGCGCTCTGGTCGAAAGCGCCGCCTTCGATAAAGCCAAGCGCGGCGAAGGTTACTTTGGATATCGCTATCGCATCCTGACGGGACAGGGAGATAACGTGCTCGGCGGCAAACAAAGCTATATCGTCAACGGTCACATGACTGCGGGCTTTGCGTTGCTCGCCTGGCCAGTCAAATATCGGGTGACCGGCGTGCAGACATTTATCATCAATGGATTGAGCGACATCTACCAGCTCGACCTTGGGCCGAAGACGGAAGAGCGGGCCGCGGCGATCAAAGACTTCAATCCTGGTTCCAACTGGACGATCGTCCGCGACTAGTTCTGCGAGGTACGTTTGTGCGGGGGCAGAAGCGCTCGCGGCCGCACAGCGACGTGCGGCCATCGCGCGATTGGAGTATTGCTGGGCGCCTGTAACGACCATCCTCCCGCTCTGTGAGCGTCAATCGAGGACGGAGCAGCCGCCTGCTCGGGTTATGTGACGGGCGGCTCCCAGGTCAGGAAGAAGCCGACGTCGCCGGGGATCCCTCCCGGGAAATTGATGATCGCGGCTTTGTGGCCGTAGCCCTGGGGCTTTGCTCTTTCTTGAAAGAGATCGTAAAGCTCCTTTGCCTTGCCTTGCAGGGTATTTTGCCAACCGGGCAGGTTGTTGTATGTTTTTCCGCCTTGCGGGCCTTTATCTTGTCTTCGCGCTCCATCTCCAGAAGCTGAAGTTCAAGGGCCTGTTTGCGCAGCTCCTCCGCGCTGGCCATCGACTGAGGGGTCGTCTCACTTGCAGTCATCGCCATGTCCTCCAAAGTTTGAGGAGATGATAGGGCGATTGAAGGCGCTAAGGCAGTAAAATACGCCTGCACCAGAGTAGCATAGGGTATGTTACGGCTGGCTTTCGGATTGCCCACGGTTGCGATCCGGTTAACAGCCAAGCGGCAAGTCGCGACCTGGCTAGATCGCACCCCGCGCTGTGCACCATAAAAGGCTCGGTAAAATCAGGCCCCCGCAACCAACGCTTACGAGCAATATCAAAGGCTCCGAGGAAACTCAGACCGCTAAACAGGCGCCATTTGCGTTTGGCCCGCAATATCCAAAAAACAAAAAGCCAACCCGCGGGGAAAAATGTCGTCAGGCAAAGCCCAGGCGGAGCAGGCGCCCGTCAAATTGCCCGAACCGCGCAGTCGGCGACAGCCTCATGGGTCAGTCGAAGCGCATCCGATGGTCGCCACATTCCGAGATAGTCGATTCGCCCATATATGCGGTCACTAGGCCGCTGTCGGATCAAGCACGGTCATGTCGATTTCCGTGAGTTCCACGCGGCGCTCGAAGGCAATGCCGGCCTCGTCGAAGAGGTGGCAATCGGTGGCGTTGATCCCCGTGACGACAGGCGTATCGGCGCGAATCCCGACACTGCCGGGAAGCATCGCGCAGAAGTTCTCGCCCTCGCCATTAAGCGCGGCATAGGCGACCGTATGGGCGCCAAGCCGCTCGATAACGGTCGGCGTAACGGTCAGCGAGATGTCGCCGGATCCAAGCTGCACATGCTCCGGCCGAATGCCGAGCGTAAGCGTCTTGCCGATCATGCCATCGCGCGGAGCAACCGGCAAGGTGGCGGTCTGCCCGCTATGGTCCACCTCCACGCCGGCATCGCTGAGGCCTTTGCAGGTAACCGGCAGGAAGTTCATTTTCGGATTTCCGATGAAACCGGCAACAAAGAGATTGGCCGGCTTGTGATAGAGTTCCAGAGGCGCACCGGTCTGCGAGATATCGCCGGCATCCAGCACGACGATGCGGTCGGCCATGGTCATGGCTTCCACCTGGTCGTGCGTCACATAAATCATTGTGGCCTTCAACTGGCGATGCAGTTTTGCAAGCTCGATGCGCATATCGGCGCGCAGGGCCGCATCGAGGTTCGACAGCGGTTCGTCGAAGAGGAATATCTTCGGCTCGCGAACGATGGCGCGGCCGATTGCGACACGCTGGCGCTGGCCGCCGGAGAGCATGCCGGGCTTCTGCTGCAAGCGCTGATCGAGATGGAGAATACGCGCCGCATTCTCGACCTTTGCCTTAAGCTTTGACTCCTCCATCTTCTCGACGCGAAGCGGAAAGGCGATGTTCTCGAAAACAGTCATATGCGGATAAAGCGCGTAGGACTGGAACACCATGGCAATGCCGCGTTTGACCGGCGGCAGGTCGTTGACCCGGATACCGTCGATGACGATGTCGCCGGCAGTTGTCGCATCGAGACCGGCGATCATGCGCAGGAGGGTGGATTTGCCGCAGCCTGAGGGACCGACGAAGACAACGAATTCGCCGTTCTTCACATCGAGCTGCACGCCCTTCAGAACTTCGTAGTCGCCGTAGAATTTCTGCACCTTATTGAGAAAAAGCTGTCCCAAAACCTGTCTCCGGTCGCCGCTGTAGCAGCAATTGTCTGCACAATCAGGAAGGATCGCGGGTTGTTGCTCCCCGCGATCCCCATGAAGGCTACTTGAACGCCTCGATTTCGCCAGCAGCCTTCTTGAGTGCGTCGGCCGGCTGAGCCTGACCGGTCACGACGGATTGCACCATCGCAATCATCGAGTTCTGGAAGCCCTTATAGTCGGTGAACAGGGGTTCCGGACCACCGTAGCTGATGCCGTCGATCAACGGCTTCCAGTAAGGCTTTTCAGTCACCAGCTTGTCGATATTCGGCGACGGACGAAGTGGCGTCAGACCGGATTCGCCGTTGAGCTCATATTCCTCCTGGGGACCGGGAGAGGTGATGAACTTGGCGAATTCGATTGCCTTATCTTCGACGCCCGAACCCTTGAAGATCGCAAGACTGTCGGTGATGAGCAGAGTGCCCGGTCCCTTGGCCTGCGGGCCAAGCGGCAGGGTCGTGATGCCCCAGTCGATCTTGGTATCCTTCAGGCGGTAGGCAGCACCGGAGCCTGCCTGGATCATCGCGACCTTGCCGTCGAGGAAGATGGCGCGGACTTCGTTCTGCTCGTAGGCCGTCGGGCCTTCTTCGGAATAGGGCACAATGCTCTTATAGGCCTCCAGCGCTTTCAGCACTTCGGGGCTATCGAGGGTAATTTTACCTTCCGCGTCCGTCACCGTGCCGTTGTTGGTGTAAACCCAGTGCATGAACTGATGCATTGTGTTGTCGAAGGTCTTGGCCGAAAGGCCGAAGCCGGGGATTCCGGTTTTCTCCTTGATGATCTTGGCATATTCGATTTCCTCGTCCCAGGTCTTCGGCGGCTTCTCGGGATCAAGGCCAGCCTGCTTGAAGAGATCCTTGTTCCAGTAAAGCGCCTTTGTCGAGAAAGCGATCGGAACGCCCCATTGCGTGCCGTCGAAGGTGACGGTGTCGACGATGTGCGGATAGTAGGCCTTCTTTTCCTCATCCGTCATCGGGACCTCGACGATCAGGTCGTTTTGGGCAAATTCCTTGAGGGTACGCGAACCGACATAGGCCATTGCGACTGGCGTGCCAGCCGCAGCAAGCGTCGTTGCCTTGTCCTGGCACTGGGCCCAGCCAACGACTTCCGGCGCGATCTTCCAGCCGGTGTTTTTTTCTTCCCACTGCTTGATGTACTTCGCATGGATATCGTCGAGCTTGTCGCCGCAATAAATCCAGCTGATCTCCTGGTCGGCGGCTTGGGCCGTGACAGCGGTCAACGCCGTCGAACCGAGCAGGGCGAGCGCCATGAGGCCTGTTCTGATGGTAATACTCACGTTGTGACTCCCATTCTTGTGTTAGCTGTTCACTCGTTTTCTTGGTCTTATTGTTTCACCGCACCGGCGGTCAGCCCGCCGACGAGATATCGTTGCAGGAAGAAGATGACGACCATCGCCGGCAGGATGCCGACGAAGGAGGCCGCCATCAGTTCGTTCCAGATGACCTCCTGCTTACCGAAATAAGCAAAGAGTCCCACCGGCAGAGGCATGTATTCGGTCTTCGAGTTGAAGGTCAGCGCGAAGATGAATTGCTGCGCATAGGCGCCGATGAAAGTGGTGATCGCCACGACGATGATCCCGGGCATGGCGATCGGCAGGATCACGCGGCGAAGCGTGTAGAAATGGCTGGCGCCATCCATATACGCGGCTTCATTCAATTCCTGGGGAATGCGGATCATATAGGTCCTGAGAAGCCAGATCGCCGATGGAATGAGGAAGGCCACGCCCGGCACGATCATGGCGAGATAGGTGTTGAGGACGCCCATGCTGCGCATCAGCCGGAAGAGAGGGATCAGGAGTACCGCGCCGGAGAACATGTTGACCGTCAGGAAGGCGCCGAGAAGGATGCCCATGCCCCTGAACTCGAACCGTGCAAAGGCGTAGGACGCCGGGATGACGAGACACAGAACGATTATCGTGACGATGATCGATATGAAGAACGAATTGAAAATATAGCGCCCGAAACCTGGAACGCTGACCCACATCGTTCGGTAGGCCTCGAAGGAGCCGTTCTCCGGCCAGAACCGATAAGGCGAGGAAAAGAGCTGGCTCAACGGTTTCAGCGAAACCAGAAAGCCTTCGACGAAGGGCGAAAGAACGAAGGCCAGAAACAGCGCGATGCCGCAATAGATCAGCACGAGTTCCCACCAGCTGTAGCGATCGATCATAGCGGGGCTGCTCATGCGCGCTTCTCCGGGTTGAGACGGCGGGTGACACGAAAATAGGCAAAGCAGAAGAGCGACAGGAAGATGCAGATCAGCACCGCACGTGCAGCGCCTTCACCGTATTTCTTGGAGCCGATGGCAGTCTGATAGGTATCGATGATCATTGTGGTCGTTTGACCGCTCGGACCGCCCTGGGTCAGAATCCAGATGATATCGAAGGAATTGAACGTGGCGATCAAAGACAGCATCGACATCGTAATGATCGCCGGGACCATCAGCGGCAGCGTGATGCGGCGGAAACGATAAAATCGGCCGGCGCCATCTGTCCAGGCCGCCTCGTAGAGGTCCTTCGGAATGGATTGGATCGCGGCCAGAAAATAGATGGTGACCAGCGGAACGCCGATCCAGACGTCGGTGATGATCGTTGCCCAGAAGGCAGTGCTTCCGTAAGCCAGGAATGCCACCGGTCCGTCGGTCAGGCCGAAGCGCTGCAGAAGGCCGGAGATCATCCCGAATTGTCCGTTGTACATCCACCCCCACATAAAGATGCCGATCGCCATCGGCACGATCCATGGCGGCATGGTGAGCAGGCGGAAAAGCGAGCGGCCGGGCACGGCAGCGTTGAGCATGGTCGCGCCGAAGGTGCCGATGATCATTTTGATCGATACCGAAAAGAACGTCCATATGAAGGTGCGGAGGATGACTTCCGCAAATGTGGCGTTGAAGATCTTCTCGTAATTGATCCAGCCGACCCAGTTCGTCGTCTTCCTGAGCGATGCGTCGGTGAAGGAAAGAATGAACGTATCGACCAGCGGATAGGCGACGATCGCCATGACGTAAAGGACAGCTGGCAGGAGAAGGATCCAGGCGAAGATGACGGTGCTTTTTTGAACACTCATCCTGCCATCCTCCTCAAGCCGCTCTGGCGTGGAGCGCCTCGTCGAAGCGATCCCACACGGGCCGCAGATCGACGACTGTCCTCTTCATCCGTGCTTCGTCCATCGCTAACGCAAGGATGCCTGCCTCGAGCGCATTCAGTGTCGAGACGGGGAGTTCGGTGCCGGTGCGGACGCTGTCGAGCAGGTCGGCGGCCATCTGTTCGTCTGCGCCGTAATGCTGGGAAAGTTCGGTTGCGGCATACCTGGTCTCAACGATCTTCTTGCCGGTCAGCTGCTCGTGCACGTCGAGATAGCCGCGGACGAAATCGCCTTCCGCCATCCCGCGCGAACCCATGATGGCAAAGCGGCGGAACTGATCCGGAACGTTGAGATTGGTATGGAAATTCATGCCGACGCCATTTGCATATTCGACGATCGCGACCTGATAGTCGATGATGTCGGCATCGCTGTCGAAGACCCTGTCCGATCCCATCCAGCCGCTGGGCTTGCGGTGAAAGAGTTCGAGGTCGTTGATCCCTTCACGCGCTGGATCATTTGCAGGAATGAAGCTCTTGCGTCCGCCGAAACTTGCGACGCGTTCCGCCCTGGCGCCAACCACACCGTTATAGAGGTCGAGGTCATGGCAGCATTTTTCCAGCATGAAACTGCCGGAATACCGCTCGTAACGTCTCCAGTCGCGCATGAAGAACGCGCCGTGATAGGGTTCGATATGTTCGGATGCCTCGATCGAGACGATCTGGCCGAGCTTGCCGGCTGCCTGGATGGCGCGAAGGTCCTTGTAGAGCGGCGAATAACGCAGCACCAGGCCGACCATCAGCCGTTCATGGCCGAACTTTGCCATGAGCCTGGCGAGTTCGATGCTTTCGGCGATCGTGGTGACGATCGGCTTTTCGCAAAACACTTTCAAGCCGGCCTCAAGGCCCAGCCGGATGTGTTCCAGATGCATGTGGTTGGGCGAGCCGATCATCAGGAGGTCCAGCTTTTCGCCGGCAAGAAGCTCCTGAGGCGACGCGTAGGCCTTGCCGACCGAAATACCCTTTTCCGTCAAGCCGGGAAGACCGGCAGGCTCCGGATCGACGTAGCCTGCGATTTCGAAGCTGCTGTCGATAGCCTTGAAAACATAGCCAAGATAGCCGAGCCGGAATCCCAGCCCTACGATTCCCACTTTCATGCTAAAGTCGTTCCCATTTCGTAATTTATTTTCTTCAGGTTGGGGCAAAAATTACAAGTCGTCAACTGTTAACGCGACTTCTCCCGAAATCATGAAATTGATTTTCATGAGCCGAAAGTGGGACCGCGATATCACCGCTGCTTTTCCGTTGGCAGTTTCTCAGATTCCGAGACTTCGCTTGGATTGGCTATCGCAAGCATGTCACGATAAATTCCCGGAACGGAACCTTCGATCGGGATCGCGCCAACGCTGCGGCGATAAAATTCCATCGGGCCGGCGCCGCCAATTATGCCATAGGCGTAACCCTGGGCGTGCATGTCGAGCAGGGTGGCAAGCAGCAAGGCCTGACCGACGCCATGGCCGCGGGCTGAAACATCCACGCCTGTCGGCCCAAAGAAGCCTTTGGCCGTCGCCTCGTGGCAAGCAAAGCCGATGAGCTCACCGTCTTTGACAGCAACAAAACACGACGGCGGCTGGCGCATTGTGGCAACGGTCGCCTCCGACGCCCATCCGGCGCCAAAGCGCGGCTCGATCCACGAGGTGAGCGCTTTGAGCTCGGGTGCAAGCACCCGGCGGATCAGGATGTCCTGATCTGCCAAACGCTTCTCCAGCGCGCGATCGGGTTTAAGTTCGTAGAGTTTTACCAGCATGTCCATGACTGTGTCCTTTGTCTTTCATCCCTTGACCGCGCCTGCCGTCAGACCCGCAACGATGCGGCGCTGGAAGAAAAGCACCACCAAAATGAGGGGGAGGGTGACGGTAACCGAGGCCGCCATGATCTGGCCGAAGGGATATTCGTAGCGGCTGTTTCCGGCAATGAGGCCGATTGCAACCGGCACCGTGCGGTTCTCGTCCGTCAAAGTGAAGGTGAGTGCGAAGAGGAACTCGTTCCACGCCAGGATGAAGGCCAAAATGCCGGTGCTGGCGAGCGACGGGCCCATCAGCGGCAGCAGGATCTTCATCAGAATGCGAAAATGCGAGCATCCGTCGATGATTGCCGCTTCTTCCAGCTCACGCGGGAATTCCCGGATGAAGGTCGTGAGAACCCAGGTCGTGAACGGCACTGTCGAGAGAAGATAGGTCAGAACCAGCGCGCTTGGACGATTGAACAACCCCATCCAGTTGATCAGCTCGAACATGCCGGAGAGAACGACGACCTGTGGAAAGATCGAGATCATCAGAATGATCATCAGCAGTGTCCGGCGCTGCGGAAAATCGATCCGCCCGAGCGCATAAGCGGCACTGAGGCCGATGAAAAGCGACAAGAACGTCGTCGCCACCGCGACATAGGCGGAATTGAGAAGCGAGCCCATGAAGACCGGATTGTCGATCAGCTGCCGGTAGTAGGTGAAATCGAGCGCGGGAACGAGTGCAGCCCGGTAGAGCGCTGCGCCCTGCTTCGTCGAAGACACGAAAGCCCAGTAGTAGGGGAAAAGCGTGTAGATCAGCACGAGCAGGAGTGCTGCGGACTGAAAGAGCCTCACGATGCGTCGCCGCACCCGGTAGTAGGCGGCAGGTTTGCGTACCGTTCTGTAGAGTGCAACGTCCGTCATTTCGTCAGCTCCCCGCTTGCGCGATCGAGACGCAGCGCGCCGATGATGATGATGGCGGCGAGCGCCACCAAGAGGAACACCCATGTCGATGCGGCCGAGCCGACACCCAGCTCCTGAAAGCTGATGAGCCTGTCACGCGCATAGATCGACACAGTCATGACATTCTCATTGCTGGCAGCCATGACATAGGCAAGGTCGAACATCCGAAGGGCATCGAGCACGCGAAAGAGCACGGCCACGCCGATCGCCGGTCGAAGCATCGGCAAGGTGATCGACCAGAAGCGCTTCCACGCCGGAATGCCGTCCACCTCCGCAGCTTCGAATATTTCCGGCGAAATCAGCTGCAGTCCGGCAAGGATCAACAGGACCATGAAAGGCGTCGTCATCCACACGTCGGCAAAAATGATGACGCCCATGATCAGCGAGCTGCTCGCCGTCCAGGCTATTCCGTGATCGATAAAGCCCAGTCCGATCAGGATCTTGTTGAGCACCCCGAACTGGTCGTTCAGCATCCATTCCCAGATTTTTGCGGAAACGACGACAGGGATCGCCCAAGGGACGAGGATGGCAGCACGCACCAGCCCCCGTCCCGGGATGGCCTCATTGATCAAAAGCGCAATTGCAAGGCCGAGAACGGTTTCGATCGCAACGGAAATGACCGTGAAGACGATCGTGTTCCTGACCGCCACCCACCAGCTTCTGTCGTTGATCACGTCGAGAAAATTATCGATCCCAACCATGGAATAGATGGAAGGATCATCAAGATAGGCATCAGTGAAGGAAAAGAAGAAGGTCCGCGCGAGAGGCCAGACGGCGACGAGCAGCATCACGATGATGACGGGGATGAGGAAAAGCCATGCGGCCATGTGGTCGCGGCGTGCCAGACGCGCGCTCATTGCTCTGCTGCCCTCACATTGCTGGCAGTCGCCCTTTTTTGCGGGATCCGCCGGTCCGCCGCGTCGAAGACGAATACCGCCTCGTCAGCAAACTTCAGTCCGATCCGCAGGCCGATCATTTCCTTGGCAGGCGGAACATTCACCCGGATCACCCACACGACCTCTTCCGTAATGCGGCAATAGGCAAAATGCTCATGCCCGAGGTCCTCGACACGCTCCAGGACGCCTGATATGCGCCCGGTGCCGTCGGCTGCGATGGTAAGGGCTTCGGGCCTCACGCCGATGGTCGCTGCCGTTGCATCGGAGCCCAGAAATCCTGCGTCAACAGAAAGTCCACCAGGGCCTGCAATCTTCTTGCCGCCGGCGGCATCTCGCATGGAAACGGACAGGAAGTTCATCCGTGGGCTTCCGATGAAGCTTGCCACGAAGCGGTTGTCCGGCGCGTGGTAAAGGGTTTGCGGGGTACCCACCTGCTCGATGCGCCCGTGATTGAGAACAACGATCCTGTCGGCGAGCGTCATGGCTTCGGACTGATCGTGCGTCACATAGATCATCGTCGTCTTGAGTTCGTCGTGAAGCTTGGCGATCTCCATGCGCATCTCCATGCGCAGATCGGAGTCCAGGTTCGAAAGCGGCTCGTCGAAAAGAAAGATCTCCGGCTGACGGACCAGCGCCCGGCCGATCGCAACACGCTGGCGTTGGCCGCCGGACAACTCTCTTGGACGGCGATCCAGGAGATGATCGACCTTGAGCATTCTTGCAACGGCGAGCACCTTGTCGCTGATGGCGGTCCGCGCAAGACCGAGCGTTTCCAGCGCAAAGCCGATATTGCGCGCAACGCTCATATGCGGATAGAGCGCATAGGATTGGAAGACAAAGGCAACGCCCCTCTTGGAGGCCGGAACGTCGGTGACATCGTCGCCGCCGATGCTGACGGCGCCCTTTGTCGGGGACACCAGACCGGCGACGATACGCAGCAAGGTAGACTTGCCGCAACCAGACGGGCCGACAAAGACGATGAACTCGCCGTCCCTGATCCTGAGATCGACATCTTCGATCACGGAATGCGTGCCATAGCTTTTTGAAACGGAGTCCAGTGAAACCGATGCCATCTTACACCCGAACTTGATTATGCTGAAAAGCAACGGCCACTTCAGTGGCCGGCTGCACGGCAGGCAAGCCGGCCGCGCGAGCAGCAAGGGGTCCTGCTCGCGCCGGCTTGTCAGAAAAGCCTCAACGGCTCTCCTTCAGCTTCTCAAGTCGCGCTGCAAGGGCGCTCAGCCCTGCCTTGATATCGCCGCCGCCTGAAAGCATGTCGTGGACCGAGCGATAGAAGGCTTGCGAAACGCGGTTATAGCTCGTGCCGGTATAGCCTGAGGGACGGCTTGCGCTATCGGCGAATGCCTGCTGGTTGTCCTTGAGGAAGGGCAATTTTGCCAGCACGTCCGGATCGCTGTAAAGCGCCTGGATCGACGGGTTGTAGGCCGCCTCGATCGCCCGCATCTTCTGCATGTCGGGTGCGGTGATGAAGTTGACGAAATCGGCCGCAACCTCGGGCTTGGCACTGAACTTTGAAACGCCGTAATACATCGGGCCGAGGCAGCCGCTCGACTTTTGGCCCTCCTTGCCGACGGGAAGCGGCATCACGCCGACCTTGTCGATGACAGCACTGCCTTTCTGGTGGGTCGTTCCCCAAACATAAGGCCAGTTGCGATGGAAAACCGCGTTCCCGGACTCGAAGATCGCGCGGGAGGCTTCCTCATCGTAGTTCAGAACGCCTTCCGGGCTGATGCTGCCGATCCAGCCTTTGGCCTTCTCTATCGCTTCGGCTGCCTGCGGATTGTCGATCGTCACCTTGCCATCGTCCGAGATGATCGTGCCGCCGCCATTTGAGGCGATCAGTTCGATAGCGTCGCAGGTAAGACCTTCGTAGCTCTTGGCCTGCCAGGCATAGCCCCACATCTCGCCATTGCCGGCGGCGCGTTCCTTGTCCTGGATTTCCTTTGCACTGGCTGCAAGCTCGTCCCAGGTCTTCGGCGGCTGCTTGCCGTATTTCTCCAGAAGATCCTTGCGATAATACATCAGCCCGACATCCATATAGGCGGGCATGGCGACCAGCTTGCCGTCAAGCTTGGCTGCGCCGAGCGTCGAGGCGAAATGCTTGTCCTGGTCTGCCTGCGGCACCAGGGTCTTCAGGTCGAGCAGGTTGTTTTTGAACATGCCGAGCCAAATGACGTCCAGGAACAGGACGTCGATGTCCTTGGATTTCGACGCCAGCAGCTGCTGATAAAGCGGGATGGCATCATCCAGCAAAGCCGGCATCTTGTTGATCTTCGCCTCGTTGCCGGTCTTTTCCTTCCAGGCATTGGCGACCGTCGTACAAAGCTCGAACTCGGTCGGCGAGCAGAATACGGAAATGGTTTCCGCATGGGCGTTCCCGGTCCAGATGCCGACGGAGATGGCTAAAGCAGCAAGACTTCTCTTCAACATGAACTGTTCCCTTTTTGTGATAGCGCTTCGGTATCTATGGAACTCTATGGCTCCTGGGCACACATTAGGACTGGTTATATCCAGTCATGTCAATATGGACTTTGTCGAGAATTACGTGGAGAGTGGTTGCAAAATGACAGCAAAGGAAAGGGGAAAAGGTTTGAACAAGCGTCAGGAGCGCCCGCTTTCCATTATGCCTCAGAGTCTGGTGGATCGCGAAGATCCCCGGCCGCTCCACAAGCAAGTCTATGAAGCGCTTTTGACGTCGATTCGGAACGGCAAGCTGCCGTTGCGGGGAAAATTGCCCTCGGAACGCGAATTAGTTGATCTTTTCGATGTCAGTCGGATCACCATTCGGCACGCAATACGCGAGTTGGTCCAGCAAGGCGTGGTGACGAGCCAGCCGGGCAAAGGGCTTTATGTGGCAGAGCATAGCGGCGGCTTCGAGCTGCAGGTTCTCAAGAGCTTCACCGCCACAGCCATTTCGAACGGCCGCGTTCCTGGACATCGCCTGATCGAGGCACGTGTCCTTCGTGCACCGCTGGAGATCAGCCGGCCGCTTTTCCTGCCGCCCGGCGCCGATGTCGTCGTGCTCTCCCGATTGCGCTTGCTCGATGAGATCCCGGTTGTCATTCAGACGGATTGGCTGCCGGCCGCGCGCGTTCCTGGCCTTGTGGACCTGGATTGGACGGTGGGCAACCGCTCGCTCTATGCGGAACTGCGCCAGCACCATCACATCCATCCGTCGCGCGGGCAAACAACCTTGAGCGCGCGTCTGGCGTCTGCTGACGAGGCCGACATGCTTGGCTTGCATTCGCCGGCCGCTGTCTTGACCGTCGATCAGATTGCCTTCGACAACCGCAACCGGCCGGTGAACCTCACGGCCCTTGTGCATCATCCGGAGCGCTATCCCCTGACGCTCGCGCAATCTGAAACGGGCGACATCGCGCAATATTGAAGAGATGTCGACGTCAAGGCGACTGGTCGTATGGCGGTTGTCCGCTCTTCGGTAGCAAAAGCCACCATAGTTCCGGACTTGAGTAATCGGCATATATTCTTTGCTGGTGGCGGAATGTTCGTTTGGAGGCGCCGATGTCTTTCACACCGTCAACAGCGCCTATGTTCTTCGCCTCCTCCTTTGCAAAGCGCGATGGAACATTCCAGCCGGCTGCGAGACGTGGCGAAGAGCTCGCAGATGGTGCGCCCGACAGTCCAGATCATTAACGGCTGAACAACTTATGCGATTTGATCTGATGAAGAAGCTGGCGTTGGCAAGTAGGGCAAAGGTTTACCGTGCCGTCAAACAAAGACTTCCCATTGTGTCTGGTTATAGAGACGCGCAGCATCTTCCATAGATCTGCTAATACATCTACTCTTTTTTCGCCGCATCCATCGCAGGCCCATGTCGACAGTGGCTCCATTGCCGCCCTCCCAGTCCAATTAATGGCTTGCTTAGATCCTGCAGCTCAAAACAACAAGTCCTTCGAACAATTGTTAGGGCTAAGCACCACATTGAGTGCATTAATAGTACAAGTGCGTTTTGAAGCTCGAAACCAGCGATATGGGTCAATTCAAGCGGCACAAATTTTATTTCTTTCTGTACTTCGGTAACGTCAAAACTTTTGACCTGGTTAACCAGATTATTTTCAAGAGAGGGTAATAATGCCGTCATTCTAGCGTTATTACCAACGAGCGCTAATCAAAACCGGTGCGCCCAATCACGCATTCCAATCGACATGATCTTCGACGGCTGTGCGACCAGCTTGTTCCATGCGTCACAGCAACGGGAAACGATGTCCTCGTAGTCTTTGAATATCCGGTTGGACAACCAGTTCTCCCTCATAAATTGCCACAGGTTCTCGACAGGGTTCAATTCGGGCGACCGCGGTGGCAGGAACAGCAGCGTGATGTTGTCGGGGTACTTTGAGTTTCGGCGTGACGTGCCATCCAGCCTGATCAACGATCAGCACGGCATGAGCACCTTCATCGACGGCCTGGCTGATTTCGAGCAAATGCTGGTTCATGGCGTCGGTGTCGCAGCAGGGAAGAACAAGGCCCGCAGCTTTGCCCTTCTTGGGGCAGATGGCTCCGAAGATATAGGTCCACATCGTGCGTTGATCGAGTGGTGCCGAAGGCCTTGTGCCCTTTGCCTGCCCATCGCCGGGTGATCTTGTTCTTCTGCCCTATCCGAGCTAGCAGGCGTAATCACATGGTCGATGCTGGCAGCGAGGCGTCCTTTTCAGTGGGAGCGACATTCTATCTCTCGCTGATCGGCGTCGCGGCGGCTCTTTGGGGATTTATTCCGTTCTGACCAGGACTTTGCCGGAAGTTCCTTCATCCGCTCTCGGAATATTTTACGCCGCTTCCGCCATCGTCTCATACATCGCGACATACGTCGTTCCCTGTACTGGCGCTCGACGGCGCAACCTCCCACCGGACACCTGTCGCGGCCGTCCCGCCGGGGCACCGGTCCGCAACAGGTGCTCGCAGCACAGGGGGCTTTGGGTTGCTCCCGACGGGATGGCCCGGTCACGCCAGTCAACAACTCACACCAACGCGCCGACATGAAAAAGGTACAGGGGGCTCGCAACCAACGATTCCTGCTGTTAGTCACCCATGGCCCGCGGATCGCTCTTACCTGTCCGAATCGTCCAGCAAGGCATCCAGCAACATATGCCGGACTTCCGCGAATGGATTGACCACCGTTACACCGCCCCAGGTGAAGCCTTCCTGCATGTCTTCCGAAAGAAGCAGTCGGGACCCCGCTTGCGAAGACGCCGATAAGATCACCGCGTCCCAAATACCGAATCTGTGAGACGTCGCCAGATCAACGGCCGTTTGCATGACCTCTCCGGATGTCTCGACGACGGAGAATGCGTCACGCCAGCTGAGCAAGGCTTCACGCGCCTCGTCCCTTGACCTGCCCGCCTTACGCACAAGGACGTTGAAAAGCTCCCCGAGCACCTGAACCGGTATAACGGTGGCATCCGCCGGTAAGCGCCTCAAAAGGGAAAGGGCCATATCCTGCCTGTCCGCTCCATTCACGCCTTCCGCGTAAGCGAGAAGATTGGTATCGAGCGCGACCTTCACCGATCATCCTCATACAGTTCATCTCGTGTCCACGGTTCGGCATTCACAACTGACTGCCGTTCAAGACGGGACAAAAGAGCATTGCGAGCACCAGTCGCCACATTTTCGCGCCTGTCCGCAGGAATGATCCGTGCCACGGGTCGTCCATGACTTGTAACGACATAACTATGCCCTTCCCTGACGCTGCGCAGGATGAGAGAGAATTTGCGATTTGCATCGGCTGCCGAAACAGCTTCCTCCATTGTCGCCTCCATAAAGTAGTTATATTAACTACACTAGTAGCAAAGCACGCCTGGCACCGCCGTCAGAGGTGGAGCGCAGACGCTCGCTAGGCTGCGGCATTTGCGAACACGGCCACGTCGTTGCCGATGGAGACGAAGGTCGCGGCGAATTCGACATAGTGCCGGGCGAGCGCAAGGTCGCCATCAGGATGCCGGCAGCCTTGCCGTGCGACTGGATCTTCAGGAGCGCCTTCTCCACTTTGGCCTGCATTTGCGGCGCGCCCGGCTTGCCGAGGTAACCCCATGTCGGCGGCAAGATCGGCCGGGCCGGTGCTAAGCCGCGTCGCTCTGACGGTGGCCGATCTAACGGCAAGCCGTCTCTTCTCCAAAGAGGTGATTTGATTGATATTAGTTGCTTTTTTGTCTCTGCGGCATGAACCAATTTAGATTCAGTCCCTTGATGTCTTTTGCGCAAGCGACATCGTGCAAGCTTCGCCGGTGCCTATGCGAGCTCTGATCGCAATTTCGCGAAATGTCCAAAAAACTGTAATCTTACGTTGACATTTTCTGTTGGCTCTCATCCATTGCGCGGAACTTGGAGCTGGCATTTTACGATTACACCGCGTGGGGAACTGGACCGGATTGTCGCGATAACTTGGGCAGAGCTGAGGGGTAAGCGAGGCGATGTTTGAATGTGCCGACGTCAACAGCAGCCATTCGGTTGACGATGATCATCTGGGTGCAAAACACAATGTGTTTCAGATTATCCCTGAATCTGCCGGTCCACGGGCGTCAACGTTTCGCGGTGCTGTTGTGTATGAGAGGCGGACTGAATCCGGCTCTCATACCTATCGGCCGAACAGTTACGTGACGGCTATTTATCTCGCCCCGTCGAGAGGAATCGACTTCGCGCTTGGAACCGATGAATTTCTAACGCTTAGCGCATCGGCCGGTACGGTCACGGTTAGTCCGGCGGACATCGACTGTCGCCTGATCTGGTCACATCCGCGCGAAACGATAACGGTCTCGATCCCTCCTTCCAGCTTGCAGGAGCTCGCACAAAGCGAAATTCCCGGCTCCTCGTTGGAACTACGCCCAGGACCATCCAGGCAACCAGATGCCCATGCCTTACATTTGGCAAGGCTCATGAAGGCGGAGCTGTCTCGAAAGGATTCCGGTAATGACCTCTATCTCGATTCGCTGATCACCATTTTCGGCATTCATTTGCTTCGAAACTATGGCGTGGCCATTGAAGCGCCTGCGCGCAGGGGGGGGCGGCTGTCTATACTTGCCGCAAGACGGGTGCAGGATTATTTGGGCGACAATTTCAGTCGAAAGCTCTCGATCGCCGAGCTTGCGGGCGTCGCAAAATTATCAAAGAGCCATTTTATTCAAGCATTTACAAATACGTTCGGGCAACCGCCGCACCAATACGTTCTCAATCTTCGCCTGGATTGCGCTGAACGCCTACTCTCAAATGAAGATGTGAGCGTAGCAGAAGTTGCCTACTTGTCCGGCTTCTCAAGCCAGAGCCATCTGACATCGGTTATGCGCAAATTGCGGCAAAATACTCCGAATCAATTTCGTCTACTCAAACGCGCATAGCCGCCGCCTCGCTCCTTGCCGGCACTGCGGCGGCGAGCTTTGTGGCAACGCAGCCAGCGGCGTGATCTGTTACGGGCCGCGACCTATTCCACGTGGCGGCGTGCTCTTCCTTTCGTTCGGTTTGCCAAACGCGGAACGACGCAAATTAGCACTGAGCGTGGTGAGGAATGCGGCCGCGGCCATGACCAGCGTCATATGGCGGTGCCAGCCGTGCCAGGATCTGGCTTCGCAGTGGTCGAGGCCGAGATCATCCTTCGCGCGCTGGAAACACTCCTCAATTGTCCAGCGCAAACCTGCCGCACCCGCTAGCTCTGCAAGGGTGGCGTCTGCAGGCGCAAAGACCAGGTAATAGCTCACCGCATCTGGGTTGGAGCGACTTTTGCGGATCAGCACGTAGCGAGCAAAGCCAGGCGCGACAACGTACGGCAAGGATATGCGCGCCCAATCGTAAAGCCGCAGTCCTTTGGCACCTTCACTCGCCGGCAATGCCTGCCATGCGTCATCGGGTAAATCGTCCGCCATGTCTCGGGGATCGGTTTGCAGCAGGCCTTCTTCTGTCAGCAATCGCAATGTTTGATTGGATCGAACGGATAAGACATAGGGTTGTTGGCGTTCCTCAAGCATGCGGCGGGTTTTATAATCACTGCCATAGACGGCATCGGCCAGAACCCATGCACATGGTACTCCCTTGTCGAGCGCCTCACCAAGCATCGCCCGCGCCATCGCCGGCTTGGTGGCGAAAACAGTTTCCTTAGGAATCGAGGCGTCCTTACGGCGCTTCTCGTCTGTTGCCCACGCCTCGGGCAAATAAAGCCTGCGGTCAATCAGCGCCTGACCGAAGCGGCTGGCACAGGTAATAAAAACGCCAATCTGGCAGTTCTCGATGCGGCCTGCCGTTCCAGAATACTGGCGCGAAACACCGACAGAATGCTCACCTTTTTTTACAAAGCCGGTCTCATCGACCACCAAAACACCCGAAGGATCGCCCAGCGTCTCGACAACATAATCGAAAACAATGTCACGCATTCGGTCCGCGTCCCAATGCGAGCGACCCAATAGCGCCTGTGTCCGCCACGGCCTGGAAAAGCCTGCCTGTTCGGCCATCAGCCACCCGGTCTTGCGTTCTATTCCAGACAAAAGGCCGTCAATGAACGTTGAACACGTTTCTCTCGTGAAACGAGCACTAATGCAACTGTAGTATTAAAGCGTGTTGCGATCCTTCGGATTCGCTTCACGCCCTAGGTCACTGTTCTGCGCACGCCGTTTTCGCAAACCGCCGCACATTTTGGCGCGGCCTGCTTCAGGCATACCTCAGCTTTTCCCTAACTGCCGCCCAGCGCACCGAGACGATCGACCGCCGCGGTCAAGCCCTTGAGGGAGACCGGAAACGTAAGCTCGGTTTGCGCCGCAGTCGTGACTTTCAGTTTCAGCACCGAGCCTGTACGCAGCTTTCGGAGCGTTTCCGCGTCGATCGGAAACACGGCAACGCATCCGGTTGGCAGGCATGTCCGGAAATGCAAAGCCGGCAATGGCGGCTGATCGTCGATCTGCGGCGCGATTCCGGGGTCGAGAAGAATGCCGAACGGAAGAAGCAACGTGGCCACCGCACCGTCCGAACGCATGCCAAACTCGACGGCGAGAAGTCTTTGCCCATTTTGCTGCGACTGGTCCTGTAAGATTACGCATGCCCGTGCGTTGTCGCGAATCGTGCAGGACAACTGCCAATCCTGATAGGTTTCCTGCAGTGACGAGGCGCCGTTCGGGAGAGCTGCTTGCTGTTGGGCCAACGCAGGGGGTATGAGTGAGACCGCAAAGGCCGCGCAAAGGAGGGTGCCCACCAGACGAAGTTTCGCCGTGGTGCTTTCCAGGAGCCTAAATCCGGTGGCGCCGCGGTTTCGGCGCTGCGGACCGCCCGGGTGCTCGACCTCAACTAAATTGGATATCGCGATTGGCAAGGGTGCAATCTTTCTGTTTGAGATCGGTCGCATCTCGTCGACACGATGCTGCTTTTCTTCAATTGGTTGGCGAACGGCGCAATTGACTGGCTGCATAGTTCCGCCCTTATGCTTGGAGAATCATGTGCATACCCATTCGCGCACCTTGCATTGTGTCCCTGAGGCCTCGCAAGCTTGGATAGCCATGTCCTCCGCTTCGTCACGGGTTGGTGCGGATTTTGCGCTCCAGGGCGTGACGCGGCTTGCCTTTTCCTCGCCGATCGCGAGCGCGCCGCAATGGTGATAGGGAAAACCGGTATTGTCATCATCGTCCCAATGCCGGTGGTTGCGAAACACCTCGACAACAACGCATCCCTTGCCGTCGGCATTCTCACAATGCTCGAGCGCGATATCCATCGCCTCCTGCCGCTTATCGGCACCCCAAAAGAAACCGTGCTTTTCGTCGGTCTCTGAATAGGCGATTGCTCCCCATATGCCGCGCTCTTCTTGAGGTGGTGGAACGGGTACATCCGCAGTTATGGGAAAATCAGCCGCCCCCAGATGCGCTGTCGGGAGCAACGCCATGCAGATGGCGCCAAGGGCAAAACCTAATCTCATTTCCCACCTCCTTGTGTTCCTGTTGCCGAAGCCACGGAAACAACGGCACAGCCGTCGCCGGTCGGCAGAAGCATCGCGTTGCCGCCGTTATTGGGGAGCTCGTAGACACTGATCTGTGCGAGATTGTTGGTAAGCTTGCTTCCCTTCGGAAGCAGGGCCGGCATATCGGCGCATGAAGTTGTAAATGGTGCCACTCGGACCATCGACCCTTCACAAAGAGAACCGGTAGGTGCCGCAACCACAACACCCGCAGCCGTACCGCTGTATCCTTCGGTGGCGTAGTTCATGCCGACAAGGGCCTGCACCGCGTGCTTGTCCGGGGTTTCGATGTTCCAGGTCGACTGAACGCTGTATTGCGAGCCGTTCGTCAACATTGCTCCCAAGCCTGGAAAGATGTTGGCGCAAGCTTGCAAACCTGCCTGTTTGGCGTGCTGACGAAATGGCGTATCGGCCGGCGTCGAAGCGGCTTCATTCGTTTCTGCGATTGCCGGCTGCGATAGGAAATTCCCGATTACCTCATAGCGCCCTGCAACGTATCCGGCGGCACCGACGGCAACGATACCGAGCAGTGACAAGGCCGTTGTTTTCAGCCAGTTCCGTCGCGGTCTATTCCGATCATCGGCTTGATTCGGAACAACATCACTGCTCTTGCGAGACATTATCCGATCATGAATCGATTGCTGGTCCATCGTGAAATGTCTCCGTTAATTGATCGCCTCAACGGCTTTGGAAAGGCCCCTGAGGGTTGCGGTTACGCTGACGGTTCTCCCGTCTCTTATCGAATAGGACACCGTCGATGCCGAGTTCTTCGAGATCTGCTCGCGCATAATGGGGCCGACCGGCAGCATTCCGATGCAGACCGCCTGATTGCATCCGTCGAGCTGGACGTTTACCGGCTCTTTCCGACCCTCGAATTTCAGCGAGACAAGGCCGTCGCTCTTGGCGACCGGTGCGGTCCGCAAGATCATGTAGGGCTTGCCCTCCGGCGTGGCGGCAAGTGACCAACTGAATGCGAGCTGTCCTGCCTGGTTTTCAATCGTCTGAGTGACGTTGCAGACCCTTTGGCGGGCTTTCAGATTTTCGTCGCAGATCAGCGTCCAATTCTCGAACGGTCTGATCATTCTCTGGTATTGGCCGAGAGTTACGTCACCAGGGACCGCGACCTCGGGCGGCCTGATTCGATAACCTGAGGAAGCTGCCTCCTGTCCGGCCGCCTGTGGGCCGGACAGGAAAAGGCATGCAATGAAAACCGAGGAGCCAGAACCCGCTCTCTTCAACATGCCGGCCTCAGTTCAAGGTGAAGCTGAGACCCGCACCCACACCGACATCACCGTCGGCGACCGTGCCGGAAAGGTTGGCTCGAACGCGTCCGTCTTCGCTGGTGTAGCCGGCACCGAAGGCAAGCGCGCCTTCGCCCTTCCAGAAACCGCCGCCCATCGCCACGCTCAGCTTGCCTGGGCGATCGTCATAGCGGAGGGAAGCTGCTGCAAGTCCAATTGCGGCCGCCGCCCTGGCCTCCGAGCGGATGTTGCCCATCTCCCGGTTCAACTGGCCGAACTTCTGGTCGGTATAACTGTTGGCCGATTCAATGGCATAATTCACGCGATTGTCGGTGTAGGACTTTGCCTCGGTGAAGCTCTGGTTCAATTGAGCGACATTGACCGCATCGGTGTTGGCAACGCCCCTGCCGACATTCGAGATGACGACCGGTGCATTTACGTCACCGCCCTGCAGGGTGATGCTGTTCTTCTTGCTGCCATCCGGGTTGACGTCATAGAAAACCGCACTGTCGTTGATATTGCCAATGCCGCCTTGCAAATCCTCGATTGCCGTATTGGTCGCGTGGAGCTGGGAACCATTGATGGCGTCGGTGCTATCGGCGGAAATGCGCCCGGCCGCAACGTTTGTCACGGTCCTTTCCGCGCCATCGGCGCCAACACTGACGGTCCCGACGGGCGCGGTTCCCGCAAAGTCGTACCGGGTGCCCCGAATTGTGGTCCCTGACGTACCGACGGCCGCCTCCGTCACGGAACCCGAACCGAGGGCGACATCGTTGGCATTGTTTGCCTGTGCTCCTTCACCGAGAGCGACGGCGCCTTGACCGGCGGCGGTTGCGCCGTGGCCGGCAGCCAGGCTGTCCGTGCCGCTGGCTACGCTTTGCGGGCCGATCGCGACGCTATCCGTGCCGGTCGCGGAGGAATCGGCCAACGTGGAATTGGCATGGAAGTATTTGATGCCGCCGCCATTGATCTGATTGGTGAGATTGGTAAGGCTCGCATCCACGGCGGTGAACCCGTCGTAGACGGTCGTATAGCTGCCGCCCTGAATATTGTAGGTCGGTCCGGTGATGGTGCCGTCCGGGTTGAGGACCGATCCGCCGCCAAACTGGTTGGTGATCTGGGTGCCGAGGCCTTTCAACTGGCTGACATTCACGCCATCCGTATCGGCCGAACCGGCTGCAAGATTCGTCAGCTTGCGTTCCGAGCCGGCCGAGCCGAAGGACACCTCGCCGGCCGAGTTCTGCAAGGCGGCAAGGCCAAAGCCGGCGTAGTTCGCCTGCGCGCCTACCGTGGTGATCGATTGCGCACCGAGGGCGACGCTGTTGATGTGGTTGCTCGTCGCGCCCGCACCGAGCGCAACGGACTGAACGCCCGCCGCCGTCGAATTCGTGCCAAGCGCGATACCGTCGGCCAACATGACATGCGCGTTCTGACCGATCGCCGTTCCGCCAGGCGCTACCTGGTCGACGATCGCGCCATTGCCGATGCCGATGCCGTTATCACCGTTGACCACTGTCGTCGGACCGACGGCAATCGATTCGGCCCCCACAGCGAGCGAATCGCCAGCAGTCGAATTGGCATGGAAATACATGCTCGGCGTGGCTGCAACCGAGGCGATGGCGCCCTGGAGCTGGCGAATGGTTACCGCGTCCTGGGCGTTCGTGCCGTCCGCGACATTGGTGATCTGCCGGTACGAGGTCGCCGTGCCCACCGAGACCGCGCCAAGCAGCGTCTTGTCGGTCGTGTTGTATTCGATGAAGTTGGTCGGGCCGGCCGCGATCTGGCCGGTGGCGGGCGCGAGCGCCCGGTCGGAGATCGATCCAGAGCCGAGCGCTATCCCGCCATCGATCGTCGCCTGGCTGTCCCGGCCCAACGCGAGCGAATTGTCCGCAATGGCGGCGGCGTCATATCCGACCGCGGTGGAGCCGATGCCTTGAGCGGAGGAATCGCTGACAGGAAGCGTCCTGTCATTGGTGCGCACATACCGGATGCCGTCACCATTTGCGTCGGTGAAGATTGTCGACGTGTCGCCGGCGATGTTGTTGATCGTAGTACCGATATCGCCAATGGTATTGCCGAGATTGGCGATGTCGGTGGTGTTCTGGGTGACCTGCTGATTGGTCGCGAAGAGCTGCGATCCATTCACCGCGTCAGTCGAGCTGCCCGAGAGCTGCCCTGCCGCGACGTTCTGGATCTGGCGCTCGGCACCCAGCGCACCGACCGAGAACGCGCCGGCCGGCGTCGCGCCGGCAAAGGTGTAGGCCGTGCTGCCGATCGTCGCCCCGCCGACGGCCGTCGTCGTGCCCGACACCGAATTGAGGCCGATGGCGACGTCGCCGGCATTGTTGGCAACCGCATTCGGCCCGATCGCTACCGAGTCGGTCCCCAGCGCCTGCGAATCCGGCAGGGCCGAATTGGCGTGGAAGTACTTGATGCCGCCGCCAGTGTTGATGTTGTTGACGGTGGTGGCGAGGCTGTCGACCGCCTGGTTGGTGGCGAAGAGCTGCGAGCCGTTGATCGCGTCGGTCGAGCCGCCGTTAATCCGGCCTGCCGCGACATTGGTGATGGTACGCTCGGCACCCGCTGCGCCGACGCTCACTGTGGAGGCCGGCGTCGCCGTGCCGGCGAAGGTATAGACCGTGCCGTTGATCGTGGTGTTCGCCGTGCCCACCGCCGCTGCCGTGACCGAGCCCGAACCCAATGCCACATCGTCGGCATTGTTGGCGACGGCGGCGTCACCGAAGGCGACCGCGCCTGCAGCGCCCGCACGACTGAAATTGCCGAGCGCGACCGAGCCCTGGCCGATCGCGACGTTGTTGTTGCCGATCGCGACCGCGCCATTGGCGGCATTGGCTGCCGTGGCGCTCGCCGTGCCGTCGGCATTGGCGATGTTGTTCGCGCCGCCGGTAAAGGCGCCGGTGCCGCTGGCATAGCTCGGGTCGCCGATCGAGACCGCGCCGTCGCCATAAGCGACGTTGCCGGCGCCGATGGCGACAGCCTTGCCGCCGAGGGCGTTCGCGCCGGTGCCGATGGCGACGGAGTCGGCGGTCTCCGCCGCCGCGCTTGTGCCCATCGCAATGGCGTCGGACCCGCCCGCAAAGGAATTGTACCCCAGCGCAGTCGCGTTCGTTTCGGTAGCCAACGCGTTCGAGCCGATGGCGGTGGCGCGCACTCCCAAAGCCATTGCGACGTGGCCGATTGCGGTGGTGTCGGTCTGGGTTGCTCTCACTTCTGTGCCGACGGCGATGGAGTCCAAGCCAAGGGCGCCCGCGTTGCCCAAAGGATTGCGCGAGCCGAGATAGATGGAGTTTACCCCGGACGCGATCGCGTTCGTTCCGGCGGAGATCGCATTCTGGGCGCTCGCGTTCGCGGTGTCGCCGATGGCCAGCGCGCTCTGCCCGCTCGTTGAAGCGCTAACTCCCAGCGCGGTTGCGCGTGCGGCGGTCGCAAGGGCGTTGTTGCCGACCGCTATGGTGCCGACCTGCGTGGCCTGGGCTCCCGACCCCGCCGCGACCGAGCCGAAACCGCTCGACACGGACTGATTGCCCAGGGCGAGCGAGAAATCTGCCGAGGCATTGGCCACGGGACCGAACGCTGACGAGCTAATCCCTGCAGCGTTGGACGAGAAGCCGACGGCGGCAGATTCGGTGCCGGCGGCGTTGGCAACACGGCCACCGGCAAACGAACGGGCGCCACTGGCCGTGGCGTTGCCCACCGCAGCGGAATTCGCTCCCGAAGCAACGCTGAAGGTGCCCACGGCGACCGAACCGGCTCCAGTGGCCTGGGTAGCGGCGCCGAGCGCGACAGCGTTGGTGTTGTTCGCGACCGAGCCGGACCCCAGCGCCATCGAGGCGGCGCCTGAAGCCGCCGCATTCACGCCGAGAGCCACCGCGCTTCCTGCAGTCGCCCGGCTCTGGCGCCCCACCGCAATGGCGTCGACCTGAGACGCCAGGACGTCCGTGCCGAGGGCGATGGCGCTCTCTTGAAGGGCGCCCATTCCCGCAACAGTGCGGTTGCCAAGATTGATGGCGTTGACCGCGGTCGCGTTCGCCTGGAAGCCGATCGCGATTGCATTCTGATTGCTTGCGACGGCGGAATTACCTTGGGCAATCGCATCCAGCCCGGACGCTGTTGCCCCAAACCCGAGCGCGGTGGCGCGCAGCCCGGTCGCCCGGGTAACATAGCCGATCGCCGTCGAGTTCACTCCGTCGGCACGCGCGTTGAGGCCAAAGGCGGCCGCGCCTGCGCGTGCAACCGAGTTGACGCCAATGGCGCTTGCTCCGTCCGCAGTGGCTTGGGCGTTTCCGCCTACGGCGAGTGCGTTGACGCCGGTCGCGCCCGCGAAGACACCTATGCCTATGGCATTGAGGCCATTGACACCCATCGAATAGCCGATGGCGATCGAAGCGTTGCCTGTTGCGCTGTTAGAGGTGCCCAACGCCACGCTGTTCGCGCCATTCGCTTGGGTACCGTTACCGACGGCGACGGCGTTGGCGGCTGACGCGGTTCCGCCGCCGGCAGCATATTGTGCATGGGCGGGCGTCGCGAGGCCGATCGCGATCGCCGCCAGTCCGCCGCCGGCGCCCAATGTTCCAAGTCCCAGACCCTTGCGCCGAAAGCCAAGAACACGATGGGCCATGCGAAGGACTGCCATCAGCCGCCGACGACGTGACCGGTCGCCGCTTTCACCGGCCATACGATCGTTGGCGAAACCGAACCGGAACATGCGCTGAGTATGCCCTTCAATGCGTTCAATCATTGTGCATTTCCCTCGTTGCTGCCCAGGCGCGCCGATGCCGCGGAGCTCGCCTTGGCCGTTGAAAAGATTTCTGGATCTGACCTCTCGTCTTGCAGGGTACGCCCCATCTTCACCCCTTTGCTCTCGATCAGCTCGCGGGCACTTTCCACCCCTGCCTGAGTAGGCGCTGGCACTGAATACAGTGCAGCGTCAGCCCGGTCCGGCGGCAGCTTGATCAACACAAGAGCGCGGCAGACCTCGAAATGGAGGGATGGGTCCTGATTGGTATAAGCCGGTGTGGTCAGCCCAAACACGAAACAAGCAAAGAAATAGTCAATCTCCGCCTCGCTTATCTGACCGCCATATTGGCGCTGCAGAGCACTCCAGGCCGCTTCGACCCTTGGCACAAAGACTTCAGTCTCCGGAAACTGAATGTCCCCGGACGCCCCGATACACCGTTTCGACTGAATGCCAGAAAGCTCCACAGCGCACCAAATGATTGTGTTGTCGCGAGGATAGCCACAGTCGATGGCGCACGTATTTTGCGAAATTCCGGTTTCTTTTTAGAAAGATCCGGTCTGAACTCGCCTTTCAGTAAGTGCGGCCATTCCGTCGTAAAAGCTCAGAAAAGACACTCCCGTCGCGACAAAACGCAATATCGACCGGCGTCGATTTCTAGTAAAAATGAAAGGGTCGGTGGGATCAGCCAAGTATATTTGCGTGAGGCCCGAACTCGTGGCTTCGGCTTGATGCTTCTCCCTGGAAAAACGCGACCGGATTCATTCACGAGATCAAGACGTCGCGGCGACAGGACATCACCGTTGCTGCCTTACCTGTCTGGGCGTCCTGTTTCTATGTTTCGACATGGTCACCGTCAGATGGCTCTGGTCTGAAAATCCGCTCAGATGGGCGATCTCGGCGATTGACAGTACGTTCTCGACGAGGAGTTTTTCAGCGAAATTGAGGCGCAGTCGAAGAACATATTTGTGCGGAGGCTCGCCGAAGGTGCTCGTAAAGGCCTGGATGAAATGGCGTGGAGAAAGGCCTGAGACCGCCGCAAGCTCGGCCACTGTGATCTTGCTGGAAAACCTTGACTCCAACAGCTCGCGAACACGCACGGTACTGCGGTTCGACAGGCCGCCCCCTCTCTTTCGGCCCGACGGCAATTTGTCCAAGCCTGTATAATTTCGGACGATATGCACACCAAAAATGGTGATTAGCGATTCTATATAGATCTTGTTTGGAACTTCGCGTGCCAGTTCCGCCTTCAACATCTCCGCGAGATGCAGCGCCCGAAGGTCTATGGCGTCGAGTCGGGGCGGTTGAAGTACCGTATGACCCGCGCCGAACTCATGCGCCGCCAGCTCCAGAAAGCGTTGAGGCGGCACAGTAACGATTACTTTCTCGCAAGTGGAAGACCATGTCACGTTGCGTTCTGTATTTGCAGGAGTAACGGATATCATCCCGACGTCGCCATCGTATTCGTGCACGAGGTGACCGTCAAAAGACACCCTTATTCCAGGCGAAGGTGCGAGCATCACCGTCGCCAAATGTTCCCGAGCCCTGAGCGCATGTGATCCGGGTGGCCGAACAACATAAGCCGCAGCACCTTGGTCCGTGATAACGCACAGCCTCTTGCTTTCCGGAATTTCATCGAAGATGTGTGTATTTGCTTTTGGCCATTCGATCGGAGAATGGCGTTCTGCGACTTCACTTCTTCCCAGCATCCCAGGCCTAACCTCAGTATCGTTGATCGGTCGAAACCGTTGGTTCAGCGCACAGGCAGTGACGGTCTGCCTGTGGCATCGGTCGAGGTCTCGATTGCAGAATTCGTAGGTCTCAAAGTCGTGCCGCGCCGCCTATTGGCGACCGAACCGGCCCAAAGCAGCATGGATATTGGAAGTTCCCTCAGTGCTTTATTGGAGTCATAGATATGATGACCGATCGATTGTCGTCATATGACGATGGCCACATCGGGCGATGGATGTATTTCGGAAAATTCCGGATTCTTTCAGAAAAATCCGGCACCACGTGACGTGATAACAGATGTTTCCGATTTGCCACACAAGTTTACGGTGGCCGGCGCCGCTCGACACTGCCCAGAGTGTGTCAGGACAAAAAGAGGCCACTATGGTTACTTTGGCGTTCTTCGTAGATGTCGCGATATCTCCACCATTGTCATTGACAAAGATGTTGTCAGTCATGCTGAACCGCGACTTGCTGGGAGTTTGAGGCGAAGCCGCACTCGGCATCATCTGCTTTCATACACCGTTTGGCAAAAGGGCGGCGATCAGCGCGTGCTTGGGGCATGTTGCGGAGGGTGGCGATGGCGCCGACGGGAGCCGGTCCACCTCCACTTCGAAAACGATTGCTCGTCGATCTCGACATCAAGACATCGCCCTTTACGGAAAAACATCTGGCCCTGCTGCAGGCTACTTCCGGCTGATTGATGTGGCTGCTGTCAACTCACTGCATTTCACCGATTATCCGGTCTTTGCGTGAGCACAGGTCCAGTCCACGACAGGTAGGGGTCAATCGCAATCCGGCACCCTAGATCTCTTGCCTCTGAAAGGGAATTAATCGCCAGCGCAGCGTCGGCAAAGGGCTGAATTCCGGTAAACTTGAGAACAAGCCGCGAGGCCAATTCAGGTCGAGCGGCAATCTGGTCGCGAATATGAGCCCAACTCCCAGGATCGGAAATGTTGTCCCCTGAGAGACTATATCCGAGAACCGACAGAGAATTGGATTCAAGCGCATCCAGGACAAGCTTGAGCATATGCCGGTCCAGGACCGGCGCTTCTCCCAAAGCCTCCAGTGCGGGAACAAACACGGCGTCGGCGTGTTCTATCCCGTCTTGGTCAGTAAGGTGAGGCAAGCACTCGCCGTATAGAACCTGGGCCGGATCATCAATGGCATGTATGCTCTGGACGATGAAGCCGATACGATCTTCCGCAATCGCTTCCTGGACAATGGACACGTGCCGCTCATCGAGCAAATCGAGATCAACCATGCAATCCTCCCGGCGCGAAGGATCTGCCGCGAGATTGCTTTTCATGCCCAAGCGTTGCGTGCTACCGCGGCCCCAGCCGGCGGCTCGTGAAGAATTACGGCTCACATCCTACCCACATATCTTTCCCGGTGGGGATCGTTGAGGATCACCACTCTCAGGAGATTGCGGCGGCAAGCTGTTACTGACAGCCAATACTCGCAAGATGGCCAAGCCAACCGCGGCACGAAGCGTCGGAAATCGCACAGAATGGGGTCCAACCAGCACGAATTGCGTCAGCTATTGTAATCTATGCACTGTAATTATGAATCGCCGCGCCTGGCCAACCCTAGGCGCGCCCTAAGTTCGGCAATTTTGTCGCGGCTTACTGGAACCAGATGCGGCACCTCCCCGTCTAACTCGACCACGGCACCATTGCCTTCCTTGCGGATCAACGAAACGAGGGGAATGGACACGATATGGCTGCGGTGGACGCGCATGAAAGTGGCAGGATCGAGTCGCGCCTCGGCTTGCGAGATTGCCCATGGACACATGCGTTCTCGGCTGCCATCGTGAACGAGTGTATAGTGGGCGTTTGCCTTTATGCTGCGGATCCGTCCGGTCTCGACGAAACGCGTTCCGTCGGCGCCCTCGACAGGCACCCGTGTCACTACGGCGACACCCGGCTGTCCGACAGGGCGCTGCGTTTGTTGTGTCTGCGCGTCGGCGGAACCCAAACCATTCCGGTCAAACGCCGACGCCTCACCATCCATAGTATCGGATTGGCTGGCGGGCGCTGAATTCAGCGAGCGGGACCGTGATTCGGGTACGAGGAGCAGCAGAAAGCCGAAGATAATCAGAAAACACAAAGGCGATACTATTAGGGCTAAAGCCTCCCGGGAGACAGCCAGTCCGTTCGCCGCGTGGTGGACGGGACTTCCCGGAACGAAGCGCATGCCGTACATGGCCGTAAAATGCATGCCGGAGACGGCGACTCCGAACGCCGTGGCGCTTAGCGCCAGCCGCATGCCGCCATGCCGGGCGAGAAAGATACGCAGACCGCCAAAGGCCGCGCACACGGCGATCACGACGGAAGCCACAACCATTGCATGCTGATGCTCGATATGGAAGGTGCCGGCAAGACCATGGATGCCGACATAGTGCATCGATGCGATGCCCAGGCCGAGCAGCAACGCCGAGAGGACCACCCGCGCATTTGAAGGCTCGCCGAGTGAGACGAAGAATAGCGAAATCCCCATGACAAGGGCGCAGATAAGAAAGGATACGACCGTTGGCAGGACAAGATAGGTGGCATCGAGCGGGATTGGCGCTGCCAACATGGCGACGAAATGCATGGTCCAGACGCCGACCGCAAGGAAGAAAGCCGCGCAGGCAAGCAACAGCCTCCGGTCGGCACTGCCGGTGCCCCGCACACGGGCCGTAACCCCGAATCCTGTATATCCCCCCAGGATGGCGATCACCACCGAAAGCGCGACCAGGAGGGGGTCGTGCCCTGCGAACATTCTCCCGCCTGACGGTGCGACGTCTTCCCTTGAATCATCTTAAGGCCATGCACTTTATTTGCAACGATCAATTTGCCGCCGTGAGATGCGCAACGGTCGCTTTGTGGCCGCCGAACGCTGGTGCGGCTGACCGCCGGTGCCACTGCCGCCTATTTCGGCAAATCGCGTAGGGCAGAAGCCGCGAGGAACGGTCCGCATGCTCCACGAGGCCTCTGAACATCATTTAAAGGGGTATAGATATACGGTAGGCTAGGTCATGAAAAATATCGCCAGTGCGACTTCCTGCACTTCGCATCGAAGCCTACCGAGCGTGCTGTTTCCTGTCGGCGGCGATCGGGAGCAAAGTCAGCCCGCCTGCCAGGACCATGATGGCCGCAACTAGCACTACTTTGGCAGATTTTTAAGCGAGCGGGCGATTTTTGGGATTCCCAGGAGAGGGTTTGCGTGATTCATGAGAGGTCGGCTTATGGAGGGCCGATCAATGGACGTGGACTGGCAAACCGATCTCGATCGCTGGCTTGCGCCGTTTGTCGCGGCGCTAGGGCACAAGACGCGGGCGCGGATGTGCCCTCTCTATGTCGCGGGTTTGATTGGTCCAGGAGACCGCAAGAGCGTTCAGCCGATGGCGGCGCGCGCTGGCGAGGTCGGCTACGATCAGCTTCATCATTTCGTCGCTGCCGGAGTTTGGGACAGTGCTCCACTCGAGGCTGCCCTGCTGAAGGAGGCAGATGGCCTGGTTGGCGATGAGGCGGGTTTTCTTGTCATCGATGACACGGCGTTGCCCAAGAAGGGACGTCACTCGGTTGGCGTCGCGCCACAATATGCCTCGTCGCTCGGAAAGACGGCCAATTGCCAGTCGCTGGTCTCGGTACGTTGGCGTCACGCGAAGGTGCCGGTGATGGTGGGCCTGCGGCAATTCCTGCCCGAGAGCTGGACAGATGATCCTGAGCGTATGGCGCGGGCCCGTGTGCCGAAGGATAGACAGACTGCTCTGACAAAGCCGGAGATTGCGATCGAGGAGATCGACCGCGTCATCGCCTCCGGTGCGCGTTTCGGCTGTGTGCTTGCCGATTCAGGGTACGGCTCCAGCGGACCTTTCCGTCAGGCTTTGAGCGAGCGCGGTCTACTGTGGGCAGTGGGTCTGTCGCGACGTCAGAACGTCTATCCCGCCGACGTTGCCCTGATCTTCCCCGTCGCGAAGGCCGGAAAGCCCCGCAAATACCACATCCCTGATCAGCCCCCGGTCTCTGCTGAAACGTTGTTGGCCGGAGGGAAATGGCAAAAGGTCAGCTGGCGGCGGGGCACCAAGGGTCGGCTGACATGTCTCTTCGCGGCCCGCCGTGTCCGTGTTGCGGATGGCCATAAGCACCGGATGCTCGATAACCGCATGCAATGCATGCCTGGCGACGAGGTTTGGCTCGTCGGCGAGTGGCGGTCGACCGGGGAGCAAAAATACTATGTGTCGAACCTGCCAGCCGATGCCACCATCAAGACGCTCGCTGCCACGATCAAGGCCAGATGGGTCTGTGAACAGGCCCACCAGCAGCTCAAGGAGGAGCTTGGGCTCGACCACTTCGAAGGTAGATCCTGGACGGGATTACATCGACATGCGTTGATGACGATGATCGCCTACGCCTTCCTTCAAGCCCGCCGCCTCAAAGCAGCGGGACGGAAAAAAGAGTCTCGGCGCCGCCGCCACAGCCAAGCATGCCGGCCATCAGGCAAGCGATACTCGACCTCTTCGCACGACCTCCACCCCGACGATGTCCTCACTGTGACATGCTCCTTGCCGATATCGCACAGCCTAAAGTGCCAAAGTAGTGCTAGGGGCGTGTCCGCCGAGTCGCACCAATCGTTGAACTGCACCATGGGCCTCTCCTCAGCCCGGGAAGAGGTCGCGAACACGAAGGAAGGGCATGCCGGTTTCGGCTGCCCTGCGCACCTTGCGCTCCAGAACCTGGTTGAGCGGTATCTCTCGGTCGAGCATCTCGTAGAGGTCGAGGCCGTCCATGCAGATGACGCGCTTGCCTCGGCCAAAGGCGACGAGGCCGTCTTCGGAGAAGCCGCTGTTGCTCACGAACAGACCTCGCGTCCAGGCTGCCTTCTGTTCGATCTTGACGTGGAAGGTGTGGAGATCGGCAACGCCGATTGGCTGGCCGTGCCATTTGGCTTCCAGCAGATAGATGTCGCTGCCGAGCTGGAAGCTGCCGCCGATCTGCTCGCCGCGCAGCCGGAACGGCTCCTGGGCGGCAAGGCCGTACGCATCGAATAGACCCTTGAGGAATCCCTCGAAGGCGAAGCCGCGTGCCTGCGCGCTGAGCGAGGAGACTTGCAGCAGCTCGGCTTGATGGCCGCGATCTTCTGACGATCGACAACAGGCGCGGATGCTGGCTTGGCTGGCTTTGGAGCCGCACCGCCGGAGAGACGATCGATCAAGCTTTGATAGCGCGACTGTACATCGATCACCGGGTCCTTTCCGCCGCTGCGGGCGAGGTATTCGGACCGGTGCTCCCAGAGCGCCGCAAGCGTGCGGACGGCAATGGCGTCGTCGCAATTCTGCAGAAAATAGCGCAGCCTCTTCCCCTTGGGGCCGCCGTTTGCCGCGTATTTAGGATCGTCGATATTGACGTTCAGCTCGGAGGCGAAGAAATCCGCGAAGCTCTTGTCGGAAAAGTCGAACACGAAGCCCGGCCCCCGGACGAAGTCAACGAGGTCACCTACAAGACGCAGATCGATGGACCGTATCGAGCTAATGAACTGTCCTCCCCATGGACTGGCATTGATCTATTTATTGATCGCTTCTTGGACTTCCTTGATCCTCGCAAGTATGTCGTCGAAGGTCGGGGGCCGTTCGTCAAACATCATAGGCGCCGTATCCCGATAATCGACGCGAAGATCCTTTATGCGCGCTTCGTCCGGCATCAGCCGCAGGCTGCCCGGCTTGGCGGTGTCGTAGCTCGACCAACCAGAACGAAAGAACGTCGTCTTGTGCTTGGCGACCTGTGCGAGCAGATCGAAATCCGTCGCAGCGGCTTTGCCTCCCTCGGTGTTGAGCAGCATCGCGAGGTCGTAATAGTGCCGCGAGAAATATTGCGGCGTTGGCGACTCAGCCGGACGATGTGCTTCCGCATGGAGCGCTGTGGCCTTTTCCCAGAAGGTACGCCGGGCGGATAGGACGGTAACGCTGGTGTCGGGGGGCCTCGAAGAAGTCTGGATAGTCGTCGGCCGCATAAGGGCGGACGACCTTCTCTTCGGTTGGCCAGGGGTCGCCGCGCGCGCCGAGTTCGAGCTTCACGCGCGGCGTGATGTAGGCCATGCCCTCGTATTCCGTTGCAGGCAGTGCCGTCGGATAGTGAAAGTTGACTGTCTGGGCATCTGTCGCGTCGATCTCGAGCGACCATTCACCGTTGGTCGGCTCTCCGAGCTGTTCGACGATGGCGGTGCGGAGCGCCGGGAGAAGTCTCTCGGCGATGTGGCGCTCGACGTCGCTCACCAGGTCGTCGATAAGCCGGGCAGCCTGCTTCCTGCTGATCCCCTCCTTCTCGGGATCGCGATCGCCGGTATATCCAAGTTCCGCGCGATCGAACGAAAGGTCGATATCCTCGGAGAAACGGCGGATGGCACCGAACGCTTTGGAAAGCGACGTGCCACCCTTGAAGACCAGGGTGGCGGTGGCTCCCTTCGGTAGACCGAAAAGTCGCTTCAAGGTCCAGCAGACCCAGAAGTCATTTTCGATGATTGTGTCGGCGACGCCACGGCCGGCGCCAGTCTCTCCGAAAAGGGCGGCGCGATCGCCGGCAGGGAGATGGGCGACCTTATCCATCGACTTCGACAGCCACTGCGTTGGCGATCGAGACGAGCGTCGGCCGCATCCACGCAGGGGCCTGAACGGCGGTCGAAGCAAGGATCTTCTTGTCGTTGGGCGAAAGCCGAAGTGCGGCCACCTGCGCAACGTCGGCCGCACGCACGGGGCCGACATGACGAAGAGCCTGAACGACCGTACCGGCGGCACTGCCCGGTGCGATCAGGTGCTTGGGCGAAGCGTGGCGAAGATCGACGACGCGCTTTCCCAGCACGACGCGCCGCGAGGGACCATCGGTTAGATAGGTGCTCCTTGCCGGCACCTGTGTTGTGAGGCCGAGGGCGTTCGCGGCGCGAGCGCCTGAGATCTGAACTTGCGACCCGGTCTCACGCGCCAGCGCATGCGCGACGTCGTCCGGTGTCGGCGAAAGCAATCCGAGCTTCGGGTGGACCTTGGGGAAGTCGTAAAGGCCGCGGGCAAGGCGACGCAGCTTGCCGTTCTTGACCAGCCTGGAAAGCGCCTGATCGACAGCCGCCCGGGTCGCCACGTCCAGGAAGTCGCTGGGCGTGAAAACGCCGCCGCGCCCAGCAACGCGGGCACGCTTCATGATCCGATCGGGAACCGATGTGACTGTCGTTTTCATGCGTCAGAAAATAAGCCATCTTTTTCTGACATTCAAGGGGTGAGCTGAGCGCGGCTCGGGAGCACTGAGCGAAAGTTTGAAAAGGTGATCGCCGCTGTTTGGTGTAGCGGGTCAACCGATCGCAGTAGCTTCTAAACGGCACCCATTTCCCGAGGCGTTGATTCGAAGTTCTCCCTCGATCAGGGCTGTCGCGATGATTAACGGCTGAACACCTTATGCGATTTGATCTGATGAGAAGCTGACGTTGGCAAGTAGGGCAAAGGTTTACCGTGCCGTCAAACAAACACTTCCCATTGTGCCTGGCTATAGAGACGCGCAGCAGCTTCCGCACATCTGCTAATACATCTACTCTTTTTTCGCCGCATCCATCGCAGGCCCATGTCGATAGTGGCTCCATTGCCGCCCCTCCCAGTCCAATTAATGGATTGCTTAGATCCTGCAGCTCGAAATGTAATGGCCCCATAAATCACCGGACACGATCTCCCACTTATTAAGTGAGCGAGGTAATGTGCCCATTATGAGCAGTCACAATCCGAAGATAGAAGTTCTTTCCGGCCCGGAGCGCCGGCGTCGCTGGTCGACGGCCGAAAAGCTGGCCATCGTTCAGGAGACGTATGAGCCAGACGTGACGGTTAGCATCGTTGCCCGGCGTCACGGCATACAGCCGAACCAGTTGTTCAATTGGCGCAAGCTTGCAGCTCAGGGGGCATTGACCGCCACCGCGTCGCAGGAAGAGGTCGTTCCGGCTTCCGAGTATCGCGCCCTTCAGAACCAGATCAAGGAACTGCAGCGCCTGCTCGGCAAGAAGACGATGGAAGGCGAAATTCTCAAGGAAGCCCTTGAAATCGCTATCGGCCCAAAAAAACATCTGTTGCGATCGCTGTCCTTGCCGAAGGGCACTTCTCGATGACGGGAGTGTGCGAGACTTTAAGTGTTGCGCGGTCGAATATCGCAGAGCGGGTGAAGCAGCCTTCTTCCAAAGCCCGTGGACGACCGCCACCAGCTGATCGGGGTCTGGTGGAGGAGATCGAAGCGATCATTACCGATATGCCGACCTATGGATATCGCCGTGTTCACGCCATCCTACGCCGCAACGCGTGCAGCGAAGGACGTTAGTGGTCAAACGCCAAACGCGTCTATCGTGTGATGAAGCTGCATGGATTGCTTCTCCAGCGCCATACCGGTGCAATCGATACTCGCCGCCATGACGGACGTGTTGCCGTTGAGCGCTCAAATCTTCGCTGGTGCTCTGACGGCTTCGAAATCGGCTGCGACAACAAAGAGAAGGTGCGCGTTGCCTGGGCAATGCCGCCGATTTGGTGATGCCGCAGCGGGGACCTGCGCACGAAGAGAAGGGCATCTGCGGCGCGATTGCGTTTTCGCCTGTGGACGGCCGGCACGGTTTCTTCTGGGGCGCCGACAAGAGGACGGAAGCGGAAGATGCCGCGCTCAAGCATTGCGTGAATGAGGAAGGTGCGGCTTGCAAGGTGGTCGAAGTGTTCCGCAACCATCGCCATTGGGATGACGACGACGGCACGGGCTTTCCCTACGAGCATTGTGCAGCCCTGTCGCTAGGTGGAACCTCCCGTGCTGGAGCCCCGTTCTGGGGTACCGCTTCGGCGATGACCCGTCGCGAAGCGGAACGGAAGGCCCTGAGCCTCTGTGGCGGTCAGGAAAACCAGTGCGAGATCCGTGAATGGGTCTGCACCTGAGGCAGACGAAACACCGCGCATGCTTCCCGACTCAGTGCTTAAATCCTGTACGTTCTCGGCGGGCCAATCCAGTGCGCACCAATGAAGATATGCTCGCCCCCGGGGGCGATTCGATGAGGCCATTACTCGGCAATGGCCCCAATTCGCTTCTTGTTGGACATCGACCCCACGTCGGTGACGACAAGCTTGTCGTCCGAGCGCGAAATCGCGAGGCTTTGGCTAGGTTCGCCCAATTTCCCCGGCACGGATATCGTCGCTGATTGTCCCTCGGCGAGAGTGGCCGAGAAACGCACCGGAACTCCGGCCTCTCCCTCCGCAATCGTTGCAACCACTCGATCGCCGTCATTTTCGTCGGTGTAGTAGAAGACGCCATGAAAACCGCCGACATGGATACTTTCCCCCGCCATGGGGGGCAGCTCATCGGCATGCAACGGAGACGCGGCCAGGCCGAATGCCGCCAGGCCACCGATGAAGTTGATCATCGTGAGGCTCCGTTTGGACGATCTCGGGTGGCCGGTGGTGACATGATGACCCGATTGCGCGCGCCGACGGTTAAGTTCTGGATGGGGGGCGCCAAGTTTGATCTTGTTCATGGAAGTCACTTCTTTCTTTGTGCTGGATTACATCTTGAAAGGATGTTACTATCATTTAGATACTAAGTCACTATCAAAATGATATGAACATGAAGAATCTTCCCGACACCTCTTGCCCGATTGCCCGCAGCCTCACCTGCGTCGGCGACGCGTGGAGCATGTTGATCCTTCGCGACGCGAGCATGGGCCTCACCCGCTTCGACGAATTCCGGAAAAGTCTGGGCATCGCCCCCACCATTCTGACCCGACGGCTGGCGACGCTGACGGAGGAGGGACTTCTGGAAAAGCGGCGCTACTCGGAGCGGCCTCCGCGCGATGAGTACGTGCTGACCGCCGCCGGACGCGATTTCTTGCCGGTGCTTGTCTTACTGGGTGCGTGGGGACGCCAGTACCGTGGCGAAGGCAGGTTGGCGCGATACGTCGACGCGGAGACAGGAGAAGAAATTGAGCCGGTAGCCGTGGATGCCGTCACAGGGGCAAAGATCGGCACTCGCCCAATTCGCGTTGCAACACCCGAATAGCCGGCCTGCGCCGGCAGTCGCCACTATACCTGGAAGCCCGCCGACCCATCAATGGATCGGAAGGCAGACAATGACGTTCAGGACTGCGAAGACGAGGTAGATCTCCCGCCAGCCGAGGTGTTCGTGCAGCGTAGACGTCAGGGGCCTAAGAAAACGGTCGATGCGAAACCTGCGATCAGCGTCAGGTGCGTGATGCTACGCTGCGCCTTGCTGCCGCCGACCTGGACTATGGCGGCGAATGCCGTGCTATAGAGGACGAAGCTCGATGCGATTTCCATCGCGACAAGCGACGTCCCGAACAATATCGCGTTCGACGATGCAGCCGCGCAGACCAGCGAGATGGCGGCGGCCAGAGCGCGCCCAGATCAGGCGCGCGGGAGGCTTCTTGTCGGTCATTCTGCAGGTTCCATGTCGTTCTGTTTCACTGCGGGCGTCGTGCAGCCGCAGCCAGATCTGCCTACCGCCTTCGCTTCGGCGTCGGCGACGCAGCAGGCGTCGGCCTCGGCAGGGGAGGGACCACCGCAACAGCCGCCGGACGCGGCTTCGGCCAGCGCCGGGTTCGTGGCAGTGCAAACGCCGCTCTCCGGAAGGACGAGATGCACCTCGCGGGCGGCCTTGGCGTCACCGGCCAGACGAGGCGCATTTCGGCCGGAGATGACTACAGCATCGAAGCTTTCAGGAGCCGGCGCATCCGTAGAAATTTCGACCGCCACCCGCGGTTCGGAGGGAGGGAGAGGCGGAGCATGGCCCGCCGTGACACGGCGCGCCACCCGAGCGTCCAACGGCCGCCTCCTTGGAAATCGGCAGCGGGGACTGGGAGGGCGGCGCGGCGGCCCGCCCTCCGCCATGTCTCAGGCCGAACGATATTCCTTCGGCTTGAAGGAGAGGTGGGCGACGTTGCGCGGTGCGTCGGCGATCTTGCGGATGTCGCCCCAGGTCTGCTTGTAGTTTGGGAGAATCAACTCGTTCGTACCCGCGTTGACGACGTTGCCCTGGACGCCCGTCGGATACCCGAAGAGCATGAACGTCTCGGCCCGGCGCGCAGTCGGCGTCGGGTAGGCCATCGCCTGCGTCGCGCCGGCGTCGTTGTAGACTTCGACGAGATCGCCCTGCTTGATGCCTGCTTCAGCCATGTCCTCCGGGTTCATCTCGATGAACGGATAGGGCCAGCGATCCATCACGAAGTCGTTCTCCTGGTCGAGGTAGGCCGACTGCCAGACGATGTTGGCACGGCCGTTGTTGATCAGGAACTTGTGCTTGTCCTTCTGTGCCTGCTTGCCGGGAGCCTGGAGGCCGCGCCACTCGGACGCCATGAACTTGGCCTTCTTGTCGTCGGTGCCGAACTGCGCGTCTTCGTAGAGGCGCTTCGTCCCCACCAGCTTGCCGTTCTCATATCCGACCGCCGGTTCCTGGACGCCGTTGTTCCCGGCCTCGCGTAGCCGCTCGTAGGTCACGAACTCGCCACCCTTGGCGACCTTGTGGTAGCCGTCCATGAAGGCGTCCTCCTCGGTCTTCCAGTCGAAGCCCTTGAACTTGTCGGCGTAGGCCGTGTCGTTCGTTTCGCGGAGGACGCGCTCCATATTGTTGGCGAGCCGCGCGGCGATCAGGCAGTCGGGCATCGCCTGTCCGGGCGGATCCATGTAGCGCTCCGTCAGCCTCATGCGGCGCTCGCCGTTCATGGACGTCAGGTTCATCTCGCCCGACGTCGCCGCCGGAAGAACGACGTGGCAGGCCTGTCCGATCTTGGTCGGGATGATGTCGATGTTGACCGCGAACAGGCCGCCCTTGTCGATGGCGTCGACGATCGCCTTGACCATCGCGTCCCGGTCGCCATACGGCGCGGCGCTCATGGCATCCTTCACGATGTCGGTCCGCTTCTTGTAGACCTTCTTGAACTCGTGCGCGTTGAGCGTGGTCTTGTAGTGGTCGCAGCCCCAGATATGGTGGACCGCTCCCTGGCCGCCGATCAGGAGCTGGTCGACATAGGCGGCGGGCTTCCCGACATGGGCGTCGGACGGCCGCGCGTAGCCTTCCTGATGGCCGCCGAGGCGGACGCAGCCGCCACCAGGGCGGCCGATATTGCCCGTCGCAAGCGCGACGTTAACGAGGGCCGCGTTGGTGCGGTAGTTGTCGTTGCCCCAGATGAGACCCTTCTCGTAGGGAAGCATCGTGCGACGGCGCTTGCCTTCGGCCTTCGGCTCCGCGATCCACTGCGCGGCCTTCTCGATGTCGGCGGCGGGAACGCCGCAGATCTTGGAGGCTTCCTCCAGGGTCGTCTTGTTCGCCTTGACGGCGTCGTCGAAGCCCGTCGTGCTCGCGTCGATGAAGGCCTTGTCAATCCATCCCTTCTCGACCACGTGCGTGAAGATCGCATTGAACAAGGCCAGGTCCGTGCCGGAATTGATGGCGAGATGGAGGACGTTGTCGGCACCGGCTTCGGCCTCGGCGGCGTTTATGGTCACCGTCCTGCGGGGATCGACGAACACGACCCTCGTCGCAGGATGCTCCTCGCCGGGCAACTGCTCGTTCTTCTTGTCGGCCGTCGCTCCGCGAAGGTTCGGGATCCAGTGGTTCAGGAAGTAGTTGGTCTGCGTCTCCAGAGGATTCGCTCCGACGCAGAAGATGGTGTCTGCGAGCTCGGCGTCCTCGTAGCAGTTGTTCAGCTCGCCGACCCCCATGTCTCTCGTCGCATGGACCTCGGAATTGTAGGCGGGGCGGTTGTGGATGCGGATGTTCTTGACCTTCATGGCCTCGAAGTAGAGCTTGCCGGTCCCCCACGTGTTCTCGTAGCCGCCGCCGGCGCCGCCGTGGTCGTAGGCGGAAACGAACAGCGCGTCCTCGCCCTTGTTCTTGACGATGGTCGCCGTCACGCGGGCGACGAGGTCGAGGGCGTCTTCCCAGCTCGTGGGCTGCATCTGCCCGTAGCGCCATACCAGCGGATCGGTGAGCCGCTGCTGCTGCGTGTTGCGGGCCTCGGAATAGCTCATCTCCGCCATGCGGGCGCCGCGAACGGACCCAAGGCCGGAGTTCACGACGCATTCGTGATCCGGCTTGATGACGACATGCACGTCCTTGCCGTCCTGCTTGACCACATTGTACATGGAGGGCGAGTACCAGGCGTCGGTTTCCGCCTGCTGCTGCTGTGACAGATCGACGCCGAACACGTTGCGGTCGGGCGCGCTGCCGCCCTGCTTGTTCATCGGCCAGGTGTATGCGTGATAGCCGCAGCCGACGATGCAGAAGTGGCACGTGACGTTGTGCGTCTTCGCATCGGCGGGAATGATCGGCAGGCGGTCGATGTGACGTTTGAATGCCATGGTGATGTCCCCCTTAGAGCACGTTTGACAGACGGCCGTAGAGCAGCTCGTCGAGGCCTTCGGCAAAGATGTCGCCGTTGTCGGCGATCCTCAGCACGTACTGCGGCAGATTCTGCGTGGACTGGCCCCAGATCTCCTGCCCGCCCTTCTCGGCGTCGAACACGGAATAGTGTCCTGGGCAGTTGAAGGTCCTCTCGTCGGCGGAGTAGTTCAGCGGGAAGCCCTTGTGGGGACAGATCGTCGAGAAGCCGACAATGTCTCCGTCCGGGCCGGCGCCGCCTTCGACAGCCACGCCGAGCTTGAGGAGCACGCCCGCCGCGTCCTCGTCAGGGTAGGCGACGTCCAGCGGCTCGTTCACCTTCAGATCGGAGAGGTTGGCAAGGCGGTTGGAGGGGTACTCGACGCCGGCGGAGGGAATCGCGGCCCGTGCCTGCGGAGCGACGGGCGCCACGACCGCCACCGTTGCCCCGGCCGCGGCCAGCGCGCCTCCGCGAAGAAACTGGCGTCGGCCAAGGTCCACCAAAGTTCGACAGCGTGACATGTGATCCTCCCTCGATTGGATGTCCGTGACGAAGGATCTGCAATCGTCGTGCCAACGCTGTTCGGCGCTGGCTGTCAAGGGAAGTATCGGAAAGGTGGACACGCCGCGTCCGGAGAAGCGAACGGCAGCGGTCGGCCGCGTTTAGGTTTCCGAACGTCCGCCGCCCTCGATGCCGAAGCGGGCCATCTTTTCCCAGAGCGTCGTCCGCGACACGCCGAGCTCGCGGGCCGCCTGCGAAATCTGGCCGCCGGTGGCGCTCAGGGCGCGCAGGATCTGTCGCCGTTCCGCGGCGTCGCGGGCGTCGGACAGCGTTCCGACCTGCGCGGGAGGCGAGGGCGCCTTGTCCGGAAAGAGGTCGGCAGGCATGAGCAGCGGGTTCTCCGACAATGCCGCCGCCCGTTCTAGTCTGTTGCGCAGCTCGCGCGCGTTGCCCGGCCAGGGGTGCTCCAGCATGGCGTCCTCGGCCAGAACGCCAATCCCCCGAACCGGAGTCTCCCTGACCTGCATGATCTCCTCGAGGAAACGCTGGGCCAGCCACAGGATGTCCTCGGGCCGGTCCCGGAGCGGCGGCAGGCTGACGGGAAGCGCGGAGAGCCTGAAGTACAGGTCCTTCCGGAACGTGCTTGCTTCGGATCCGATGTCGTGATGCGTGGCGCAGACGATGCGGGCCTTGAAGGGGATGGGCGTCTCGCTACCAAGTCTGTGGAACCGGCCGTCCTCCATCAGGCGGAGCAGCTTGACCTGCAGCGGCGGGGGCATGTCGCCGATCTCGTCAAGAAAAAGGATGCCGTCGCCGGCCCGCTCGGCGTACCCCCGGTGAAGCTGGTGCGCGCCCGTGAAGGCTCCCTTCTCGTGTCCGAAGAGCTCGCTTTCCAGGAGCTCGGCCGGAATCGCGGCGCAGTTGACCGCCATGAACGGAGAGCCTGCGCGCCCCGAAGCCTGATGCAGGAAGCGTGCGCTGACCTCCTTGCCGGTTCCCGTCTCCCCCTGGATGAGAACGGGCAGCGGGTGGGAGGCGTAGCGGCGCAGGATCATCTCCGCGTCGCGCATCGCGCGGGAAATGCCGAGCCCGCCTTCGACGGCACCCGCCGGGCGCGCGCGCAGGCTCGTAGAAATCCGATCGAGAAGGGCGGACATCTCGAAGGGCTTCGTGATGAAGTCCACCGCGCCGCTGCGCATCAGGCGGACGGCCTGGTCGATGTCGCCATATCCCGACATGAACAGGAAGGGCGTCGCGGACTCGCGGCTGCTCTGGCGGAACACGTCCTCGCCGTTCATGTCAGGTAGCCGGATGTCACATATGACGAGATCAAACGCGCCATCCGCGCGCGAAAGCTGCCTTAGCGCCTGCTCGCCCTTCGTCCACCATTCGACACGGTGTCCTTCGAGCGTCAGCCTCTGTAGGAGGGATTCGCCCATGATCGGGTCGTCCTCCAGGATGGCGATCCTTCCAATGTCATGCTGCATCGCTGACGTCCTCCCTAGTAGCCGTCAAAACCGGCAGGCGCACTATGACCATGGTCGCCGCTCCATCCCCGCCACGCACTTCGATCCGGCCGGACGCGTCGTCGACCAGCTTGCGCACCATCCACAGTCCAAGACCCCCCGCTGCTCGGCTTGCGGTCAGCGGGTCTGGCGAGGTCAGGACGGCGGTGGCGGCCTGCGTCAGCCCCGCACCGGAATCGGAGACCGATAAAACCAGCGTGGTTCCGGCGTCCTCCAGCGTCACCTGCACGCTGATCGTCCCGCCTTCTCCCGCCGCGGCGCTCGCGTTGAGGACGAGGTTCAGCAGGGCCTGGCGGACGGACGATCCCGGCAGTGCAGCGACGGAGAATTCGCCGGAACAGCTACTCCAGTTCAGAGACTGGCTTCGGCTCGAAACGGCCGGACCGGCGAGCAGGCGCACGTCCTCGAGGTCTTGAACGACAAGAGGCCGGTCGGAGCGGTCCGGCCTGTAGGTCGCGAGCGCGGCCTGCACGACGTCGCGGATGCCGCCGAGACCTCTCTCGAGAAGCGACAGGCTGATCTCCCGTACCGAGGCGTCGGCTCCATGACGCTTCAAGGTGTCGATGGAGTTGAAGAGGCCGCCCAGCGGATTGTTGATCTCGTGCGCCATGCTCGAGGCGAGGCGGCCGAGGCTTGCGAGCTTCTCCTCCTCGGCCAGCCGGTTCGTCAGAGCGCTCCGCTCCCGCTCGGCCTCGACCAGCGTGTTGAATCCATGGAAGAGATCGGCGAACTCGCCGCTCCGGCTTGGAAATTCCTCGACGGCGATCGCGTGAGGCGTGCCCGCGGCGCCGGAGCGCATGTGCTCCGCTAGCGTCGTGACTGGCTTGACCATGCGCCTTGCGAGCACGTAACCGATCGCGGCGAAGATCGCCGCAAGCGCTGCATTCGTGGCAAGCAGCGTGTGAAGGATGTCTCGGCGCTCGGCGATCAGGTGCGATATGTCGAATGAGGCATGGATCGCGCCGACCGTCTTACCCTGGTAGATCAGAGGGCGGACGCCGAAGCCAGTATGTGCGTCCCAGTCGATCGCCATTTCATCCGGGCGGTTCCTGGCGGAGTACTCGGAAGGGAGATCGGAAAGGACGGGGATGGCCTGCGGATCGCTCGAGGCGAGCACCCTCCCATCGCGGCCGGTGACGACCGTCTCGATCGGCGAAACCGACTTGAACACCACGCGCGTCCGGTCGAGGACGTCGTACGTTTCCCACACGTCCTGACGTAGCACCGGTGGAATAAGGGCCGTGGACAGACCGTCGAAATAGGTGCCGAAGACGCTTTCCAGGTGCTGCTGCTGCATTTCGTTCAGCCTGTTCAGCACCCGCTCGGAGATGATGACGCTCACGACGATCATCAGCGTCGCCACCATCACCGGAGCGCGAATGGTCAGAGGAGTCCGTTTCAAGCGCTCGATGACATTCATCCGAGCCTCCGCACGATATCCATGCTCGCGGCGATGCTGTCGAAGGTGCTTGGCGGAGCGCGTGTGAAGCCGTCGAGTTCGAGCTTCTTGAGGACCGACCTGCCCAGTTCGCTCCCCGTCATCGTCAGCAGGGCGTTCTGGATGGCAAGGAAGGACTTAAATCCCAGCGTCCGCGCGGGCGCGGCCACCGGAGGGAAGCCGTTCCATTTCGACTTCACCAGCACCTTCGTCCTTGTCACAAGCTCCGGTTCGGTCTCCCGCATGACCTCCCAGACATATCCGTCCACGCTCCCGGAATCTGCCAGCCCCGATGCGACCGCTCGGATGACGTTGCGGTGCCCGTAGGTGAAGAACGACTTGCGGAAGAAGCGCTCTTCCGACACCTGCCTTTCGGCAAGGTAGGTCTTGGTGACCAGGTATCCTGAGTTGGAATCGGGATCGGAAAAGGCATGGATGTCGCCCCGGCAGTCGTCGAACGTCGACGCCGCCCGGTCGGAGCCGATGATCAGGTAGGACTGGTAGAGAGGGCTGCCGCGCCAGACCGGCGTGGCGACAAGCTCGAGTTCGTCCCGGAACTTCATGTAGGGATAGCCGCAGATCCAGGCGGCATCGAGATTTCCCGAGACCAGCAGCGCCGTAACCTCCTGGTAGGTCCGCTGGGTGACGAGCTGGACTTCGCGTCTGGTGGCGGCCGCCAGATACGCTTGAAGTTCGTCGAGAACTTCGAGGTCGTTCGACAGGAAGACGGGGGTGAGGCCGAAGCGGATCGAGCCCTCGCGTGCCATAGCGATCGATTCAACGCCGCGTGCTCCCGTCGCCGCGAAGGTGGTCGCCGCGGCCGCGATGTTTCGCATGAAGGTCCGCCGGGTGCAGCCGGCGCGCCGACAGTGATCCTCCTCGGAACCCGGTGCCATCCCTTCCTCCCGGCGGCCCTTCCTCCCAAGCGGGCCGTCCAGACAGTTTAGACGCCTACTGCGGGATTCCAACTGAAAAAGCGCAGATCAAGTGCATACTCAGATAGATAACGACAGCTGCAAGCTGCGCGGCGCCCAGGGCAACGCAGAGCCAGAACGGAACCAGCTTGAGATTCGTTAACTTCACGTCGCACTTATTCCGAAGAATATTGACTCTATCGATATATCCGGCAATCTGGATATATGGAACAAGAAAATGCGATCCTTGCCTTGGCCGCCCTCGCTCAGCCGACGAGGTTTCAGGCCTTCAATCTGCTCGTCCGGCACGAACCCGACGGACTCCCGGCGGGCGATGTCGCGAAGACGCTCGCGGTGCCGCAGAACACGATGTCGTCGCATCTGAGCATTCTCGCCCGTGCAGGGCTTATCCGTCCCGAGCGCCGCAGCCGCCTCGTCGTCTACCGGGCGGACATCGCGGCCTTGCGCGAGCTTACCCTCTATCTCGTCAAGGATTGCTGCGGAGGCAGGGCCGAGCTCTGCGAGCCGCTGATCGCCGAACTCTCACCATGCTGTCCGCCACTAAAGGTGTCCCCATGACCAAGACGAAATTCAATGTTCTTTTTCTCTGCACCGGAAATACAGCCCGTTCGATCATTGCCGAAAGCGTCCTGAGAAAGGATGGTGCGGTGAAGTTCAATGCCTACTCCGCGGGCAGCTTCCCGAAAGGAGAGGTGAATCCCATCGCCATCGAGACCCTGCGGGGTCACAACTATCCGGTTGACGGCCTGCGCTCGAAGAGCTGGGACGAGTTCGCAACCAAGAACGCCCCGCAGCTCGACTTCGTCTTCACCGTCTGCGACAACGCGGCAGGCGAGGCATGCCCGGTGTGGCCGGGTCAGCCGATGACCGCCCATTGGGGCCTCGATGATCCGGCGGCGGTCGAAGGGACCGATGCCGACAAGCGGGTCGCATTCGCCCAGACGCTTCGCTACATGAAGCTGCGCATCGCCGCCTTTGCTGCACTTCCAGTCGAAAGTCTGGAACGGCTGAGCCTCTCGGCCAAGCTTCACGAGATCGGTCAGATGGAAGGCTCCAGTTCCAAAAGACCGGACGTCGCATGAGCAGCTGACGATCTATGTCCTGGTGATCTGGCCAGTGGCCCCCGCAGCGAAAACGACGATGACGACAGCCGCGAGCGCGATGCTCGCGCGTTCGCGGTCAGGTGTCAGGCTCTTCGCCATGCCCCATACCGCCTGTGCCACGACCGCAACGGCCACCATCTTCAGACCATGCAGCAAGCCCGTGCCAATTGGCCCCTCAAATGCCGTCGCCGCCATTGCAAAAACCACCAGTAGCACCGCAGATGGCAACGTGAACGCGACCCGGGCGGCGAATGAGCCAAGCGGGCCGTCCCGCAGGAGGCCGAGCGCGCGATCCCAACCTGACTTGAGGCGGGCCCGGAAGAAAGCATAGCCGGCTTCGTCGATCCACCTGCGGCGCACGACCAGTTCGTCGTGGAAATAGCCGAGACGGGCGATCGGTCCGGCGAAGGATGTCAGGCCAAGCTTTAGGAATGCGAAGAAGACCTCGGCCGGCGTGCCATTTGGACGCCTGGTTGCCTCTTCATGAAGTGCTTCCGCCGACGACTTCACGAAACAGCTCCCTGGCCTTTTCCCTGGCCATCTCCAGAGCTGCAACGCCGTACGGCGTCGCGTTGTAAATCCTGCGGTGTGTTCCGTCACGCGTTCGGTTCGCGAGGTGAGGTATCCCTTCTTCTCCATGGAGTGCAGCATCGGATAGAACGTGCCGGCGGAGACCTTGTAGCCGCGGTGCGCGAGTTCCTGGATCATCCAGAGAACCATGCAGATCGCCTCTCGGCGGATTGAAGAAGGCATTCGGTGACTACGAGAAGAAAAACGAGGCCGCATGGCAGTGAGGATTGGTCCATTGGACTTCGATCTCGCTGCAAGGAGCGGATATCAACTGCGATTGAACGCATTAGAAACAAGAGGAGGCGCCGAAGTCGGCGCCTCCGTTGTCGAGAGACTCATCGATTAACCAACAAGCGCGTTGTCGTCGCGCTTGATCGCAACCACGGTCGAACGCGGCAGCTTGCTTTCGCCATCCGGGAAGGGTGCGTCGGGATGCTGGATGCCGACGAACACCGTCCGCTTGTCCGCCGACCAGGTCATACCAGTGACCTCTGCGCCTTTCGGGCCGGTCAGGAAGCGTTCGATGCGGCCGGTGGCCGGGTCACCGGCGAGCATCTGATTGTTACCCTGGCCGAGGAAATCGCCTTCGTTGGTGTCTTCACCGTCCGTCTGGATCCACAACAGACCGGTCGTGTCGAACATCATGCCGTCCGGCGAGTTGAACATGTTGCCGGAATTGATGTTGGACGAGCCGGCATAGGCGTCCTTGTGGACGTCCGGATTGCCGGCCATGACGAACAGGTCCCACTTGAACTTGCCATCGGCATGGTCCTCGTTTTCCGGATACCAGCGCACGATCTGGCCGTAGGCGTTTTTCTCGCGCGGGTTCGCGCCGCCGACCGGCATTTCGTCGCCACCGGCATTCTTCTTCACCCCGCGATTGGTATTGTTGGTCAGGGCGCAATAGGCTTCGATGGCGACCGGATTGATGGCGACCCATTCCGGGCGGTCCATGGTGGTGGCGCCGACCTTCGAAGCAGCCTGGCGCGTGAAGACGTAAATTTCGTCGGTCTTCATGCCGGTCGATTCCGGGGTGAGGGCCAGCCACTCGCCATTGCCGTCGTCGGAGAACTTGGCGACGTAAAGCGAGCCTTCGTCGAGTAGCTTGGAGGTGTCGCCGCCCGGAACGTAGATGCCGTTCGAGACGTACTTGTAGAGGAATTCGCCACGCTCGTCGTCGCCCATATAGACGACGACGCGACCGTCGCGGGCAATCACGACAGCGGCGTTTTCATGCTTGATGCGGCCGAGCGCGGTGCGCTTGACCGGCGTTGACGATGCGTCCGACGGATCGATTTCCACGACATAGCCGGCGCGGCGTGGCTCATTCGGGTTTTTCGAGATGTCGAAACGAGGATCGAAGGTCTCGTAGCCATAACGCGTTTCGGCTGCAATGCCGTAGCGCTTGAAGTCGTCGGGCATGGCAAAGTTCGGATCGGTGGAGCCGAAGTAGCCGTTGAAGTTTTCCTCGCAGGTGAGATAGGTGCCCCATGGCGTCTTGCCGGCGCCACAATTGTTGAAGGTTCCGAGACAGTCAGTGCCGTTCGGATCGGCTTCAGTCTTGATGAGATCGGAGCCCGCAGCCGGGCCGGAAATCTTTATGGGCGTCAGATGGGTGATGCGGCGATTGAACGGGCTGTCGAGCACGACTTCCCAGCCGTTGTTCCCCTCGGCGACTTCCATGACGGTGACTCCCTGCAGGTTCTGCAGAATCTTCACGTCGTCGGCGCTCTTCGGCATGCCCTTTTCATTGTTCGGAAGATTGGTTTCGTTGTTCACGTATTCATGGTTTACGGCGATCACCTGATGGTCACCGATCACGAACAGTTCCATGCCGTCGGTGTTTTCGCCGAAGACCTTGTCGGAATTCTCGACGCTGACGCCGTTGGCCGGGTCGACATCCGGAACGTTGGAGAACAGCGGTTGGCCCCACTTGGCGAACGGCTTCCATGAATAGCCTTCAGGGACATGCACAGTGTTGTCGGTGAAGACCGGGATCGGCTTGAACGCAAAGCGCGAAGCGGCTTCCTGCGCTTGGGCCGAGGTGGAGGACGTCAGATTGCCGAGCGTCCCCATGGCCGCAGCAGCGGAGCCTATGGCCAGGATGCCCCTGAGGAAGCCGCGGCGCGAGATGGCCGATTCGACGACTCGGTCGAAATCGGTTTCGGCCGGGGGCGGATTCTGCAACTCGTCCCATTCGTCCCAGGACAACTTGCTTGTGTCGATATCAGTCATGGCGGTTCTCCATCGTTGCTTTTTGAAACAATTCCAACAAGAGGTGTCTCTGGAAAATCACATCCAAATGACTAGCGAGCTGCTGTTGCTGTTAGGGCCGAGACCGATTTGAAGGGCAGATTCGTGTATATCAAAACCGCTTCCAGCTATCTCACCGTCGCCAGCCTGTGGATGAGGCGATGATCGTGACCCAACAATAGTACTTCGCTTTAGCCAAAATGGCTTCAGCCATCGCACTGCGCGCGGAATTGCGGCGAGAAAGAAGAGTACGCGATGAGTCCCGTCCTGCATCGAAAGCCCTTCGAATACCGATATCGGAAATCGATAAATCAATGCCGAGGTTCGATGACAGTTTTATGAAGCCGAACAGCAGGAGTTGGGAGGAGTTTGATCGCTGTCTTACCTTGTTGCAGCATATTGCCTTGTGGCTCGAAGTATCGAAGGACAATTCCGCGCCAACTTCATCGCTGCAAGGCGCAGCAAGCAGCCGACTCGATGCACAGACATGGACGAAATCCACTTGGCTGCTATGTCCTGTCGGGATACCAACGCGGAGAAACTCGATGTCAGAACTCGTAGTGCTCGGTTTCGATACCGCCGACAAGGCGGACGCCATTCTCAACCGGCTTGTCCAACTCGAGAAGGAATACCTTGTCGATCTGGAAGACGCCGTCGTCGCAGTCCGCGACAGTTCGGGCAAGGTCCGCCTGAAGCAAAGCATCAATCTTACCGCGGCCGGCGCGACTAGCGGCGGCGTTTCTGGTGCTCTGTGGGGATCGCTGGTCGGTCTCCTGTTCCTCAACCCGCTGGCGGGCATGGTCCTCGGTGGCGCCTTCGGCGCCGGCTCGGGCGCGCTTGCCGGTTCAATAACCGACTATGGGATCGACGACGATCTCATCAAGCGGCTGGCCGAAGCGATCCCCGCCAGTAGCTCGGCGCTGTTCCTTCTCGTCCGGAAGGCGCAGCCCGAGAAGGTGCTGGAAGCATTCAAGGGTGAGCATGCCAAGGTCCTGCGCTCGTCGCTGTCGCCGGAGCAAGAGGAGCGCCTACGTCAGGCCCTCGCTGCCGAACCGCTCGTCCCATCCGCTCCGCCTTCGTCTAACGTCTGATGGCTGCTGGACCATTGCGAATAGCGTTAGAAGTTTGAAGCTTGTCTGTCGATGGTTGCCTTTGGCGACGGGAGAAGCGTCGAAGACCTCGTGGTAAGGACGTAGCCGGTGAAGGTGCGATTTGCGAAGTCTTTCTCGCGATTATTGAAGACGCAAAAGAAGTTTCAGAGCCTCTTCGAAAAGGCTTGGAAAAGTTCGCAGACGAAAACGAGATCCACGTCGACCAGATCGAAAAGCGGCGCAAATCCGCTCCTTAGGGAGGTGGTCGGCTTCGGCAGTAACCCCGGACGCCTTGGAATGAAACTTTTTCTTCCGAAGCGGTTGCCAGCAAAGCCGCCGCTCGTCGTGATCCTTCATGGCTGCCGGCAGACGCCTGAGAGCTTCGACGCTTCAAGCAGATTTTCCAGGCTCGCTGCCCAGCGCGGATTTGTCCTTCTTTATCCGCAACAGACGAATGCCAACAATCCCCATGGCTGCTTCAACTGGTTTCGGCCAAGCGCCGTGGCGCGCGACCGCGGCGAGCTGATGTCTGTCCGGCAGATGATCGAACATGCAATTGAGCGCCACCGGATCGATCGGTCCCGGGTCTACATTGCGGGGTTATCTGCGGGGGGAGCAATGACATCGGCCCTTATCGCAACATATCCCGGCCTCTTTGCCGGGGGCGCGATCGTCGCCGGAATGCCCTTTGGAACAGCAAGGGACGCAGTATCCGCTTTGCGTGCGATGAAATCCGGCACCGCGCCTCCACCGGGCGGATGGGGCAGCCCAGTCAAAGCGGCTTCGCCTGCGCAGAGCGTATGGCCACCGGTCTCCATATGGCAAGGAACAGAAGACCGCGTGGTGAAGTCCGTTAACGCGAAGGCATGCGTTGCCCAATGGCTCGAGGTCGCCGGCATCCCGGAAGAAATGCGCCGCACAGTTGTCCAGCCCTGGGGTACGCTTGTCCGGTGGGAACAAGACGGACGTTTTCGGGTGTCGCTCTACTTGTTACAGGGGTTTGGCCATGGGCTTCCAGTGCGGGATCTCGGGAAAGGCCGGGGACGAAAGCTCGATCCCTATGTCCTTGACGCGGGTATTTCCGCTCCAGCCGAGCTCATGCGTCTGTGGGGTTTGAAACGGTTCGTTCCTTGAACATGCCCGCTGCCTTCCTGTTCGGGTCCAGATGGATTGGCTGCCGGCGTAAGCCGGATCTGAAGGCGCCGGCCTTTATCGCTGGGGTATGGGCAAGCGGAACTCCTGGGGCTCATCGCTGGTTGATATGATTGAGTTGGCTTCAATTGCGTTCATGCGGTCATGAAACAAATCGCAGCGTAGCCGAATGATGTTACGGCGACACGGTGACGTCATCTGGTCTCGGCGAGAGTTCGTGCTGGTATTGCGCGCGGTGATTTATTGTGTATGACGGTTTTGCGACAGACATTGTCGCTACGACCTTGGAGGGAGGGAACCGTGAGCGAAAAACGGAAACGAGTTTACGAAGCGCTTCTGGATGGCGCCACAGAAGGTCTTTCCGGCAAGGAGCTTTACGATTTTGTGCTGCAGCGCTGTCCCAAAGCCACCAGCAAGAAGATTGTGCGTGCCTCGCTTCTTGCTCTTTCAGATCCTCACGTGAAGGATCGGAATGTTCTGCATACCATTTACGCGCTTGCGATAGCGCACAGAATGGATGAGGTCGGGTCGGCGAGTGACCCCGATGATGAGGAAGATCCTACGGAAAAGAGCCCGGTTCTGCGCAAGCTGAAGAAGAAGGCCGCATCCGCTTCGGTGCCTCGTGAAGCAACTCCGAATTGAACTTGGCACCTTGATTGTCCAGCACCAAGAACAAGATATTCGCCTATAGCTGCTATATTCGGGAGGACTGATCATTCTCCTCGCCAGTTTCAAGCTAGAAGCAACATATCACTGTTTCATTTCGGGAAGCGACACGGAACTGTCACGGTAACCGAATAGAGTGCTTACATCTGGTTGGGCGTTTTTCCCCCTTGACCAGACCGCTCTCTTGCCCGCCGCCGGCGGGCTTTTTTTCACCATTCAACGCCAGAACCTTTTTGCATCCACGACGTCGTCGAGCGCCGTCTGTGCTGCATCGATCAAGTCTTGCTTGTCGGCATGCGAGATGACCGAGCTCGCAGCCGGATGATCTTCCAGACCATGCTTCTTCAAGACGCTTGGCCCTGTTGCGAGGTCGTTCAGAGCGCCAAGGTGATCCTGCAGGTCGCCCATCGCCGAAATGAACCGCTTGTGGCGGCGCACGCCGCGTTTGTCGGGAAAGAGCGAGCCGAAGAACTCGGCTGCATACCTCAGTTTCTTAGCATCCTTACGGGCCTCGTGACGTTGTTCGTCGTCAACCTGTGCAAGGGCACGGCCATGCTTCTTGAGCTTCTTGCGCATCCGGTCGAGCGCCTGACAGGCGAAGTCGACGGCCGTCCCATTGCGATCATCGGCGATCTCCGGCCGGTCGAGGTACTCACCGCAGTGAAGCCATTCGTTGAAGTCGAGCATCAGGGAACGGGCGCGCGAGGACTGAAGGGCGTCGACGACGTCGTCATAGGCGGCGTTGCGTGCACTCTTCAGCCGGTCATGCATGTCGTCATCCTTGGCCTTGACGAGGAGAACGTCCAGGTTTCGGGCGTCGCCTAGTGTTCCTGCCAGCCACCGGAGCTCGTCCTTCAGGCGCTCTGCTTCTGCATCGGCAAGCAGCGGCTTGTAGAGTGAAAAGGCAGAGCGGAGGCGTCTCAGCGCCACGCGCGACTGATGGAGAGCCTCAGCATTCCTCCGGCAAAGGAGCACATCCTCATTCAGCCTGAATTGCCGGAAGCAGGATTGCGCGATGGTTTGAAAGGATCTGACCGTGTTCATGTTCCGGTCCAGATCGATGGGTTCTGCCTTGAACATGAACTGCTGCGGCCCGATGAGCTGATAACCACGGCCCGCCTTGGACTGAACGCCGAAACGAACGGGCGCAACGGCTTCGATCCGCCTTGCGAGAACGAACAGATTTTGGTGGTCACCGTCCTTCAGCTCAAGCTCGACCTCGCAGATTGGTGTTCTCCGCTCTCCCGAGATCACGGTTCCCTGGTCCACGACCACCTCGATCTGTGATCCGTTCTCGCTCGGGTTCCAGACCCGTCTGTCAACCTGGACATCGAACTGGGGAGCGACGTCAAGGTCAGGTCCGAACTCGGTTTGCAGCGGACTGGAATGATCTAACTGGGGCGTGTTCGCGGTTAAAGGAGTCTCCCACTCCGACCGTGCGAAGAGAGAGGCGCTTGATCCTGTCGCCTTTACCGTCTGCATCAAGGCCTCGCCGGTGCGGCGGATACGCAGGGTGAAACCTGCCTTGAAGAGCTGATGGTCGGCCGTGTCGAAGTATGTCGAGTGCTGGCTGAGGACGTCTTCGGGCTCTCCGAGAAATTCGGAAGCGAGCAGCTCTTTGACCGCTTCGGGTGACAGCTCGAGTTTCAATTCGATTTCGGCAGCCAAGGATGATCTCCAAGGTTCGTTCGAAGCCAGCAGATAGTTCAGCCGTGTCACGGTATCATGAAGGCGACATCTGAGCATGTCATTATAGCGGAAAAGGTCGATCTTGCCGAGGCTGGATTCGAGTTGACCCGTTCACCAGGGTGCCGTCCGCTTGACGAGCATGCGCCCATCAAAGGACGACGATGTTACAGGATCGATCGCTATCGCAGCCGGAAACACCTGCGGACGTAGACGATGTGCACCAGGCCGGCGCCGTCTGTTTGCGCCGCGACAGGAAAGGTCAGATCAGGGTTCTTCTGGTGGGCAGCCGCCGCAGCGGACGTTGGGGCCTTCCGAAAGGGCATATCGAGCCTGGTGAGAATTCAAGATCCGCGGCACAACGCGAGGCGTTCGAAGAGGCTGGCGTGACCGGCGTCGTCTCTGACGAGGTCTTCGGAACCTTTACCTATTTCAAGGACGGCAGCCGTAACCGCTATCGGGTGAAAGTCCATTTGCTTGAGGCGCTGTCTGTCGCCAAATCCTTTCCTGAAAAATCCGTCCGTAAGACGCGCTGGTTTTCAATGAAGGGCGCCATTCGGGAAGCGGGTCAACCCGGATTGCAAAAGCTGCTCCAAAAACTTCTATGATGCGCAACAGTGGTGCTTCGCGTTGCTGAAATCAGAAATCAGCCAGAAGTATAATTCATGTTCAATGATGCTTTGATTTCAATGAAGGGCGCCACGCTTTCTGCTCAGGCTTCCTGGACGCGCGACCAGTGGCACCGAATGTGATCTCGGTCGAGGACCAGAGAACGCGACTTACGCCTGGTCACGAGCGAGGCATAAGTTTTCGCACAGATGACACCACTGCCGACAAAACGTCGCCGGGAAATCCAGCAGCCTCGAATTGTTATTGCAGCGAGGGAGAGCTAATGCGGATTTTGGTCCCGCGTTTCAAAGATCGCAGGTTGGTGGTTTGCGAGACGCGCTACACTTCGCGGACATCAAAAGGTCAAGGTCGGTGGCGGATGGTCCGAACTTCTCGTAGAGGCGCTTTGCCTCTTGCTCATCGAGCCGGTATTTCCTGGCGAATTCGTTCACATTGTATGGCCGGCCGCGCAGAACCTTTCGCAGCCGCTTCTCCGCATTCAAGACATTGGTCATGATGTCCTCCTCCGACATCCCCGAGGGTGCGCATATCGGCGGTGAAAGAGTTGGCTGGCGCCAATGCCCCAGCCTGAACGCCACTCACGCGATGACGTCACCAACGCATCCGCTGACTGATTGTTTCATCTCATGCGTTTAAGGCGGCCTTGGATCTGCCATTCGAGGCGAGTCTGTCGACCTGAGGAGACCAAACAGGATCAGGCGCGAGGCGATTGCGATGCGTCGCAAACCAAGCGGCTTCATGCCCGTTCACGCTGCCGTTCGATCTGCATCTGACTTCCCACATCGACCGAGCCGCTGAGGGTGGCTGCATTTCAAACCTTCTCCGCGACTGCAGTCACGGGGTTCTTCCGCAAACTGACGACCTTATGCATTGCAACAAGCCGCACATGAATGTGTATCGGTAGTGGACGAGCGCGGTATTTTTCTTTGGGAGGGCGGCGCTGGCGGTGTTGAAATCTTCGATGGATTCTTCGAACGCCAAATCGCCTTCGCGCTGTTTTGTTCGTGGGCGTGAAGCTGCGATCTGAGCAACGGCAGGTCGCTCAGATCGTCGGATATCGGAGCGCAGTTTGTTGCAGAGCCTGGAATGAATCCCTGAGCAAATTGGCGCAAGTCTCTTTGAAGAGGTCGCGGCCGCTAACGCACTTCACGAAATCACGCGCGAGACATTGGCTAGCGCGTCACGAAGGTGAAGATCACTCGGCCGGCATGGGGCTGAAACCACCCTCGTTCAGCGGCCGGGATTGCTCTTGCTTCTGGGCCGCACGCGCAAGAACGTTCTGCCGGTTGACCGACTTCCGCTCGGCATCGATGCGGCGTATGAGCAGTTCGGCGCGCTCGATCGAGCCGAGAAGGGCAAGAATCGTCCCTCGTTCACCAGCGCCGGCATTGGGGCCAAGCGCCAGCGTGCGAGCACGGAGCTCCTCCACCTCGGAATAGCTGACATGGCCGGCAGGCATGAGAGGATTCTTGATGCCGTGGTCCGGCATGATTTCTTGCAGCGCTGCATCCAGCTTGTTGAGCGCCTGATTGACAATCTCTTGCGCCGGTTGGCTGAACTTCTCGCGCCTTACGCGTCGGGCGACCTGATGCATGGATTCCGTCAGCGCAGCCGTAAAGTCGGCTTCTTCGATCAGGCTGGCGACCAAATCGAGTTGCTCGTAGGGAAGGTCCTCTTTCATCAGCGACGCAGTGTAGGCTCGGATATCCCGGCTGAGAATATCGGTGGCGAGATAATGCTCGCCGGGATCGGACGGCGCTGTCTTTTCCGACCGGGCGATGTTGAGAAACATAGCGCCCGCTTCCAAATGGCGGGCGGTTTCCTGCTGGACGGCCGGAATGGCTTTGGCGAAATCACCAGCCAGCTTTCGGTCGAGGAATTTCGGGGTCGAGTAGTCCTCGATGTCTTCTGCGTCGGTGCGGCCGACACGCAATAGCACGCGCTCGAACACGCTAATGAAGGGAAACAAGATCAGCATGTTGAAGACGTTGAAGAAAGTGGAGAACAGGCCGACGGCGACCGGCACCAGAGGGAAGGTTTCCTTGCCATCGACGGCTACCGGGATCGACGGATCCCCGCCGAAGAACTGCATCGCCCAGCGCAACACCTCGATCGACACGAAGAACAGCGGGATGGTGATGCACACGCCGATGATGTTGAACGAGATATGCGCGTAGGCGGCACGCTTGGCATTCTTGGAAAGATTGAGCGAGGCGATCCAAGAGGTGATGGTAGTGCCAAGGTCAGCGCCGAGTGAGAAGGCAACGGCGGTGGTCCAATCGAGGATGCCGGCGGCGCCAAGCCCCATGACGATGCCGATGGTAGCGGAAGAAGAATGGATCATCGCGGTGACGAGTGCGGCGATAAGAACGCACTTCAAAAGGTTGAAATAGGAGTCGGCGGTCAGTGTGGACAAGAGATCCATCACCTCCGGCATGTTGCGCAAGGGACGCAGACCACCGGTCATCAGATTGAGACCGTAGAAGATTAGCGCGAAGCCCATGCAGGCGAGCGCGATATTGCGAACCTTCTCGCTCTTCGAGAAGCAATAGACCAGCGAGAAGATGCCGGCGAGGATCAGGCCGAGTGGCCCGAGGGGCAAAGCGATCAGGCCATTGCCGAGGGTCGTGCCAATATTGGCGCCCATGATGACGCTAATGGCCGGCCGAAGTGCGACTACACCGGCGTTAACGAGGCCGACCACCATGACTGTCATGGCCGTCGAAGACTGGATGACGCCGGTGATCAAAGTTCCAGCCAAAACGCCCTTGATCGGCGTACCGGCAGCGCTCGCCAAAAAAGCGCGCATCTTCGCGACCGAAAGCGCTTGGATACCGTTCGACATGAATTCCAGGCCAAGCATGAAGATGCCCAACCCGCCAATGACCGGCACAAGAATGTCCTTGAAGATATCGACGTTCATGCTGATTGCCCCCTGCAAGCGCCTGTTTCGGCGCGTCCAAATCGGCCGATCCTTCTATGATCCGGTCCCGTGGGTACCGGAAAATGCAGGAACCGGTATTCTCAGTTGCTCGCGCCCCGCGTCCTTGCCCAATATTGCTCGATCTGATCAACGAGCCGGGCCGGTACCGGCACGTAGCCGAGCTTGGTCGCGGCCGCACTATTCTTGAACGCCAGGCGGAAGAGGTCATGAACCCGGCCGAAACGATCCCCGGAGCGTCCGGCGACCGGAACGACGGCGAACGTCGCCGTTGTGATCGGATAGGCGTCTTTTCCCGGCAGATCAGTGAGCGAGACGTGGAAATGCTTGGTCTTGTCCCAGGCGACTGCGTTGACGGCGGCCTGCACGCCCTCGGCTCCCGGCTTGACGAAATTTCCGGACTTGTTCTGAAGCGAGGCGAAGGGGAGACCGGTGCGTTCCACCTGGCCGTATTCGGCGTAGGCGATGGCACCTTTGGTGCTCTTCACCGCCTGGATCAAATCCCGCGTGCCTTCCGCACCCGTTCCAACGGGCCAGGTGATGAGCATGTCGGCGCCGTGCACCTTGCTCCATTCGGCACTGATTGCCGAAAGATACTCCGTAAACACATAGGTGCTGCCGGAGCCGTCCGTGCGGTGAAGTGGGCTGATCTTAAGGTCCGGAAGCGAAAGATCGGGGTTCAGCGCCTTGATCGCCAAGTCTGACCAACGCTGGATCTTGCCAAGATAGATATCGGCAACGACAGGGCCCGATAGCCGAAGGCTACCTGCGGCAATACCATCGACGTTCGCGACAACTGCAACACTGCCGAAGACCATCGGAAACTGTTGACGGCCGTGCTTTTCGAGTTCGGCCGGGTTAACCGGTACGTCCGTCGCCGCAAAATCCAACTCCGGCTGATCGAGCCGCATGAGGCCGCCGAGCGAGCCGACCAGTTCGTAATCGACTGTCCAATCAGGAGAACTGAAATCTCCCCCATCGGCTCGGGCGACACGGTAATCTTCCGCCCATTGCGCCATGACGGGTGCGACAAAAGTCGAGCCAGCGCCGCGAATAGGTTCGGCCCAAACGTCCGTGGGGGTTGCCTGGGCGATCGCCAGCAGGCCGACAGCAGCAAGGATCCTGAGAGCGTCCTCCACTCCAGGACGCAGGGACCAAAAAACGTGTGATCTCAACATATCCGCCTCGCCGAGTTGTTACCACGTGCAGAAGTCAGATCCGGAGGCGTCGATGGCGAAGTAGCGCGCCTGGCTGCCTAGGGTAGCGGATGACTAACCGCCAGCACTACTTACTGTTATAGTTTGAAACATAGATGACAGCTTCGAGTTGACGGAGAATAGGTCTTCAATGACCGCGCGCTGATCATGCGGGTGGGCAGGTGACCTGACCGAAAGACACCGCATTCGATCCGTGTCCGCGCAGCGGACGATGCTTGCCCGATCATTTCCGGTGGGACGATGTCGCGGGACGAACTCGGGGAGGCTCTCGAAAGCGCCGTGTCCGAGGCGGATTGGGCAGGTCGATGCAATGTGCGCATTTCACCCCAAAGTCCCGAGGTTTCCGTCGTTAGGACGCGAGCCTTTGGACGTCAATGCGTCGATCGCCGGCGGAAATGGTGATCTCGAAGTGGTCGGCCTGCACGACGTTGCGAATGTTCCGCGGCCGGTGTGCGACAATGTTCACGCCGGCTCTGCGCCGCAGGCTGTCATAGAGGATGCCGGCCGCGCCGTTCGAACGCACTTGCTCACCAAGCGCTTGCGACGCGGCGTAGCTGGTGCCGTCATAGATCTCGGGCCGCAGCATCTGCTCTCCACGAATGTCGAGGTAATCTCCAAGCAGGATGGCCATGTAGCTTCGATAGGTGCGCGTCATCGTCGCCACACCGCGCGCAACAGCTTCGCGCCGAAGATGATGGCCAACCTCGGCTGCGGCTGTGCGGAGATCGTCGGCGGCATACCATGCGCCGAGCTCGGTGCCATTAAACCGCATTCCTCCCGGCGCAACATGGAGAAATGCCCCCATCACGATGCTGGAATTGGGAGTGCCGTAGACCCATTCGCCCTGGGGAAGTCGTTGGATGCGGTCGGCAACCAGACGGTCATTGGTCCATCCGGTAAGCTCCATCACGGCTTCGAGATCGGCCGCCGTCGCAACGGTATCAAAAAGCCCGATTGGCGGAAATCGTGATGGGATCAGCCGGTACGAAGGACGCGGCGCCTGAGCAAAACGATCAGTCACCGGAAGACGATGTCCCCGTCGTCGTAAGGTGTGAACGTTTCGTCCAGGATGTTCGGATGCATGTAGATGCCACCCCTTGCCGCATCGAGAAATCGACGAACTGTCATCAGGCCGTCCTGCGTTCCGCTCGTCAGGACGTCGAGCGGGGGGTGGCCGCCGAAAACAAGCGCTTCATGCGGCGTCCGCAGCCACGCAACGCCGAGGCGTTCATCGGCAAACAGGATCCCAAGCGCCTGATGAATGCCGAGCACGGCCGAGATCCGAATGAGGGTGTCGACGTCCAGCGTGAAGGCACCATGTTCGCGCGCTTGCTTGGCCCAGTTGTGATAAGTCGACCGGGACGGGTAACCCAGCACAAGCAAGCGCTGCTCTTCGTTCAGGCCCCAAAGATCGGCGATCGCTAGGAAGGTTCGCAGAGCCGGGGCGCTCAACCTTTTGCGGATTGCCGGAGCAAACCGGTCGGTTTCCAGGCGCTGCGGCTCGTGCCTGTCCTGTGGCTCGGTGCGTCGCGCGTGCGGCATAATGACCTCCAGTCTTGAACTAGACATAGCCCAAATCTGGACATACGGCAAGGTCAATTTGGAGCGTTGATGGATCGGCCAGCCTTGCGAGCGCCGGCAGACCGACGAATGCGCCACCCGCAATGGAGAAGATTTGGCGCCACATTTCAGAAGGAACTGCTTTGCGGGTGACGCCATGCAAAGGGCATAGCCAGCAATAGCGGCGGGAACCGCTAAGATCACGGCGATGGCAAGGCGCAGGATCGTTGAGCGAAGCGCGGCACAGAGGTAGGCAACGAAACCCTACGAGATCACGCCAGCGAGAAGCCCGACAATGCCCGCGCCGACTATCTGGCTCAGGTGACAAAGGCGAAGCAATTGCTCTTAATTAAGGCGCTATGAGTCGTCGGCGATGTCGCCTTGGGCAGGGTTTTAACTCCCCTGGAAGCTGCGAATTTTCTCCAGGATCTCCGGGGCGATCTCAAACCGTCGCGCCTTGCCGCGCCCCATCGAGTTCTTCACGAAGCTCTCCGTCAGGAGCCCGCGCCGAACCAACGGGTCTACCGTTTCGGTTACGCCGGTGCGCGTCAAACCCGTAGTTTCGACGATATTTGAAAGCGTTAGCGGCTGATGTCCCTGGTGCATGATGTAGAGGACACTCATCATGCCGATCTGCTTCAACCGCGACTGAGGCGTTTCATCCTCCAGCGGATTGTCAAAAATCTCGTGGAAGATGAAGGCTGAAAAGGCAAGGTTGTGCCATTGAACGTTGAGTGCTCTTGTCATCTGTTTAACTGCATAATATAAGGCTGTATAAATTTCCAGACGACACAGACGCCGGCGGGCATCGTTGGCGTGTTGATTGCGGAGGGACGGCTCATGAAAAACCTTCTGATCAGGACGTTCGTGGCTCTTCTCAATGCCTCGCCATCATATCTCATTTCAGGGAGTTATGCGCGGGCAGATGATTGGGGATGCGAGGTTATCCTATGCCTTTCCAATCCCGGCGGCGCAACGCAATTTACCGAATGCCGACCGCCGATTGAGAAGCTGTGGCGAGAACTTGCAAAGGGGAACGCATTCCCGAGCTGCAACGGCCATGGCTTTACGGCATCTGCGCCCGGATACGCCCCTTACTATTGCGACAAAGGCTACCGCATAACGACGCGATACAGTGATCGCGGACGGGAGGTAAGCTGCATCTCGACCACACCGCAGACTGTCTCAAACAATGAATGCTACTCAGAGAGCGTGCGCGAAGTTCATTCATCCGCCTGGCACTGGAATGACGGGCAGCGACAGTGCCGGCGCTACGTGACAATGCAGCCGCATATGCGCGCGAAGCCGCACTACGTCGACGTCACCATTGACGGGATCGGAAACCAAAGGGTGTGGTACTAAGCAATGCCAGTCGCCTTCGTCGATCTTGCGCAGGCATGCGCTCCCAACATTGCGATCGAGACGATTGCTGCAGTTGTTAGCCTGGAGAGTAGTTTTCAGCCCTATGCCATCCGCATCAACAGTGGCCCGCCGCTTTCGGATCGGCCGGCATCGAAGGCGGAGGCCATTGAGCTCGCCACTTCCCTTGTTGCGGCTCACCAGGACATCCAGATCGGTCTTGGCGGTCTCGGCTTGGAGGAACTGCACGAGCTGAAGCTTTCCATATCGGATGCGTTCGATCCCTGCATGAACCTCAAGGCCACCGCCACTCTTCTCGATGGGTATTATCGCCTTGCCTTGCGCGCAGGCGCCGATGCGGCGCAAGCGGAAAACATCATGCTTCAGTCTCATTACGGTCGAGACGATCCGTCGCTGGGCAAACTGGTCGGATATGACGAGCAGGTCCGCCAGGAAATGGTCCGGCTGTCCCCCAAACTGGCGTCGCTTTCCATTGCCGAGCCGCGCATGGAAGCTCGCTTCGAGAAGCCCGCAGACATTCAGGACGTGTCAGCGGTCGCAAAACGCCTTCCCCAAGCCGATGAGACCGCCTCATGGGACGTCTTCAATTCCCGGCGGCGATCTTCGGTTCTCGTGTTTCAGAATGATCGATCGGAGCAAAGTGAATGACTTCAAAATCCAGTCTTCGCCCTGTCGCTGCCTCTGCCTTGATGGCCGCAGCCATCGTTGCGTGCATGGTCGAACCGGCCTTCGCCCAGGCCGCAGGCATCGAAACCGTCCTGCAGAATATCGTCGATATGCTGACCGGCAACATCGCCCGCCTGCTCGCGGTCATCGCCGTAATCATCATCTGCATTGCCTGGATGTTCGGGTACATGGATCTGCGCCGTGCCGGCTACTGGATCATCGGCATCGGGGGGATCTTCGGTGCCACCGAACTGGTGAACACCATCGTTGGGAGCTGAGCGACATGGCGACAGCTCCCGACATCGAAGAAGACACCCTGTTCCTGGCCTGCACCCGGCCGGCGATGATTGCAGGTGTGACCATGGAGGCGATGGGCTTGAACATCATGCTGACGACGATCCTCTACATCACGGCGGGATCGATTGCCTATGCGCTTGTCGGCGTCGTCTTCCATTTCATGTTCCGAACGCTCGTCAAGCACGACCATAACATGTTCCGGATCCTGGTTTCTTGGATGGAGACCCGCGGTCGATCGCGCAACACCTCCTATTGGGGCGGGGCCACGCTCTCGCCGCTCAAGCTCACCAGACACTATGACGAAAGGGACCTAAGCCTTGCCTAGGAACGCAACGCTTCGATCCCGGGAACTCGGGCCGGAGACCTTCATTCCTTATGTGCGCCATATCGACGAGACGACGATCGGGCTCGGTACCAGAGCGCTGATGGTGATGATCGCGCTCGAAGGCGTCTCCTTTGAAACAGCGGACGTCATCGACCTCAACAGCCTGCACCGCAACCTCAACACTCTCTACCGGAATATCGCCGATGAGCGCCTCGCACTTTGGACGCATGTCATTCGCCGTCGCGACAACGGCTATCCGGAAGGACAATTCGCCAATCCTTTCTCCGATGCACTGAATTCAAGATATCGCGCGCGCATGATCGGCGAGGATCTGTTTCGCAACGATCTCTATCTTTCACTGGTCTGGCATCCCGCACGCGATCCCGCTGAAAGGGCCGTGAACCTTCTTTCCCGGCTGCGCAGGGCACGCCGGAGCGATGTCGAGCTCGACGAAACTGCGCTGAAGCAGCTGCGCAGCAAGCTATCCGACATCACCGCAGGCCTGAAACGCTTCGAGCCTCGCGTGCTGTCCCTCTACGAGCAGGACGGCATCCTGTTTTCCGAGCCGAGCGAAGTCCTTCATCAAATCGTGGGTGGCCGGCGCGAGCCCATTGCGTTGACTGAAGGAAGGATTTCATCGGCGATCTATTCGGATCGGGTGATTTTCGGCCGCGAGACCATCGAGATCCGTCACGAGGCCGAAAGCCGCTATGCCGGGATGTTCGGGTTCAAGGAATATCCGGCAGCGACCCGCAGCGGCATGCTCGACGGCATCCTGACGGCCCCGTTCGAGCTCATCCTCGCACAATCCTTCGCCTTCACCTCGAAAGCGGATGCGCGCAGCATCATGGGGCGCAAGCAGAACCAGATGGTCAGTGCCGGCGACAAGGCGGCGTCCCAGGCCGAAGAACTCGACGCTGCGATGGACGATCTCGAATCCAACCGCTTCGTACTCGGCGAGCATCACCTCACTCTTTCAGTCTTCGCTTCCTCAGTCAAAGCGCTCACTGACGATCTGGCGGAGGCCCGCTCGCACCTTACCAATGGCGGCGCGGTCGTCGCGCGCGAGGATCTCGGGCTTGAAGCGGCCTGGTGGGCACAACTGCCCGGCAACTTTCGCTACCGCGCGCGGTCTGGCGCCATCACATCCCGGAATTTTGCAGCACTTTCGCCTTTCCATTCCTATCCAACCGGGCACAAGGACGGAAATGAATGGGGACCAGCCGTTGCCCTGCTGAAGACCGCGTCCGGCTCGCCCTTCTACTTCAACTTCCACCACCGCGACCTTGGCAACACCTTCATCTGCGGTCCCTCGGGTGCCGGCAAGACCGTACTTTTGAACTTCATGCTCTCCCAACTCGAAAAGCACGATCCGCATATGGTCTTTTTCGACAAGGATCGTGGGTCGGACCTTTTCGTCCGGGCGGCGGGTGGCGCTTACCTGCCGGTGAGGAATGGCGTTGCCACCGGCTGCGCGCCGCTGAAGGCACTTGAGCTGACTGCGGAAAACAAGGCGTTTCTCACACGGTGGATCGGCAAGCTCGTCGGATCGGCGAAACGTGAACTGACGGTCACGGAGCTGCGCGACATCGCCTTGGCCGTCGACGGCTTGGCGGACCTGCCGGTCGAACGGCGTTCCATCGGCGCCTTGCGCGCCTTCCTCAACAATACCGACCCGGAGGGTATCGCCTCGCGGTTGCGGCGGTGGGAAAGGGGAGGGCCGCTTGGCTGGGTATTCGATAACGAGGCTGACGAGATCGGGATCGGCGCCAAATTCATCGGATACGACATGACGGATTTCCTCGACAACGAGGAAATCCGCACGCCGTTGATGGCCTATCTCTTCTTCCGCATCGAGCAGCTGATCGACGGGCGCCGCATCATCATCGTGATCGATGAATTCTGGAAGGCCTTACAGGACGAAGGTTTTCGCGACCTCGCCGAAAACAAGCTCAAGACGATCCGCAAACAGAACGGGCTCATGCTGTTTGCGACCCAAAGCCCGCGCGATGCCATTGTCTCGCCGATCGCCCACACGATCATCGAGCAGTGCCCGACGCAGATCTTCCTTCCCAATCCGCGTGGCGATCGTGCCGACTACGTCGATGGTTTCAAACTCACCGAACGGGAGTTCGAGCTTGTCGCTAGCGAACTGTCGGCCGAAAGCCGCCGCTTCATCGTCAAGCAGGGACACAACAGCGTCGTCGCAGAACTGAACCTCAAAGGCTTCGATGACCAGCTCGACATATTGTCCGGCCGCACCGCCAACGTGGAACTCGCCGAGGCGATCAGGGCGGAGGTCGGTGACCGGCGAGAGGACTGGCTGGCGGAATTTTGGCAAAGAAGGAGAGCGGGATGATGCAAAGAAAAAGTGCAGGGTTTGCTCTTATGGCGGCAGCTGCCTTGCTGTCGGCGGCAATGGCATCCGCACAGGGCATTCCGGTCATCGACCGGACGGCGATCTTAAAGCAGATCGAGAGCATCACACAGCTGAAGTCGCAGCTCGACACGCTGAACCAGCAGCTCCAGCAAGCCGAGCAGCTTTATGGGTCGTTGAACAAGATCACCAACATGGCAGATGTCGCAAGCCTGCTGAACGACCCTTCGATCCGCAAGGCGCTGCCACGCGACTTCAATGCCGTCGAAGGCCTGTTCAAGGGGTCGGGTACCGGCGTCTTCGGCAATTCCGCTTCGAATTTCCTTGAGAGCAACTCGACCTATCGCACCGACGCCAATGATTTCTACGCCCAGGAATTGTCGCGCGTCCAGAACCAGAATGCAGGGCAGATGAGCCTTGGCCAACAGATCTATGATGCGGCCACCACGCGCATCGAGGGCATCGATCAGCTGCGCCAGCGGATTTCCAGCGCCGCCGATGCCAAGGACGTCGCCGATCTTCAGGCACGGCTGCAGGCCGAAACGGCGTTTCTTCAAACCGACCTGCTGCGCATGCATGGTTTGCAGATGGTCCAGCAGGCGCAGGTGCAGGTCGATGACCAGCGAAAGGCGGAGGATTGGCGCAAGCGCATGGACGCAATGGGAGCGGCGCTCAAATGAAACATGCCCCTCCTGCAGTGATCGCGTCCGCCCAGCCGGTTTGTGCCGGCCAGACGGATGAAGGTGATGAGGCTTTGCTCGCCAACGTCATGGCCGAGTGCTGCAACAATTTAGTCAGACATGCTGACACGCCCAACACTACAGAGGCGGCGGGACTGCAGCTTCTTCGAATTCGCAAGTCACCCGGAGGCTAAGAGATGTATCAGGTCTTCAGTTTCGTGGACGGGCAGTTCAAGTCGCCCCTGGAGACGTTCATCTCGTCGGGTACCGCAAACATTGCCGCCTGGGTGAGTGGCCCGCTCACCGCGGCGCTGACGCTCTACGTCGTACTTTACGGCTACCTTGTGCTGCGCGGTTCCGTCCAGGAGCCCATCCTTGAGTTTGCGTTTCGGGCAATGAAGCTTGCAATCATCGTCATGCTGGTAAGGAACGCCAGCGAGTACCAGACCTATGTCACCGGTCTGTTCTTCGAGACGCTGCCCAAAGAGATTTCCGAGGCGCTGAACTCGGGCACCGCGCCGAGCGCCTCTACGTTCGACAGCCTGCTCGACAAGGGTCAGAAGGGCGCCCAGGAAATCTGGGCCCGTGCGTCCTGGCCGGTCGACATCGTCACCGGCATCGGCGGGATGATGGTCATTGGCGCGAGCTTTATTGTCGCGGCGATCGGTTACATCGTTTCCCTCTATGCGCGGCTGGCCCTTGCCATCGTGCTTGCGATTGGCCCGATCTTCATTGCGCTTGCAATGTTCCAGCCCACTCGCCGCTTCACCGAGTCCTGGATTGCGCAGCTTGCCAATTTCGTCATCCTCCAGGTCCTAGTCGTTGCGATCGGTTCGTTGTTGATCACCTGCGTCGACACGACCTTCACGGCGATCGAAAGCTATTCCGACGTGCTGATGCGCCCGATCGCGCTCTGCGCGATCTGCCTTGCAGCGCTTTACGTCTTCTATCAGCTGCCCGGTATTGCGTCGGCTCTCGCCGCGGGCGGGGCATCCTTGACCTACGGCTACGGCGCTGCTCGCGACGCTCACGAAAGCACGATTGCCTGGGCAGCCTCGCATTCGGCAAGAGCGCTCGGGCGAGGAGCCCGCCCGGTTTCGCGCCGTCTCAGACCGGGAGGGGAAAAATGACGTCCGCTCCCCTCAAGAAACGGACAGGTTGTGTGCGCATGCTTCGCATCGTTTCATTGTTTCTCATCGCCGGGGCACTTCCCGCCTGCAGCTCGATGACACACCCGCTTCCCAAATGTGACGGCTACTTCCGCCGGCCCCTGAACCGGGCCATGTGGCAACGCGAGGACGACGGCAAGCTGAAGCAGCCTGCGTCCGCCCCGGCAAGCCATGCCGCCTCCTACGCGCAGCAACCGGCCCCGGCCACGCCAGCCGCCTTCGCACACTTCGATGTCGAAGGTTCTTACCGTCCGTGCAAGGGCAAGTGACATGGTGACGCCGGATAATCTGAAGAGCTACTTCGACAAGGCGCGCCGGTTCGATCAGGATCGGCTGATCCAGGTGGAGCGTTCCGCCCGCATCGCCTGGTTCGTCGCTGGTTGTGCCGGCATCGTGGCCGTCGTCTCCGTCTTCGCCATTGCCGGGCTCACCCCGTTGAAAACGGTCGAGCCCTTCGTGGTCCGCGTCGACAACTCCACCGGCATCGTCGACGTCGTCTCCGCATTGACGTCGGCCGCCGGGAGCTATGATGAGGCCGTCACCAAATATTTCGCTGCCAAGTATGTGCGCGCGAGAGAAGGCTATGTCTGGAGCGAGGCCGAGGAGAATTTCCGGATCGTTGCCTTGCTCTCCACGCAGCCGGAGCAGACGCGTTTTGCGAGTGTCTACCGCGGCAGCAATCCGCAATCTCCGCAGAATATCTACGGCCGCAGCGCGACGGCGCGCATCAGCATTGTTTCGATCTCCCTGATCAATGCCAACGTGGCCTCCGTGCGCTACATGCGCACGAACACCCGCGGAGACGACGTGCGCACCACGCACTGGGTCGCAACGCTCACCTTTTCCTATGTCATCGCGCCGATGTCCTCCACCGACCGGCTGGTCAATCCCCTGGGCTTTGCCGTAAGCGAATATCGCGCCGATCCGGAGGCCGTCGATTGAAACAGATATTACTGATCGCCTCTGTTCTGAGTTTTGGTCTTTCATCGACGGCGGTTGCCTTGGAAATTCCCCGCGGCGCATCAAAGGACAGCCGTATCCGCTTCGTCGATTATCAGCCCTACAACATCACACGGATCGTCGGGACGTTGCGGTCGTCGGTGCAGATCGAGTTTGCCGCCGACGAGGAGATTGCCCATGTCGCCCTTGGCAACAGCGTTGCATGGGAGGTGGCGCCGGCCGGCAACATCCTGTTCCTGAAGCCGCGGGAACATCAGCCGGTGACCAATATCTCGGTTGTGACGGCCAGGCGCGACGGATCGACCCGCAGCTATCAGATGGAACTGACGGTGCGGGACGGAACGGTCGAAGCCGGACAGAACACCTATTTTTACGTGAAGTACCGCTACCCGGCCGATGAGGCGGACCGGCGCCGTCAGGAGGCCGCCGCCCGTGCCCAGGCTGCTGAGGCCGGTCGGGCGGACCAGGTGCTCGCGCTCCACGAGGCCTATGGGCCGCGAAACTGGCGCTATTCGGCGCAAGGTTCCGTGTCACTCGAACCTCAGGCCGTCTATGACAACGGCAAAGTCACCACTTTCGCCTTTGCCGGCAATCAGGAAATGCCGGCGATCTACATGGAAAACTCCGACGGCACCGAGGGCCTGGTTCCAAAATCCGTCGACGGCAATCTGGTGCTGGTTCATGCCATCAGCCGCAAGTTCATTCTGCGGCGGGGAGGGGATGTGCTGTGCGTGTTCAACGAGGCCTACGATCGTGTCGGCATCAACCCTGAAACCAACACGACGTCACCGTCCGTCGAGCGTGTCGTCAAGACGCAACCCGCTATCGCGCAATAGGAAAGTGTCATGGCTGCGGAAGACAACACACCGATCCCTGGAGAGCGCGCGGAAACATCGACCGGGCGGCGCCGGCTCGACAACAGCCCGATCCTGAAACGCGGCGCAGTTGCCGTTGCGATCGTTGCCTTCGTCGCTTTTGCGCTCTGGTCGATGCGCGGTCAGAACAAACCGCCAGAAGGAACCCACCCCGAGCGCGTCGTCATCCGCCAGACGTCGGATTTCGAGCCCGCCAAGGAACCGGTTCAACCAGTCGTGATGCCGACGGAGGTGCAACTGCCAACGCCTGTGGTAACCGAGGAGGCGCCGGCCGAGGAGGATAAGCTCCTCGACGCTGCCCGCCGCGCGCCGGTGATCGCTTATGGCGGCGAAAAGGCACCGGCTACCGACCGGCAGAACCAGAGTTCGGATGCTCCATCGAACGAATTTCCGTTCGACGCTAATCCCGGCACTCTCGGTTCGCAGGCGGAAAACGAAGACCAGCGGTTCAACAGGATGCTGACGCCGACGCAATTGCAGGGCTCGCGCGCCGGCATGCTTGGAAATCGCGATTTCATCGTCGCCATGGGAACGTCCATCCCTTGCGTGCTCGAAACAGCGCTTTCCTCGGACCAGCCGGGCTTTGCAAGCTGCGTCATCAACCGCGATGTGCTGTCGGACAATGGCCGCGTCGTGCTGATGGAAAAGGGTACCCAGATCGTTGGCGAATATCGCGGCGGTCTTCGCCGCGGTCAAAAACGCCTGTTTGTTCTGTGGAGCCGTGCCAAGACGCCGAAGGGCGTGATCATTACGCTCGCGTCGCCTGCGACCGATGCTCTCGGACGTGCCGGCATGGACGGCTTTGTCGACACCCACTGGTGGGAGCGCTTCGGCAGCGCAATCCTGCTGTCGATCGTCGGCGATGCGACCTCCTACGCGAGCAGCCGGCTGCAGGAACGTGATGTCGAGGCGCAGAATACCACGAGCGCCGGCCAGCAGGCCGCGGCGATCGCGGTGGAACAGTCGATCAATATCCCGCCGACGCTTCTGAAAAACCAGGGCGACCTGGTCTTAATCTTCGTGGCGCGGGATCTTGATTTCTCTGGCGTTTACCGCCTTCGCGTCACGGAGCCTCGCAACAGGATCTATGACCGCGCCGTTCTCGGGGATGTCAGCCCGGCTTCCACTCTGGTCACCAAATAGGTACGCCGATGACGGAAGGAGCAGATTGCGATGTCGTGCGCGAGCTTCTTGCGCCAATCTCCGCCTTTCTGCGCGACATGTCGCTTTACGAGATCATCGTCAACTGGCCGGGTCAGGTGGTGACCGAGGGGACGGCCGGATGGCAGACCCACGATCTGCCGGATCTATCGTTCGACAAGCTGATGCGTCTCGCACGCGCTGTCGCAAGCTATTCCAATCAAGCGATCGATGAAACACGGCCGATCCTGTCGGCCACCCTGCCAGACGATGAGCGAATCCAGATCGTGATCCCACCGGCAACGACGAAGGGAACGGTCAGCGTTACGATCCGAAAGCCGTCGTCCGTTTCGCTAAGCCTCGACGATCTCGATGACGGCGGCCTGTTCGACGATGGCGTGAAAGCCGAAAGAGACGGCAACGCGTCTGGCCGCAAGCTTTTGGGGTTCTACAGGAACAGGTCCTACAAGGCGTTTCTGCGCGAAGCCGTCCAGGCGAGAAAGAACATCATCATTTCCGGCGCAACGGGCTCCGGCAAAACGACCTTGTCGAAGGCGCTGATCCGTCATATTCCGTCAAGCGAGCGGATCATTTCGATCGAAGACACGCCCGAGCTGGTCATCCCGCAATCGAACCACGTTCGTCTCTTTTATTCCAAGGGAGGTCAGGGCCTGGCGAAGATCGGCGCCAAGGACCTGCTGGAATCTAGCCTGCGCATGCGGCCGGACCGAATTCTGCTGCAGGAACTGCGAGACGGAACGGCATTCTATTACATCCGCAATGTCAATTCGGGGCACCCAGGTTCGATCACGACGGTGCATGCCGACTCCGCGCAGCTCGCCTTCGAACAGCTGACCTTGCTGGTCAAGGAATCGGAAGGCGGCAGGGACGTCGACAGGCATGATATCCGTGCGCTGTTGATGATCGCCATCGACGTCATCGTCCAGTGCAAACGCATCGATGGACGGTTTCGGGTGAGCGAGGTTTATTACCGGGACGCGCAAGAGACCACCGTCGGCATGTCCGATGGCAGCAGCCGCGATCATCGTGAATGCCGGTAGCTTCGCGAGGGATTTGCTGTTTTGCATGGTCTGCACCCGCCGCGAGCTCGGCTCCGATTTTGGCGGATCATAGGCCACCGGGTCGGGCGACGGCGGGTCGTCCAGTCAGAAGCGGCGAGGTTGAGATCGCAGGCCTCAGAGGGAGAGGAGGAGGGGAGTTCTGTGATATCGCGACATTGAAAATTATTCTAAGTGCTATTATATTAGCACTTAAGCTCCGAAATCGAGATATGTGCTATTATGCTCGCGTTTAATTTGAGTTCTCCCGCCGAGGTAATAAGAGATCTCTCATTAAGAATGAAGCGTCGACGTATCGACGCCGGCCTCACGCAGAGGGAGCTCGCGACAAGGGCTGGCGTTTCATATGGATCTTTAAGACTGTTCGAAGAGGCAGGAAAGATTTCGCTAGAAGCTATCGTGAAGATTGCGTTTGTCCTAGAAGCCGAGGCTGAGTTCGAGCACTTGTTTCCGCCTCGGCCGCCGAAGACAATTGACGATGTCGTTGGCCGACCTGTCAGGCAGAGGGTGCGGAAGAAGTGAGATTCACGCCGATCCGAAAAATGAGTGTCGTTCTCAATATCGAGGGGGGGCAGAGAAATCTAGGAACCCTCGCGTGGAGCAGCGACGAACGTCGGGCCTATTTCGAATACGCGGCAGAATTCCTTGCCGCGCCTTTGCTGGTGTCCCCCTTCAACTTGAAAGCAAATCCGGGCCTCCACGCGGCGCCGCGCGATCCGTTCGACGGCCTCCATGGATTGTTTAACGACAGTCTGCCCGACGGATGGGGACGACTCCTGCTTGATCGCCGTCTTCAGAGGGCCGGTATCGACTATCACCGCCTCACTCCACTGGATCGCCTCTCCGCGGTGGGGAAGAATGGAATGGGAGCGCTGGCGTACATTCCCGAGCTACCCGACGAGAAGAAACTTGCCGATAACATGGACTGGGATTGGTTCGTCGAGCAGGTCGAGTTGGTCCAGGCGGAGATGGATACTGCCGACCTCGATACGCTGCAGGGCGCTCAGGGCGGCTCTGCGGGTGCGCGTCCAAAAATCATGATAGGATTTAACCCGGCCAACAACGCCTTCGTTATCGACTACGGCCAGGACATGCAACGCGGTTTCGACCGATGGATGGTGAAGGCGCGAAGCGTTGGCGACCCAATCGACATCGGCGTCGAGGAGCAGGCATATGCTTTGATGGCGCGCGCCGCCGACCTGGAAATGGCCGAGACGCGGGTATTCAACACAAAGAAGGGTAACCGTCTCTTCGCAACGAAACGATTTGATCGCACGCCTGCCGGCCGGCTGCACATGCATACCGCCAGCGGCATCCTGAATGCCAACCATCGCCAGGCATCGTTGAACTACGAACATCTCCATAAGCTGACGTTCATGATGACACGTGACAGTTCCGAAGTCCTCCGGATGTTTCGGCATATGGTCTTCAACGTGTATGCTCGGAATCGAGACGACCACGCGAAGAACCACGCCTTCCTCATGAGGGCAGACGGACGATGGAAGCTCTCTCCCGCGTACGACCTTACCTTCTCCGATGGGCCTGGCGGAGAGCACAGCGCTGCCATTGCGGGCGAAGGCAGAAATCCAGGCGTGCAGCACATGCTGGCCGTCGCTAGAGCAGCGTCGATCCCTGACCGTGACGCCAAGCATGTCATCGATGAGGTCCGGGCAGCTATTGAACGCTGGCCACAATTCGCCGAGCAAGCGGGGCTATCCAAGTCCCGGACAAACGAACTTGATCGGATTCTAAACGATAGATGACCCGCTGAGGCACTCCGCCGCCATGGCGATTGAGATAATTTCGTGTTTTCCACCCCTACACGTTCGCGGAAACCAACACGCTGCGCCTTGAGCGACAGTTTCCTCATCTTATTCTGCACAGTTTCGGGCGCTTTAGATGACGCCGCAGTGGCCACCCGTGGTTCGCGCTTCGACAGCGAGAAGTCGCGCAAAGTGTTACCCGTTGCCTCGTTGATCTGGATCGCGTTGCCGATCCTGGCACGCTCATGGCGACGCGTAGGGACGGGCTGGACGGAACGTGGTCGCAGCGTGAGAGCCGCATGCACTTGATCAGATATTGATCGGGACATGTTGCCCAAGTGGCTCGACATCCGCGAGCCGGCGGCCACAACCATTGAAGCGGTGCGGGTGGCGGCTGAAAGAGAGAGGGGGGAGGGGAATTCCGTGACGGGTTGGCAAAGGTCGGAGAGAGGCTCCGGCCGGTCCGTCGTGGAGAAATGACATGGCTAAAGCCATTCAGGAAGTTACTCTCAATCGGTCGGAGGACATCCCCTTCGACAAGCTTGAACTCTCGCAACAGAACGTCCGCAAAATCAAGGCGGGTGTTTCGATCGAGGATCTGGCCGAAGATATCGTTCTTCGCAAGCTTCTACAGAGCCTCAATGTCCGGCCGATCCTTGGCGAGAACGGCGAGGAAACCGGCAGGTACAATGTTCTTGCCGGTGGCCGGCGATACCGTGCGCTCGAACTGCTGGTCAAGCAGAAGCGCATGGCGAAGACGGAACCGGTCCCTTGCATCGTCAAGCGCGGCGGCGACACATCCGCCGAGGACGATTCCCTGGCCGAAAACGTCCAGCGTGTCGATCTTCATCCTCTGGACCAGTTCCGAGCCTTCCAGACGCTCCGCAAGCAAGGTCTAGGCGAGGAGGAGATCGCTGCCCGCTTCTTCGTCTCGATCGCAACCGTGAAGCAGCGGCTGCGGCTTGCTTCCGTCTCGCCGCGTCTTCTTCATCTTTATGCCGCCGGCGAGATGGCGCTTGAACAGATCATCGCGTTCTCGATCACCAACGATCATGTTCGCCAGGAACAGGTCTGGGATACGGCATCGCGGTCGCATGCGCGGGAGGCCTATTACATTCGCCGCCTGCTGACCGAAACGGCGATCCGTGCCAGCGACCGCCGGGCGGTCTACGTCGGGGTCGAGGCTTACGAGGCTGCCGGCGGCATGGTGATGCGCGACCTGTTCGAGCAGGATCAAGGTGGTTGGCTCCAGGAGCCGGCACTGCTGGAAAAGTTAGCGGTCGACAAGCTCAAGGCCGACGCTGAAACTCTCAAAAGCACCGAGGGGTGGAAATGGGTCGAGGCTGCCTTCGATTTCCCCTACGGCCATGCCTCCGGGCTTCGCCGCTTCTACGGCAAGCAGGCGGACATGACCAGGGACGAGCCTGCCCGTTACGACACTCTCAAGGCCGAATACGACAAGCTCGACGCTGACTATGCTGCCGCTCAAGGCTCCTCCGAGGAGACGGAAAAGCAGCTCGAAGACCTCGGTGCAGAGCTCGACCGGCTCAAAGATCGGCCCTTTGTGTTCGATTCCGAGGAAGTAGCCCGCGGCGGTGTCTTCATCTCGCTTAGTAACGGTGGAGAGTTGAAGATCGATCGTGGCTTCGTCCGGCCGGAGGATGAGCCGAAGGCAGAAGCCGAAGCAAGCGGCGACAATGTAGACGGCGACATAGAGGCCGCGACCGGAGGTGCGGTTTCAACGAATAGCGCTGCACCCGCTGGCGACCAGGACGAGGAAGAAGACGACCGTCCGGCCGCTTCCCTGACCGGCCGGTGCTCGATCTCACCGTGGCGCGCACCATCCCCCCGCGCAATGCCCTGGTGACGGCATCCTCATCGGCACCTGCAAGGGACGCAATGATAACCGGTGGATCAACCATTTCGTCGCCTTGACCCCGCTCGATGACATGGGCGCCCTTGCCGCCAGTGTTCGTTCGATCACCGGTCTCGCCGGTCGGCACCGGCCCGCCCAGCCTAATGTCGCGCGGCCTGATCGCTGCTGCGCCTTTTATCAACCTCGCCCGGCATTAGCAGAACGCGATGACCGGCCTCATTCGTTCAAGGAGCTTCATCATGAACCTGTCAACAGCCTCTTCTCGCCCCGTTACCTCCGGCTACGGTGTCGATATCTCACGTGGCAACCGCATCGGCCGGGTGTCGTCGGAATGGTTTTTCCGTCCCGACGACGAACGTTATCTCTCACTCGGTGACCTTTACGAAGCGGTCAAGTCCCGCAGTGAGCGGGCGCACGCCCGCACCGTCGAAAGCTCTACAATCCGCCTCGAGGCCACACACGACAATGCCGAACGTCTCGAACTCATCGTTCCCGGCCAGCGGCAGCCGATCGCGCCGACGCACTGGAGCTATGGCCAACTGTGCAGCCTGGTCGGCGCTCCCGCCACCTATATGCGCCAGCTGCCGGCCCCACTTGCCGCGATCAATCTCCAGCATGGTCTGCTCAACCATCGCGCCGAGCTGGTGAAGACCCTTGAAATGGACGACGGCCGCATCGAGCTTCGGGCGGTGACGGGCCCCGAATACGGGCGGATCTGGGACCACGAGCTCGTTGCGGCTGTGATGAATATCGCCGGAAATGGAACCGGCGACACGATCTGGAAAGTGCCGGGGGTTCTCGACTGGTCGACGATGACGCACAACCCTTTTGTGGACGTGACCAAGGACACCACCACGCTCTACGCCAGCGATCGTGATGTCTTTTTGTTTTTGGTCGACGATACCCGTCCGATCGAAGCCGGGCGGCTGGCGAATGGCGAACCGGACCTTTTTTTCCGCGGCTTCTATGCCTGGAACTCCGAAGTCGGATCGAAGTCCCTCGGCATTGCTTCCTTCTATCTTCGCGCGGTCTGCGCCAACAGGAATCTCTGGGGCACGGAAAATTTCGAGGAGATCAATATCCGGCACTCCAAGTTTGCCGGTCAGCGTTTCGCGCACGAGGCGGCGCCCGCATTGACAAGTTTCACGAATTCCTCCCCCGCGCCCTTCGTCGCCGGCATCCGGGCGGCCCGCGAGCGGATCGTAGCCAGCAACGATGAGGATCGCCAGACCTTCCTGCGCCGGCGCGGTTTCTCGAAGAGCGAGACCGGCAAGATTATCCAGACGGTCCTGTCCGAAGAAGGCAGGCCGCCGGAATCGATCTTCGATTTCGTCCAGGGCATCACGGCCTTGGCGCGCGAGAAGACCCATCAGGACACCCGCCTCGAATTGGAAGGCAAGGCTGGGAAACTGCTCGAGCAGGCGTCCTGACCATCGGCCAGTCTGGCTGGCTAACCCGAAAACGTCAGACATCTCCCCGAGAGAACTCGTTGCCCGGCGATCTGCCCGGGCTTTTTCCCCTCGGCTGACATCGGCGCTGGCTTGCATTCGAGCGCTAGCGGCGAGATCGAGGCGCCTTCGCGCAAGCTCGCTCGGAAGGAGCGGCCGATCGTCACTTGGTTCTGGCATGCTGGTATCACAAGATTACAACTTGCGGCGTTCCGCACTTTCAGCTAATTTAGCCGCCGCTGTATGTTCGTTTGAGGGGCGGCTTCCAGCCGACGTTCACATGTCCTACGATCTTTCAGTCAATGGTAAGAACTACGCCGTCGATGTGGATGGCGATATTCCGCTTTTATGGGTGCTGCGCGACACCATAGGTCTCACTGGAACGAAATTCGGCTGCGGCATCGCCATGTGCGGAGCCTGCACGGTGCATGTCGATGGTGCGCCCGTGCGCTCGTGTGTGATGCCGGTCGCCGAGGTGGCCGCCAAGCCGATCACCACGATCGAGGCGATTGGCGAGACTGACGAAGGCGCTCGGGTACAGAAGGCCTGGCTGGACATCGATGTCGTCCAATGTGGTTACTGTCAGTCTGGACAGATCATGTCCGCCACCGCGCTACTTGCTGCCAATCCGTCGCCCACCGACGACGATATCGATGCCGTCATGGCCGGAAATATCTGTCGATGCGGCACTTATCCGCGCATTCGGGCGGCGATCAAACTGGCTGCCCAGGCGAGGTGATGCGATGTCCATCCACGACAAAGTCAACCTTGCTGTTTCGCGTCGGCATTTTCTGATCGGCGCATCGCTGAGCGGAGCAGGCCTGGTCATCGGCCTTCGGCCGTCGCCGTCATGCGCTGCCGCAGAGGCGTTTGAAGCAAATGCCTTCATTCGCATTCCTGCGGAAGGCAAGATTGTTTTCATCATGCCCTCCGTGGAGATGGGGCAAGGCATCTATACCTCGGTGGCGATGCTGCTGGCCGAAGAGCTGGAAGTCCGCCTCGATCAGATCACGCTGGAGCATGCACCTGCTGATCCTGCACGTTATGCAAATCCTTTGATAGGTGATCAGATCACCGGCGGTTCCCTTGCCATTCGCGCTGTTTACGAGCAGATGCGCAAGGCAGGTGCCACGGCCCGGATCATGCTGGTAAACGCTGCTGCGCATGGTTGGAACGTCGCAGTGGATACGTGCAAGGCCGAGGCCGGGCATGTCGTTCACGCTGCAAGCGGCCGCCGCGCCGACTACGGGAGCCTGATACAGGCTGCAGCATCAGAGCCCGTTCCGCAGGAAGTTCCGCTAAAATCCGCGTCCAGCTTCAAAGTGATCGGCCAGTCCATCCGACGTCTCGACAGCCCCGAGAAGGTCAACGGCACGGCCAAGTTCGGTATCGACGCCCGCCCGGAAGGCGTGTCCTATGCGGCGATAGCGATCTGTCCCCACTTCGGCGGGAAACTGCGATCGGTCACGGATGGACCGGCAATGGCGGTCAAGGGGGTCCGACAGGTCGTCCGGATCGAGGATGCAGTCGCCATCGTGGCCGACAATACTGGTGCCGCACGCAAGGGGCTTGCAGCACTTTCCATCGAGTGGGAGCAGGGCGCCGATGGTGCTCTCTCGCTGGCCGATCTCGAGAAGCGCGCGGAGGACGCGATCGGCGGCAACGCCTTGCCCCACATAAACGAAGGCGATGTCGCAAAGGCGGAATCCGAACACAAGCCCGCCCTTGAATTCGTCTACCGCCTACCGATCCTCACGCATTCGGCGATGGAGCCGATGAATTGCACGGTTCACGTCCGCAACGATAGCTGCGACGTATGGGTCGGCACCCAGGTGCTGGGCCGGGCAAGACAAGTGGTTGCTGACGTCACAGGCCTCCCGTTGGATAAGGTCGTCGTGCACAACCACCTTCTCGGTGGCGGTTTTGGCCGGAGGCTCGATGTCGACGGCGTCATTCTGGCGGCGAAGATCGCAAAGCAGGTGGATGGCCCGGTTAAGGTCACCTGGAGCCGCGAGGAAGACATCCGCCACGACTGCTACCGCTATCTAAATTACAGTAAGATCACCGCGACGCTGGGTGCCGATGGCATGCCGGTTTCCTGGCGGCATCGCGTCATCGGCCCATCCGTTATGGCGCGTTGGCTACCGGCCTTCACGCGCGATGGCATAGACCTCGACATCATGACTGGTGCGGAGACGCCGTATGCGATCCCGAACAAATATACGGACTTCGTGCGCCACGAGGCTCCGGACGGAATGTTGACGGGCAACTGGCGCGGCGTCGGTGCCACGCGCAACGTCCCGGCAATCGAAGGCGGCGTCGACGAACTGGCTCACGCCGCGGGCATCGACCCGCTCGATTACCGCAGGCGGCTGCTTCGGCATAAGCCGCGCCTCCTAGGTGTCCTCGACCTAGCGGCGGAGAAGGCGGACTGGTCGACCACTCTCCCCCAAGGCAAGGGAAGGGGTATCGCCCTTTTGGAGGATTTCGGAAGCTTTGCCGCGATGATCTCCGAAGTAAGCGTAGGGGAAGATGGCAAGCTCAAGACCGACCGCATCATCTGCGCTGTCGACTGTGGCCAGATCATCAATCCAGACACGGTAGAAGCCCAGATACAGAGCGGCATCATCTACGGCCTCAGCGCTGCACTCTACGGACGCATCACGGTCCAGAACGGTGCCGTAGTGGAGGGCAACTTCGACGATTCTCCCGTTCTGCGAATACACGAGACGCCGAAGATCGAGGTGCATATCGTGCCCAGTTCCGAGGCACCAGGCGGCATAGGGGAGGTTGGCACACCCGGTGTTGCACCCTCGCTCTTCAATGCGATCTTTGCGGCAACCGGCAAGCGGCTGCGGTCGCTGCCGATCGATCAGAACGAATTGCGGAGAGTGTGATCATGGCCAAGCGGTTTCTCGCTATCCCGCTCGCCGCTGTTGTCGCTACGATCGGGAGCGTTGCCGGCTTAGGACCATTGGGCTATGCCGAAACATCGGATGGTGGAGCGCTGAAGACCGTCTCCGATTTCGATGCGATAACGCAGACCAGCGAGCGCTCAAAAGCTATCTTCGAAGAAGCCAGCCGTGTCATGACGCATCCACGCTGCATAAACTGCCATCCGGCAACGCGCAGCCCGACGCAGGGAGAAGACATGCATCCGCATGTGCCGTTGATGAATGCCAGCCATAGCTCGCTGGGTCCGGCTGGGCTTGTCTGCAGCACTTGCCACGGTGCGGAGAATCGCCCGATCGTAGGCAGCCGCATGAAATCCATTCCGGGCAACGCACACTGGTCATTGGCCCCGGCCAGCATGGCCTGGCAAGGGCTGACGGTGGGTGACATATGTCGGCAGGTAAAAGATACAAGCCGGAACGGCAATCGTTCGCATGCCGACCTCATACGCCATATGGGCGAAGACCATCTGGTCGGCTGGGCTTGGCATCCGGGGGAAGGACGCAGTGCCCCTCCAGGCTCGCAGGAGACCTTTGCCGCGCTTGTCGCCGCCTGGGTCGAGACTGGGGCCGAATGTCCAGATTGAGCAGTGGCACGCTGCTAGACAGCCGTTGGCGAACCGGCACCCTTTTTGTGGCATTTGCCAAGGTAACTCCGGAATTTTAACGGCAGTTCACGGAGCTTGCATCCCCCACGGGCCTACTCTCGTCCAGCTGCGCCGTCGTGGCGAACTGGCAGCGGCGGCATTTCTCCATCGGCAATGCGCCAGATCCAGGGCGTCATCTCCGGCCTCGCGGCCAACATCTCGGCAAGCGTACGTTCATACTCCTCATCAGCGCCGGCTGGCACGACGCACATCGCCACCGGCACCGGGCATTGTTCCGGCAGCGTTACGCAAACGACCGGCTGATCGCGAGACAGGTTGAATCGCAGACTTTTGACACTCTTGCGCCGGAGATCTGCCAGCCGGTCAAGCAACCGCTGTTCATGTACGGTTTCGAAGGGGATCCAGTTCTGGTTGACGACCATCAGGGCAATTTCCTCGACCGAGGCAATGCCGGCCCCCGAAATGCCGAAGGTGGCGATAGCAACCAAATGAAACGCCTCGTTCGACCGCCAGATCTCCAGCTCGGTCGCGTAACGGGCATTCAGGCGCCGCCAAGCTCCATCGTCAATCATGAACGGAAAGGGCATGTGTCGGATGCTGATCTTCCAGCCATCGCGCGCTGGCGTAGAATCCTTCACCTCTGCGACGAGAAGCATGAGCGTCCTTGGCCCCGAACCCGCCGCTTGCAGGCCGGACAGTGCGGCTGCCCGCCTGGCGGCAATCCCCTCCCTGTCTTCCGCATGAAATACCTCCGGCACGAAGAGGATGTCGCTCAAAGGTTTGCCGCGTGCCGTCATCTGCTTTGCGGCATTGATGAGGCTGCCGCGGACCCGCCCCCAGCCGCGCCTTCCCGACCACAGCGAGGTCCATTCCGTCAGTTCCCCGACTTCCCAGAGATAATGCAGCACGGCCCGTAGCGAGAGCTTTTTTGTTTCGTTCCGGATCGTATCGGACGGTTCGCCGGAAGGGGTTGCGGCGGCCCGCGATCCTCTTTTCGACAGCGAAAAGTCAAACGCAAGCGCCGCTGTTCCAGTCGTTTCGTCAAGACGGATCGCATTGCCGACGAGGGGGCCAAGGCCGGAAAGCTCGTAAGGCGGTTCGTAGGAGGGGCAGGCGGGATCGTGATCGCGCCCGGAAAGAGGCATGCGTTTGACGAGATACTGCCCGTCGAACCTCGCGATATACATCGGGACCGCCGGCTCCCGGCACTGGCAGGAGGGCCGGAGTTTCTGCTCGTAAGCACAAGCAAGCAGCGCCTGCAGCTCGCAAGAGCCCTCATCAAGTGAACGGTCGACGATCAGAAACTGCCGCACGTCGTTCCTTCCGTCTTTCTGCCCGCAATGGGTGATCGCGCCGAATTTTCTGGAGTTGTAGCACGAACTCCATGAGTTTTACTATCGCAAATAAGTCAGTATAGAGTGTCATCTCAGATGAGTCGTTGGACCGGGCGATGGTTGCGCAATGGAGGGAGAGAGGGGCTGGGAAGGGTTGGCCTTGCGGGACCAGGAGAGCGCCCGGGTAGGCCGGTCCATTCCTGCTCTCGAGAGGTTTCCCGTGAAGACGATCTCTTCTTCGGCTGCGGCCGCTCCAGCCCCTGTTCCGTCCCTGTTTTCGGAGATGATCAGTTGGAAGACCCGGCTCTTCATTCCGGTGACGGAGGACGGATCGGCAATCCTCGCGCGTCCGATGCAGCGTCATCGCATGATTGACGTTACGACGCGATAGAGAGAAAGGCTCGATCATGTTGTCCGCCTCTGAACTGGCGGACCGTCTCGCGCGCAATGCCGAGGCCGTCTGCCGCCATTACCTCTCAGCCGGCCGGCGCATCGGCAACTACTGGATCGTCGGCGACGTCGCCAACAGCAAGGGCCGCTCGCTCTATGTCCATCTCAGCGGCCTGCGGGCCGGCAAATGGACAGATGCGGCCACCGGCCAGCACGGCAACCTGCTCGATCTCATCCGCGAGACATGCGGACTGGTCGATTTCCGCGACGTGGCGGATGAGGCAAGGCATTTTCTGAGCTTGCCTCAGCCCGGTCCAGTAGCGTTGCGAGAGGATGAAGACATCGGTTCCGCACCGCCCAACCGGCCAGCCGCCGAACGGGCCCGACGCCTCTTTCGCATGTCGCAGCCGTTGGCAGGTACGCTCGCGGATCGCTATCTGCGACAGCGCGGCATCTTGCATGCATCCGCACATGCCGCGCTGCGCTACCATTCGTGCTGCTTCTACTGGGATCTGCTGACCGGCAGCAGAACCAGCTATCCCGCCCTGATTGCTGCTGTCACCGACGCTGCCGGGGCAATCACCGGCGTACATCGCACATGGCTCGACAAGGATGGCGACGGGAAGGCGAAGGTCGAAGATCCGCGCCGCGCGCTTGGTAGTCTTCTTGGTAATGCCGTTCGCTTCGGTTTTCCGGTCGATGGGTCCGTGCCGATCTTGGTGGCAGGCGAGGGCCTCGAATCCATGCTGTCATTGTTCCAGGTGATGCCTGGCATGCCGATGGCGGCGGCGCTCACCGTCAATCACCTTGCCGCCTTCGTGCCGCCGCCAGGTTGCCAACGCCTCTATATAGCGGCCGATGCGGATGCAGCCGGCCGGCATGGGATCGAAGGACTGAGCCGCCGGGCTCAGGCTCTCGGGATCCTGCCGCTCGTCATTGCATCCGAGCTCGGCGACTTCAACGAGGATCTGCGGCGGCTTGGGCCGGATCGGCTGACGGCAACTCTGCGCCAGCAGCTCGCGCCGCCAGATGCGATGGCCTTTCTGCGCGTGTGATTGGCGGGCAGGGGCAGGCGAAGGGTGTCGTGTCAGGCAAGGCCGCGCCCCGCAGGTCTCTCTCTGCGGCGGGCGCGCCCGCGGGCCTGCCGGGAGCCGACCCTTGCCACGCGTAGCCCGGCCTTCAGCGGGTCAGTCAGGTTTCTTCCCCTGTCCGGCATTTCTACGCATCGGCTGTTCCGAAAACCGGTTCTCCAGTTTTCGGGCCGATGCGGCCGGCCATTCCTCGCGGGACAAGAAACCTTCGTTCCGCCGCCCGGCGCTGCGCTGGGCCGCGGCGCACGGCGCCGCGGTTCCGGCCCGTCATCCGCGTGAACGGGGTCGCCGCCAGGCCGCGAGAGGCGCGGCCGCAACCGGATGGAGACCACCATGGACCTTACCCTTGACCTCGACGACGGCTTCGAGCCCCACCACGCATCCTCACCCACCGATCGCTTCATCTACGAAATGCAGATCTATGGATATCGCCCTTTTGAGGACGAACCTGATCCACGGCCGCTTCCCGAAGAGCCGGTCGTCCAGTCGGCACTGACCGCGATCTTCGACGCCATGTCCGAGATGCTCGGCGACACGCGGCTCGAACCCGATCTCGAAGGCCTGCTCTGGTCTGCCGTCAATCTCTTCCATCGCGCCGGCGCGCGCATCGAGCGTGAACTCGACCGCAACGAGGGGCAGCAGCGAACCGGCCAGCGCGAGCAGGACGGAAGTGAGGTAAAGAGCGTCGAGCTCGAACGGCACATCGCCGAAGGCATCACGCTTGTGGAACGCCGTAACGCCTTCGAGTTCATGCGCGACTTTGCCGCCGACCTCTTCGAGGCTCAGACCGGCTCGGCATGGCGCCCGCGCACAGGCTCCAAGGTCAGCCATGCCAACATGACGGCGGCGATGATCGACAGCCGCGACTTCCTTTCCGCCCGCCGCCGCGCCGAAACCGAGGTGCTGATCCCCGCCGGCACCAAGATCGCCTTCGGCGGCGGCATGGACTACAACGATCATGAGCTGATCTGGGAGAAGCTCGACCAGGCGCACGCCAAGCACCCTGACATGATCCTGCTGCACGGCGGTTCCCCGAGAGGTGCCGAACGCATTGCCGCCTGCTGGGCCGAGACCCGTAAGATAACGCAGATCACCTTCAAGCCGAACTGGGCAAAGCACGCCAAGGCCGCACCGTTCCGCCGCAACGACGACATGCTCTCGGTGATGCCGGCAGGCGTCATCATCTTCCCTGGCTCCGGCATCACCGGCAATCTCGCCGACAAGGCCCGCCGCCTCGGCATTCCCGTCTGGCAGGCATCAGGAGACGGCGCGTGAGCGCCGTTTTCTTGCAAATATGGAAAATATGGATATTATGGCGCGGTTAAGGAGGTGACGCCGCTATGAAGCAGTTTACCACGGGCGATCTCAACAAGCAGGTTGGCGATGTCACGGATGCGGCGGCGCGTGAGCCGGTCGTGATCACCCGGCATCGCAAGCCCCGTTATGTGCTAATGAGCTATGAGCACTACGAGCGCATACGCGCCGGCGCCGATCCACGCCGAACCGTCAAGGCGAGTGAGATGCCAGATGAGCATGCCGAACTTTTCGCCGGCGCGCTCGATCGACTGTCCCGCGGCGAAGGATATGACGATGAGTCGTGAATATCGTCCCGGTGAAATCGTCACCTATCCCTATCTCTGGGCGTGGCAGCAGGACCGCGGTGAAACCGAGGGACGCAAGGAGCGGCCTGTCTGCGTTGTGGTCGCGGTTCGCAGCGACCGCGGTGGGCTGACTCATCTGGCGCTCCTAGCGATCACCAGCCAGCCGCCGCGCGCGGATCGCCTGACCCTCGAAATCCCGGAAATGGAATGCCGGCGCGCCGGGCTTAGCGATTTGAAGCGGGCTTGGATCGTCGTCGATGAATACAATTATGATATCGCTGAGCGATCCTACTATCTGGAGCCCGGACAGGATAGCCTCGGCCGTTTCTCCAAGCCGTTCATGATGAGGGTCGCCGCGACGTTCTTCGAATCCACCCGGCGCAGTGGGCACCGGATCAATCGGGTCGACTGAACATTCCCGTCCCAACTAAACGTAGTAACCAGCTCCTATGAGTGGATAAATGCAATTTGTCCGTCGGTGAAATGTAACTTATTTTGTGGGGAAATGTATAATAAGCAAAGGAGATTGTGAAATAGATTGATCTGTGGCGTCTGATAGCCGCGCGCCCGTAGCTCAATTTGCAATGAGTACCAACTAATAGGCTTCGCGCTTGCATGGCGTTAAGCTGCCCTGTGGCATTCGGCCTTGCCTAATTCCGGAAGCGCTCATATCCCGGGCGTTTGACAAAAGGCGCTCGTTCCCGGATCGTCTGTGCTCGACGGCAAGCTTGGAAGCCGTGTCGGAGAGGTTTCAGTTCGAACGGGAGGATGACATGAACGACCACGTTTACAAGAAGGTCGAACTGATCGGCAGTTCGAAGATCTCAGTCACGGAGGCGATCGAGACGGCGATTTCGCGGGCCTCAAAGACGATGAGAAACCTCGAATGGTTCGAAGTCGATCAAATCCGCGGACACATCAAGGATGGTGCGGTGGCCCACTACCAGGTGGTCATGAAGGTCGGGTTCCGCATCGACGACTGATGCGCCGACGGTCGCCGGTTTCAGATTGGAGCGCACAAGGAGCCTGAGCGGTACGCTTGGCCTTGTAAGCAATTTTCAATCCGCAAGATTGCGAAAGGCCTCTACCGTTTCTTAAATCAGAGCATGGCAAATAGCAGTGTTTCACTGCGGCGATATCTGGCAAAGCGTCTCTTCGTCATCTTCGTGACCCCATTCATTGATGAACTTGGCCCCAAGGCCTGGCTGATGGCAGTTTGATGGACTCCGTTAGCGAGCAACTTGATCCGGTGACTTAACGGCAATACCGAACGGTCGGAAGTGCTTTAGGTTTGCAGTGATAACGGTGAGCTTATGAATGCTTGCCGTCCCTGCAATTATCGCGTCGACCGCACCTGGACTGTGTCCGGCAGTAATCGCTTTCGCTTCCAGCTTGCCAGATTCAAGAGCGACATCGTTGTCGACCGGCAAAATATGGTCACCATGTCCAGCGATCAGGCCTTGCAGCCACATGTGAATCCCTGCCGCTTTTGCCTTGGCACCTTTCGCTTCCAATAGGCGGACGCATTTTTCAAATTCATGGATCGTGACCACTGAAAGATAGATTGCGTCCAGTTGGTCTTGCTCATTGACCCAATCGGCAAAGGCGTCTGATGCACTCGCCCTGGAAGGTGAGAACATGGAAATGGCGTTGGTGTCGAGAAGAAAGCTCACAGATCAACCTCGCGGGAGGGGGCCGGGTTGCGGGCGAAAAAATCGTCGTCGAGGTCGGAATCAGCCGGAAAGGTCTTCAAGTACTGGACCAGGCTAGGTCGATCCTTCCGGAGTGCCTTCCTTGCGGCCTCTGCAGCTCCTACGCTGACGAGGACGGCGGCGGCGCGACCGTGGCGCGTGATCGTTACAAACTCGCCAGCGGCAGCTTGATCAATAACATGAGAGAACGATGCCTTTGCATCCTTTAGACTCACTGTTGACACTGCGTGTCTCCTGAAAAAGGGGTCATTTATGACCCTTTCTAGAGATTGACCCCTGACAAAATCAAGAAAGAAATTCAACCCCCTGCCATGTTGGTTGAATTTTCTCGCAGTTGGCGGTGCTGTGCCCATTCGTGCTTGGAACCGCTGCGCTGTCGGCACCAGCGTCATGCATAAACGCCGTATTCGAGCTGCTCGAGGCTCAATTGCCGGACGTTCCAACCATTGCTCGGCCTCCGCCTGTGATCCGAAAACATCCGTTGCCTTTGTCAGGATCTCGGTAAACTTCCATGCCCGTCTGCTCTGCTCCTGGCTGAGGGGACTGGACGGGGCGTTCTTGTGGCGCTGATAGGTCCGCAGGCTCATGCCGACGGCCCTTTCGAGGACCGCGCCTTGCGGATGACGACGAGTTGCCCAAAAAGGTGATCCAGTGCGGAGGCCGGCAAGCCGTGCAGAAGCAGCTCCCGCGCATCCAACGCGCTCGTCAGACGTTGAACTCGTGGCAAGGACCAGCCCGCGGGCATTCGCCTGTCCGGCCATCAGCAATGGCACCCAAACGTGACGTGCTGTAAGATGTCGTTTGAGGCTCACCCAGGAAGATCTGGTATGGAGCGCCGCCTAGCAGCAGTCCTGATTGCGGATGTCGTCGGATACAGCCGAATGAGCGAGGTCGACGAAGAGGGAACGCGGATCCGCTTCCACGCCGACCTGCACGAACTCTTCGAGCCGAAGATCGCCACGCATCACGGTCGCCTGGTAAAGACCATGGGCGACGGCGTGCTCATCGAGTTCCACAGCGTGGTGGATGCCGTGCACTGCGCGGTGGAATTTCAACAGGAGAAAGCCGGGCGCAACGCAGCACTTCCGCCCGAACAGAGGATGGTTTTCCGCATTGGTGTCAATCTCGGCGACATCATCGTCGAAGGCGAAGACATTCACGGTGACGGTGTTAACATCGCCGACCGCATGCAGGTGCTGGCGGAACCCGGCGGCATCGCAATATCCGGAACCACCTATGACCAGGTGAGATCGAAGCTCGCGGTCGGTTACCTTGCGCTGGGCGAGCGGAGGGTCAAGAACATTGCCGAGCCTATCCGGGTCTATCGCGTGGTGCTTGACCCCGCGGTGGAACGCAGCACCATCGGCCCAACGAGGACCCTGCGAGCCCGGGCTATTCCCGCAGCCGCCATGGGTATCGCTGTCTTTCTATTGGCGGGATTGGCATGGTGGCAACCTTGGCAGAGGGAGGATGCTGCCTCCATTGCTGCTGTCGACACCCGACCGTCCCTCGTCGTGTTGCCTTTCGACAACCTCAGCGATGACAAGGAGCAGGGCTACCTTGCCGATGGCATTACCGAGGATTTGACAACGGAACTGGCACGCATTCCCGGCCTGTTCGTAATTTCGCGAAATGCTGCATTCACCTTTAAAAACAAGTCCAGCCTGCCATCAGAGGTTTCGACCCAATTGGGCGTTCGATACATCCTGGAGGGCAGCGTACGTCGTGCCGGGGCCGAAATGCGCATCAATGCAAAACTCATAGACTCGACGACCAATGGCAACGTGTGGGCGGAGCGGCTCGACGGGGCATGGAGCGACGTGTTCGAGCTTCAGGACAAGATGGTTGGAGAGATCGCAACGGCGCTCAAGCTTCGCCTGGTCACGAGCCATCAAGTTGGACCCAGCGCTGGTGGAACAAGTAACCTCGCCGCGTACGAGGCATATTTGCGCGGTCGCGAACTGGAACTGAGGGAAAGGCCGGAGGATTGGGTGGAGGCCGTAAAATACTATGAGCAGGCCTTGGCGCTTGATCGCACCTTTGGCAATGCTGCGGCGGCACTCGCCTGGATGTATCGGGAAGCACATTGGACCGAGGCACGGTCAAAAGTGTTCGGGCTTACGCAGGATGAAGCCCGCAGCAAGGCAGACGCCTACTTCACGCAGGCCCCCAAGAATCCCTCTCCGGGGTACTACACACTCCTCGCAGGAAAGTTGAAGATGATGCAAAGATCCGATGAGGCGATCGCCGCCGCGGAGCGGGCCATAGCGCTCGACGCCAGCGACCCTTCCAGTTACGAGTCGCTGAGTCGCGCCATGATTTTTAACGGCAGGGCCGAGAATGGTCTCGGCTACCTTGATGCCGCAGCACGTGTGGATCCCGCTTGGCCGCGCGAGCGTTACTTCCTTGCCGGGCTCGCCTACTTCTCGATGGACCGCTTCGAGGAAGCTGTCGTCGCCTTCGAAAAGATCGCTCCGGAATCGAAGGAAACCTCCTATTGGGACTTTTGGGCCAATTACAACGGGCTCGTGTTGCTCATCTCCGCCTACGGGCACCTCGGTCGACACGCTGATGCTGCTGCCGCCCGTGAGAGGTTGAAGCCATACCTGGTCCAAGCGCAGGAACCTGAATACACAGGGCTGATGGCTGCGGTCGAATTCCCGTTCAAGAATTACGTCGACCTGGAAAGAGTCCTCGTGGGTCTGCGCAAGGCAGGTGTGCCGGATCTGCCCGAGGGTTTCAGCCCGAAGCCGGAAGATCGCCTCGACGGCGACGCGATAAGGGCTCTGCTCTTCGGTCACGAAATCCAGGGGCGCAATATCGAGACAGGCGAGGCATATCGGCGAGTGACGGCACCAGACGGCACGACAGTGATCACCGTCGGAGAATGGTCCGATCAGGGGAGCAGCAAAATCGAGGGCGATATGCTCTGTTCCATCTACCCGACGCGGTGGCGTTTCTGCGGCGTCATTGTCCGCAATCGCGACGGCACGTTCGCCCAAAAGAACGAGTATCGATTGATTCTTCAGTGGGACAGGTTCGAATTCTCGATGGTGAAGTGAGCTGCGGTCTGACTAACGTACACTTAGGCGGCCGGTGCAGCCTAACTCCGCGAGATTGTGCTCCATCCTCGGGCTCCTATGCGCCCGGCAAAAGAGCTTGTGCACGACAATCGCGGAGAAGCCGATGCGTCGTTTCGCAATCATCAATCGCGCGGCCGACGATCTTCAACGACTTTGCTGATGAGTGGCGGCGGATCGGTTCATAGCCGTGATGGATGTGCAGCTTGCCGCGCCCAGACAGAGTTTGGCTGTGTCCTCGATATTGGCAAGCGCCTGCGCGCGACGATGAAGGCCGGTCTTTCCCGCGCCCTGTTGAGACTCGGCGAGACCTTTGGCTGAGACCGGGATTGGTCAGGGCGAGGTTCCCGAAGATTGCCGCGCCAGGCTGGCATCGAGCGAAATACGTCCCTGTGGTCGGGCAGCGAGGCGGCGGCGCAGCGATACCGCCGTGAGGCACTGAAGTCTGGCGGTGAGGCATGCCAGGCTCGCTTGTGGGCGAGGATGGACGAGGAGGCGTTGATCCGGACGGTGCCGTGCATCATGGGCGCGGGCGGTCTGCAGCCGGGACGAATCGGATGGCCACAGATGGACGTCTCGCCCATCGGCCGCATCGAGGACCATTCCCGTTTTTTATGCCGCCTTTTAAGGGGCCGGCCGCCATCAGCGTCAACCCGCAAGGGGTTCCCCTGCGCTTGCGCTCCGGTGACGCCTGCGGCTCGGCCCCTTCTTCGGGCGCCATCGGGAATGGTCCCGAGCAACCGAAGGAGACAATACCATGGCCACCACGATCGCAACCCTGACGCAGAAGACCGACGGCACCCTTGAAGGCGTCTTCGCCACCATCCGGGTCAATGCCCCGATCGCCATCATCCCGAACACCAACAAGGCGAGCGAGGAAGCCCCGGACTACCGCGTCATCCATCGCAAGACCGGCTTTGAAATCGGAGCCGCGTGGGCCCGCATCGCCCGCCAGACCGGCGAGGAATACCTCTCCGTCAAGCTGGAAGCACCGGAAATCGGCGTGATCTTCGGCAATCTCGCACCCGCTCCCGGCGGGGAACCGAACCGCAAGGTCATCCTCTGGAACAATCCGGCCTGATCCGGAATGCCGGCCCTGGCAACGGGGCCGGCCCCACCCGCGAACGCACCCCATCCGATCCGAGGAGCCTCCCGATGAGCCGCTACACGATCACCGTCGCGAAAACCGCCTCCCGCCATAGCGATCCCGACGCCGTCATCGGCTACGACCGGCCGCTGCAGACCTTCTTCCTGCAAGCTTTTCCGGACGAAGACGGCGATGACCTCGTGAGCTCGACCACCTGAGCTTCCCGGCTCTGGTCTACGCGACGCGAGCCGAAGACGGTATCCAACATCTGGTCCGCCCGGACTGAGATCCCGGCCAACCAGCCGCCTCGCAAGCGGACACGGATAACATACAGCATTTACAACAATGCTGTATATGGTGGATTTGTGTCCATAAAGACGCTATAATCGCCGGCACCAAATACCTATGGAGACCAGCATGCCCCGCACAGGTGGTTCCTATTCGACAAGTGATCTTTCCCGGAAATCTGGCGATATCATCGCCGAGGCACTGCGCCATCCAGTCACGATCACCCAACGCAACAAGCCGCGCCTCGTGCTTCTCAACATCGATGACTACGAACGCCTGATGCGGCAATCCGATGTCCGTTCAGTCGGCATGCTTGAAACTATGCCGCGCGAGTTGCTCGACGAATTCGAGGCCGCGGTCGACGCCTATGCGGAGACCGACGAGGCCAGCCGGTGAGCAGCTATGACGACATACAGACCGCGACAGTCATCCGCTATCCCTATCTCTGGGCTAGAGAGGCCGGCAAGGGTGAGACTGAGGGCCGAAAGGATCGGCCGGTTGCCGTTGGCGTGAGGCTCCCCCGTCATGATGGCGATCTGGTACTGTTTTTCCCGATCACTACGAAGCAGCCGGAGAAGGCCTCGCTTCGCCGCGGAAATCCCCGCCATCGAGAAACGGCGGGCCGGCCTCAATGCAGATTTGCGGCTCTGGATCATCCTAGATGAATTCAACAGCGATGTCGTCGGCCGCTCCTTTTACCTTGAGCCCGAACCACCCATTGGGCGGTTCAGCAAAGCCTTTTTTCTTCCCCTTCTCCGCGAGTTCATAGCGCGTCGCAAGTCGTTTACCGAGGTCAGCCGGTCCAGATAATGACCGGAAATTTGCCCCCGCCAGCGGGGCGGGGCTGGGCTCACCCTCGGCCTGGAGGAACCCGGCGGCATGCGGCTGAACTCTTAGGAATACGGTCGCGACCCCTGGTCGGGGTCGCGGGTTCTCTTCTTTCTGCCCTCCCATTCTACGGCTGTTCAGCCCGCGTCAAGGACGAGCGTGGGCCCCCGGTTTTATCTCCGCTCCGGTTCCCTGTGCTCCGACAAAACCGGCACCCCACTCGCCGGCCCCTGCCGGTCGCGTTCCGCGATCCCTGACACGCGCGTCGTGCGCACGTGGTCCCGTTGACGTCATCAAAAGGAGGCGATCAACATGACCACTATCGATCAAGTCAACGAACTGCGTGCCGAACTTCGGAGCTGCTACTTCACCAAGGAAGAACGGGCCAAGGCCGAAGCCGAACTCGCGGCCCTGATTGCACAGGCGCAGGCCGGGGACGAGCAGTTCGAACGCGAGATCGAAATATTTCTCGCTAACCTCGAATGACGTCAGTGAAGACGAGGGACAGTGAACCTCTCCTCGGCGCTGGCTGGGCAACGCGGCCGACGTGCTGGCCGTCAATGCTCCTGATCGCCAACTACTTGCCGTGGCGACGTCGGCGAGATTTTCTCCGATAACTGAAAAAACAGTGCCAACCGGAATAGTCAGTCGGTCGGCTCTAGACATATCTGTCGTCTCTCCGCTGAACTCTCCTGCGCTTGAAATGTAGATAAATTGATATACATTAATAGTTGATTCCATCTACATGTGAGCGCCATGCCAATCAATGTCAATAATCCGGAAGCCGATGCTCTCACGCGCAAGTTCGCACAAATGGCAGGGGTTACGATCACAGAAGCGATCGTCATCGCCATGAAGGAAGCGATAGAGCGCCGGCGCAATACCGAAACGCCGCTGCAGACCGCGAGACGGCTGCGGGAGAAGCATCGGATCGCCATCAATGACGTAGCGAGGAAACCGCTTCCACGCGAGGCCTTCGATGAGATGTGGGACGAAGGCTGATGTTTGTCGATGCCTGCGCGATCATCGCCCTTCTATCGGAGGAACCGGAGGCGGAGCGGGTCTCAGAAGCGATCGCTTCGACGAAAGGCCCGATGACATCGCCGATCGCCGTGCTGGAAGCTGCTCTTGGACTTGCCCGTCCGGACAAGTTCAACATTTCGGTTCAAGCCGTAGAGCCACTGCTGCTCGAATTTCTCGACGAGCGAGGGGTCGAAATTCGCGAGCTGCCGCCGGCGATGGAGACGACCCGGCTTGCATTGTCGGCGGCGCACCGTTACCGCTCAGGACGCCATGGTCTCAATCTCGGCGATTGTCTGCATTACGCTTGCGCCAAACATTATGACGTGCCGATCCTGGCGACAGATGACGAATTTCGGCAGACCGACGTCGAAACGGTCCCATGACAAGCTTCCCTGGTGACGCTCCTAGTGCCGGTCAGTGCAATCATACTGAGTGCGTTATTTCTCGGTGAGCGGTTGGAGCCGTTCGAATTAGCCGGGATGGCATTGATCATGGCCAGCCTGATCGTCATAGATGGCAGGATTTTCCGCCGCTGAACCAGTCAATATATAGAATGCTTTAGCCGCAAAAATTTCTCCTGATGCGTGCCGTCGACTTTGAAACTGTCCTTGCTGCAATCTGAAGGTGCGCGAGCGGCGATAATTGGATTGCTCAGCCCTCCGCGCGCTCCGGTTTCGCGCATCACGCGCGAGCAACCGGAAGCGGATTACTCAACGTCCCGGAGAAACAACGAAAACCTATACCTAATATTGGCGTACGGCCTTCAACTCGCACAGACTTCATTGTGCCAAAATAATCTAATTTTGTTATACTCTCGACGAGAGGGTTTCGCGATGCTGCTCGATCGAGAGGGTCCACTCGAAACTTTGCTGAGCGCAATGCGGAGCGCTGCGGCCGGGCACGGCAGCACTGTGCTGCTCGAAGGCGAAGCCGGAATCGGCAAGACCTCTCTCCTGCGCGAGTTCGCGGAGCATGCCGACAAAGGCTGCCAGGTATTATGGGGCTGGTGCGAGGCGCTTTTCACGCCGTGCCCGCTCGGACCCATGCAGGACATTGGGCAACTGCTTGACCCCCGTGTGGCAGCACTGCTCGATCAGGCGGCTCCGCCGGAGCGGCTCTTTCCGGCACTGTTGAATGTGCTCCAGCACGCCAGTGTTGCAATCGTACTCATCTTCGAGGATGTCCACTGGGCCGACAACGCGACGCTCGACCTGATAAAATACCTCGGTCGCCGCATCTCCTTGCTTCCAGTCGTGCTAGTGCTCAGTCTGCGCAGCGATGAAATCGGCGCCGATCATCCCCTGACTCATGTCCTCGGCGATCTTCCGTCCGCATCGGTCACCCGCATTGCGCTTGAGCCGCTGTCTCCCGAAGCGGTGACGGTGTTGGCTGAGCAGGCGGGCCGCCGCGCCGCCGATCTCTATCGCGTTACGGAGGGCAATCCCTTTTTCATCACCGAACTTCTGGCAAGCGGCGAGGCGGAGCAAGGGCGTGTACCAGATTCGATACGCGATGCCGTCTGGACGCGCCTGTCCCGACTGACAGCGGGTGAACGCAAAGTGCTTGAGGTGATCAGCATTGTGCCAGGCAGCGTGGAACCGTGGCTCATCCGGCCTCTGCTCGGTGTCGAGGCCGAAGCACTGGTGGACCAATGCGTGGCGCGCGGATTGTTGCGGCAAGACGATCAAGGCGCCGTGATGTTTAGACATGAACTTGCTCGGCAGGCGACGCTCGACCGGTTGCCGCCGAACGTTCAGAGATCGCTCCATGCAAAGGTGGAGGCGGCGATATCGCAACTCCCCACGACCCACGCGTCTGCCCTGCTTTCACGCCGGGTACACCACGCCGCCGGGGCCGACGATGGCGCGCGCGTTCTCGAACTGGCGCCACAAGCAGCGGCACATGCGGTGCGCCTAGGCGCCCACCGGGAGGGGGCTTCACATTTGGCGACAGCTCTCAGATACGTCGCCCAAGCCACACCGGAGCTGGCCGCACAACTTTACGAGGACTGGGCCTACGAGGCGGGACTGGCCCTGCTCGTCTATGAACCGGTGATTGAGGCGCATCATCGTGCTATCGCGATTTGGCGCGAACTCGGACGCACCGACAAGATCGGTCCTAATCTGTGCAGGCTGTCACGGCTGCACTGGCGCCGCGGCGAAGGCCAGCCGGCGGAGGACTACGCAGACCAGGCGGTGCGCGAAATGGAAAAATTGCCGCCTGGCTCGGAGCTCGCGATGGCCTACAGCACGCGCTCTCAACTTCACATGCTCCATTATCGCTTCGACGACGCGATCGATTGGGGCTTGCGCGCGATCTCACTCGCCGACCAACTGGGCGAAATCGAAACGCGCGTCCACGCTTTGAACAATGTCGGCACCGCGCTCCTTTTCGCCGACCGTCCGGGCGGCCGCGAGCGGCTGGAGGAAAGCCTGGCGCTGGCGCTCGAGCACGGATTTCACGACCATGCGGCGCGAGCCTACACCAACTTCGCGGAATGCGCGGCCGTGTCCAAGGACTTTGTCCTGGCTGAACGCTTGTTGTCCGAAGGCATCGCATTCGCCACTAGGCACGATCTCGATTCAGCGGCGCAATACCTGCTCGGCCGGCAGGCGCAGCTTCGCATGGAGCAGGGCCGTTTTCGCGAAGCTGAGACCGTTGCGCAGGGCGTCATGAGTCTCGAACGCCTACCGATGGTCATGCACCTGCCGGCGCTCACTGTGCTCGGAACGGTGCGCGTGCGACTGGGTGAGCCCGGCAGCTTGGCGCTTCTCCAGCAGGCGCTCCAAGAGGGATTGGCGACCGGCGAGCTGCAACGAATCGTGCCAGTCCGTCTGGCGCTGGCCGAAGCAGCCTGGCTTGACGGAGACGACAGTGCTGCCCATGAGCAATTAAATGCCCTCGTCGGGATGGATCTCGATAACTTCCGTACCTGGGACTTCGGCGAACTCGCAGTGTGGTGGAAGCGATGCGGTATCGCCAAACCGCTGCCCGCGCCGAAGGCGCAGATTCCTTTAGCGCGTTCTGCCGAGCTGCGCGGCAATACGCTGGCGGCGGCAAGGGAGTGGGATCGCCTGGGGCTTCCCTATGAAGCGGCGCTTGCCCTGATGCAGGTTCGAGGAGCCGATGCCGGGCCGGCATTGGCCCGTGCAGTCACGACGTTCGAGTCGTTGGAGGCGCGTCCCGCTGCGGCGCTGGCGCGAAAGCAGGCGCAGCGCTTGGGTGTTGCGGGCCAGTTGCCGAAAACCCGCAGAGGGCCATATGGGGCGGCCCGCCGTCACCCGCTTGGTTTGACGTGGCACGAACAACAAGTGCTTGCCTTGATCGCAGCGGGCATGAGCAACAAGGAAGCCGCCCAGCGTTTGTCGCGCTCCCGGCGCACGATCGAGCATCAGGTTTCCGCCGTCCTCGGCAAATTCAACGCCGCCAATCGTATGGAGGTCCTCCTGCGCCTGCGCGGCGAGCCCTGGCTCCTGTAAGCCGCTGGCGCGTTGCAAGCCGTCGAAAACTAATTTGAGCGCGAATTTAGGGTACCAGTCGCCGGGAAATTGGGTGACCGTACCGATGTGCCCGAGCTGCTTCGGGCATAGGCTGAGCTCTGCCATGGGAAGAGAATGCCCAGGCAGGATCGCTCGCGGAGGAGGGATAGCGATGACCAGACGTTCTATCGCATTTGCAATTGCCTTACTCGCCACGACAGGCGTCGCCTCGGCCTCGGAACTGGCGCCAGAGAACGGCTACAGTATTCATCTCGACCGCTTCAATGGTGCGGTCTATTACACGGTCGAGAAAGACGGCGGCTACCGGGTGGTAGCGACCATGGCGTCCGGAGAAGAAGCACAGCCGATCCGATTCGTCTCCACACTCGGACCGGGGCAGCGGCTAATGATTTCCGTCCCTCGAGCCGTCGGCCAGCCGTCCGCCGACTTCGAGATCTTACGCCATGGCGAGGTCCTTCTTGTGCAGGAGCCCAGCGTGACTCTGATCGATAACGTGTCGACCAGCGCCATAATCGAGGAGTGATCCTTTTGGCCGGTCCGAAATTCTGATTCCGGCCCTGCCCAACTGGACTTGCCGGGCGAGCGAACCCAACGGACCATCAACCCCGCAGGGCTGGTCGGGGAAGAGAGCCGAGTCAACTTTACGTGCGAGAAAGTGACTTTCAAAGCACACGAAGTTGGCTCGGCTTTTGCGGCAGCGGGCTTGTGACACAGTTGTGACACAGTTAGGGCTCGATTTGGTTCGCACGAACTCGCTATCGGATGACGCGGCCGATCGCGCCGCTAAGCGTCTTCGAGGCATAGGGAGATGCGTCCATTGCAGCGCCTGGTACTTTTCGCTGTCGTCGCCTGTGGCGTCGCGGTGGGTTCGGGGCGATCCTCGCAGGAAGACGCGGCCGCCGACAAGTTCTACAAAGTGGTCGATGGGAAGGCCGATGCGCGGACCTACAACGGTTACCGGCGTTATCATGCCGGCTGCAACCATTGCCACGGCCCCGATGGAGTCGGCTCGACTTTCGCATCCTCTCTCGTTAACCGGCCGCTCGATATCGAGACGTTCAGGCGTGTCGTTCGCGATGGCCAGAGCACGAGCGGAAGCTCGGTCATGAAAGGGTTCGCCAATGATCCCAACTTTGCTCCCTATATCGACGACATTTACGCCTATTTGCAGGCCCGCGCTGACGGCGCTATCGGCCGCGGGCGGCCCAAAAGAGTGGAGCCGTAGAACCGCGTCGACGGACGAGGCAAGCCGATTCCGGGCGGGATTTCTTTTGGGATCCGAGCGGCGGTTCGGTCGAACAGATTGCGAGCACTGGCGCGCACGACGATCCTCGAAATCTCTCGAGCAACTTGCAGCGCCAGCCTCTGGCGACCTGCATTCTGTCCCGCTGTCCGGCGTCTGGTGCATTCGGGTATCCCCCAAGACGCCCTGGGGACAGCGAGAGTGTCGAGCATCCCTTAGGCACGACATAAAGCATGGATGAACCAGGGCGCGTGCCTGATGCGCCGGGGAAAGGCGTCGGGGGCGAGTTTAGCTCGACGGCGCTCGCCGACAATCTGCGAAGAGCTGTCAGTCTTTTTCGGCATTCCCGGCCCAATGGGGGATGAGCGAGCAATCAAAGCCTCCCCTATACCGTCCAAGCCTAGACGCTAAACCGCCATTGGTTGAATTTCCCATATAGGACCGCGAATCTCGGCAGACCGCGTCGCAACGGTTCCCTGACTTTCTTCCGCTTCACATGGTCGGCTCCGTGGCGGGAGCACTCGGAGCTCAAGTCGGAAGCAAGACGCATCGCAAGCAGTCCTTGGCCGTCTGACGATGTCGGTTACCGGTCAGAGCTTGGTTTTGACGAAACGGTTGGCCTTGGCCGCCTCGTTCATGTCCTTGCGCCGAAAATAGATCGCTCGCCCGCAGCGGATCGGACTTTGGCCTTGGACGATAACGATCTGTTCGTCCTTTCGTATCGACTGAGTGATCTCGTGCGGCATGATCAGCGGCCTTCGCTGAAAATTTACGCTCTCCGATTGGCGAGATCCCGTGGTAGAACTGCTCCAGCCGACATTGCGCGACCGGCCCTTTACCTCGACGGTCATTTCCCCGCATTGGGCCGAGACGCTACGCGCCGTGTCGAGTGCCTTGACTGCGGCATAGGAGGCAAACGCGCAACCGTCGATCCATGAGGTCGCTCCGTCCTTGCCGAAGTGTCGTTCCAACTGTCCGACCGATTGGTACATGAGCATCAGCGAGATTCCGTATTTGCGGCCGCGGTCGCGCGCTTCTTCCAGCACGCGCATGTAGCCGAGCAGGTCGACCTCATCGAGCATGAACAATGTGCGGCGGTCGAATGCGCCATCGGCCTGCACCATGGCCTTGATCAGCGAGCCGATGATCACCCTTCCGATACCCGGATACGAGCGCAGGATGGCAGCCGGGATGTTGAGGAACACATCCTTCTTGCCAGAGACGATATCGCTGGATCTGAAGGCGTTGCCGCAGACGAGACCAGCGTAACTGGCGAGCGACAGCCACTGCGTGTCCTTCGAGGCCGTCGAGTAGACGCCGGAAAACGTCTGCTCCGTCATGTTGGTGAAAACGCCGAGGGTTTCGCGGATGAAGGCGGACGCTGAGTTCTCCTGAACGTCGCGCAGCATGGCGAGCACCGATGGCTCCGGCTCGGAAACGATCTGGCGCAAACTGCGCAGAGTTCGCCTTCCGGCATATTCTGGCGAGAGCGTGACATGCGCAAGCAGGCCGGTCAGCAGATTGTGCGCCTGGTTCTGGAAGTAGGCGCCGCTTAACGATTCGAAACGTGCGCTTTCCGACAACAGCATATGTGCGATGCCGACGATGTCCTCTTCCTTGCGGGTCGACGTTTCAATGCCGTCGAGGACGTCGAAGCCGGTTGCCGGATCGGCAGGATCGAGCACGATCACGTCACGGCCGAGAACACGCCTGCGGTACTCGACCACCATCGGCGCAACTTCTGTCGACGGGTCGAGGCAGATGAGCGGACCGGAATATCGAAGGGCCGTCGGCACGACATTGCTGGTTGTCTTGAAACCGCCGGAACCGGCGAAGAACAGCATATGCGTGGAGTCGAAATCCTGCTTGTAGGTCAGGAGCGGCGCCCTGCCGCCTTGTCCCCACGTCGAACGATCGTTCGGGTCGAAGGAAAGCTTATGCACGAGTTCGCGATCGACGCGATAACGCTCGCCGACGACGATTTCGCCATCCGGCGGGAAAAGTCTTGCGGCCGCACGCATCGAGAGCCAGTCGGCGTCGCCGAAGGTTCCACCCTTGGCGCGTTTGACCGGATCGGCCACGACGACGGAGATGCGCGCCGACACCGCAACGATCAGAAACCCGAGAAACGATCCAACCACGACGAAAGCGTCGAGATAAGAAAGCGCCTTATCCCAGGCGATTATGCCGCGCTCAACGGAGGGAGCAAGACGTCCATATTCCCGCAAGGCGTAGAAGCCGGCAACGACGAGAAAGCCGAGAAGGCTTGCGATCGCGATCGGCCGGCGTCGATGCAACGGCAAGGGCCAGACCGTCAGAAGTCCTGCGAGCGGCCCGAGCAAAAGTGCTGGCACGGGTGTCGACCGCAGGAACCAGTACTGCGTCTTTCCCGACATGCCGGCTGCCAATCCTTGCCATCGCCAGCCAGTCACGTAGATGGCAAGGGCGGCAATGACGACAGGGACGAGAACAAGCAGAAGGCTCAGATGCAATCGATGCTTCAATGCCATTCCGCTTTCTCCTGAACAACATCCAGAGAAGAGGCCTTGAACGCCTCTTTGCCGATGTCGCGCAGCCGCTGATGTTCCGAAGAGCCCGGAACGGTCCGGGCCAGTTCGAGCATGCCGCCGAGCAGGAACGCCCGGTCAGCATTCGATAGCCCGGCTTTGGCGACGATTCCGCCGAGGAGGATTTTTTCCCGCGCCTGGCGCTTGCGCTCAGCCGTCATGTGAAATCGCCGCCGGCGTTCCAGTCCGGCCAGCCTCCGGTCGATACGGTTGAGGTGATGCGCCGGCTGTGTCCTTTGTTTTCTTTTGAAATCGCGCCGCGATCTCAGCGATGATCCCATCGAGTTCTTCGTCTGATAATTCCATCTCCGCCAGACCCGCCTTTGTCGCGGCGCGCGCAAACCGTTCGGCGGATTTTACTATCAAAAGTCTTCTGCGTTCCTTCAGCTTCTCGATCTGTGCATCGAGTTCTGAAATCGATAATTTTGCTGCCATTGACGATGCCCCATTGTGTTCTGTCATTATGATGCTCGCATTTATACACACTAGAACAAGATAGTTAAATGGGCTAGCTTGCGCAGAACCCAAGAATCTGGAGCGGAATTCCCGCCGGTAGACGAGTTACGCAAAAGCGGCATCGGCCCAGTCGGGCCGATCGGTTTGAGGGCGCAATATACGTCGCTTGCGCGACGTGCCCGGGACGTCAGGAGACGGTGGTGGCGATCATGTTCGTCAGAGCGCAGGTGATCAGCAGGGGAGCGGGACGCAGCATCGTCTCGGCTGCAGCCTATCGCCACCGTACGAGAATGACGGACGAGCAAGTTGGCATGTCCTTCACCTATCGCGGCGGTTTGTCGGAACTGGCGCATGAGGAGCTGGTCTTGCCGGATGCGACGCCGGCGTGGCTGCGCAAGGCGATCGACGGACGCTCGGTCGCCGGCGCCAGCGAGGTGCTCTGGAACGCCGTCGATGCGTTCGAGAAGCGGGCCGACGCGCAGCTTTCCCGCGAGCTCATCATTGCTCTGCCGGAGGAACTGACGCGGACCGAGAACATCGCATTGGTGCGCGAGTTCGTCCGCGACAACCTTACCTTAAAAGGAATGGTCGCCGACTGGGTCTATCACGACAAGGACGGCAATCCTCACATCCACCTGATGACAACGCTGCGTCCTTTGACGGAAGAGGGGTTCGGGCCGAAGAAGGTGGCGGTATCAGGAGCAGACGGTGAGCCGCTGCGCGTCGTCACGCCCCACCGGCCGAAGGGCAGGATTGTCTATCGGATCTGGGCCGGCGACAAGGAAACGATGAAGGCGTGGAAGATCGGCTGGGCGGACGCGGCCAATCGGCATCTCGCACTCGCCGGTCATGAAATCCGCCTCGACGGCCGCTCCTATGCCGAACAGGGGCTGGACGGGATCGCACAGAAGCATCTCGGTCCGGAAAAAGCGGCACTGGCACGAAGGGGCAGGAAGATGTTCTTCGCGCCGGCGGAACTTGCCCGCCGGCAGGAAATGGCAGATCGCCTGCTTGCAGATCCCGAACTCCTCTTGAAGCAGCTTGCCAATGAGCGCTCGACCTTTGATGAGCGCGATATCGCCCGTGCGCTCCACCGCTATGTCGACGAACCGGTTGACTTCGCCAATATCCGTGCGCGGCTGATGGCATCGAACGATCTCGTCACGCTGAAGCCGCAGCTGTTCGATCCGCAAACGGGAAAAGCTGCAGAGTCCGCAATCTTCACGACGCGCGACATCCTGCGCATCGAATATGACATGGCTCAGTCGGCGCGGGTTCTCGCAGAGCGCGGCGGGCACGCCGTCCCCGATCGGCGGATCACCGCAGCGATCGGAAGCGTCGAGACGCGTGATCCGGAATGGGGCTTCCGGCTCGATGCGGAGCAGGTGGACGCCGTCCGGCATGTCGCAGGCGACAGCGCCCTTGCCGCGGTCGTCGGCCTGGCGGGTGCGGGTAAATCCACATTGCTCGATGCCGCGCGCGTCGGCTGGGAAAGCGAAGGTCGCCGGGTGATCGGTGCTGCGCTTGCTGGAAAGGCTGCCGAAGGCCTGGAAAGCAGTTCCGGCATCAAGTCGCGGACGCTCGCCTCCTGGGAGCTCGCCTGGGCCGACGGCGGCGACAAGCTTGGACGCGGCGACGTGGTGGTGATCGACGAAGCCGGCATGGTGTCGTCGAAGCAAATGGCGCGCGTCTTGAAGGTTGTGGAAGAGGCAGGCGCGAAAGTCGTCCTGGTCGGTGACGCCATGCAGATTCAGCCGATCCAGGCAGGTGCTGCGTTTCGGGCAATCACGGAGCGGATCGGCTTTGCCGAACTTTCCGGCGTGCGCCGCCAAAGCGAGCAATGGGCACGCGACGCGTCCCGGCTGTTTGCGCGCCGCGACGTCGAACAGGGTCTCGACGCCTATTTGGAGCGAGGCCATCTTGTCGGATTGGAGACGCGCGAGGAAGTCATCGGGCGCATCGTTTCCGACTGGACCGATGCTCGTCGCGAACTGCTTCAGAAATCCGCCGATGAAGGAAGCCCGGGCCGTTTGCGCGGCGACGAATTACTCGTTCTCGCTCATACCAACATGGATGTGAAGCGTCTAAACGAGGCGCTGAGGACCGTGATGACGGCCGAGGGCGCGCTTCGTGACAGTCGTGCCTTCCAGACCGAACGCGGGGCGCGCGAGTTTGCCATTGGCGACCGCATCATCTTCCTCAAAAACGCCCGCTTCTTCGAGCCGCGCTCCGAACATCTCAAGGCCCAATATGTCAAGAACGGCACGCTGGGCACGGTTGTTTCGACGACCGATAAATGCGACCGGACATTGCTTTCGGTGCGCCTCGATAATGGCCACGACGTCATTTTCAGTGGGGACAGCTACCGCAATATCGATCACGGCTATGCCGCGACGATCCATAAATCGCAGGGTGCCACGGTGGACCGGACGTTCGTTCTTGCGACCGGCATGATGGATCAGCATCTGACCTATGTGGCGATGACCCGCCATCGCCACCGTGCCGATCTCTACGCTGCCAAAGAGGACTTCGAGGCAATTCCGGAATGGGGCAGGAAGAGCCGGGTCGATCATGCGGCCGGCGTCACTGGGGAACTTGTCGATATCGGGGAGGCACAATTCCGCGAAGGAGAGGACGTCGATCCGAGCCCCTATGCTGACGTCAAAACGGATGACGGGGTTACGCATAGGCTCTGGGGCGTGAGCCTGCCGAAGGCACTGCGGGAGGGTGGGGCCGACGTCGGGGACACGGTCACTCTGCGCAAGGACGGGGTTGAGAAAGTCAAAATTCAGGTTCCTGTCATCGACGCGGAAACCGGACAGAAGCGTTTCGAGGAAAGGGAAGTGGATCGCAACGTCTGGACAGCCAGACAGGTCGAAGCCGCTGCGGCCCGCCGGAAGCGCATCGAGCGCGAAAGCCATCGGCCCGAACTGTTCAATCAGCTCGTCGAGCGATTGTCGCGCTCCGGCGCCAAGACCACCACGCTCGATTTCGAAAATGAGGCCGTCTACCAGGCCTATGCGGGTGATTTCGCGCGGCGTCGCGGGATTAGTCATCTCGCGGAGATCGCCGCCGGGATAGAAGAGGACGTTGCCCGGCAGTTGGCCCGACTTGCCGGAAAGAGGAAGGAACTGGCGGTGCTGTGGGAACGGGCAAACGTCGCTCTAGGCTTTGCGATCGAGCGCGAGCGGCACATCGGTTATGATGACCGAGTCCCGGTCCCATCCGTCGAGCAGACCAGTGTCGAGGACATGCGGTATCTTCTGGCGCCGGTGACGTCTTTCTCAAGGGGGGTGGACGAGGATGCGCGTCTGGCGCAACTGGCTTCACCCGGTTGTCAGGAACGTCAAGCGATCCTTCGCGCGCAGCTCGGGAAGATCTTCGTTGATCCGGGCGAGGCGCTTGCCTTGCTGAACGACCGGGCTTCACACGCTGACGCCATGCCCCGCCGGCTTACCGACGACATCACGCGTGCGCCGGCCCAGCTCGGACGTTTGCGCGGCTCGGACCGTTTAATCGATGGGCGGGCGGCGCGTGACGAGCGCAATGCCGCGATTGCCGCCCTTGCTGAATTAAAGCCGCTGGTGCGCGCCCATACTGCGGCGTTCCGGAAGAGCGCCGAACGCTTCGGCGCGCGTGAACGGACGCGCCGCACGCAGATGTCTTTTTCGGTTCCGGCGCTATCGATGGCCGCTCATGCGCGTCTCAGCGAGATCGAGGCCATCCGGCAAGCGGGTGGGGAGGAGGCTTATAAAACTGCGTTTTTGTTCGCCGCCGAGGATCGCTCCGTCGTCCAGGAAATCAAGGCGTTGAGCGACGCTCTGACGGTTCGCTTCGGCCGGAGCGCCTTTACCGATAGGGCGAATGAGCATGTCGAGCGCAACGCCATGGAGCGCATGCCGGAGGATTTGGGGCAAGAAAAGCGCGAGGAGCTGGTGAAGCTTTTTACGGCTGTGAAGCGGTTTGCCGAAGCGCAGCATGAGGCCGAACGCCAGGATCGCTCGCGGATTGTCGCCGCTGCGGCCTTTGATCCGGAGAGGCAGAAAACCTCCGCCCCGCCGCTCCTTGCCGCGGTCACAGAATTCAAGGCGCCGGTCGAGGAGGACGCGAAAGCAAGCGCCATGTCGACTCCGCATTACCAGCAGCGCCGCGCGGCCCTTGCGGAAGCGGCGTTGCGCATCTGGCGTGATCCGGCCGGAGCGGTGACGACGATCGAGGCGCTGATCACAAAGGGTGTCGTGGCGGATCGCATCGCTGCAGCCGTCGCCGGCGATCCCGGAGCTTACGGAGCGCTACGCGGTTCGGACCGCCTGATCGACCGGCTGCTTGCTTCCGGGCGAGAGCGCAGGGATGCGCTGCAAGCGCTTCCGGAGGTTGCCAATCGCCTGATCGCCCTTGCTTCGGTTTACTCAAATGCCTTCGATGCGGCTCTCCGCACGCTCGGCGAAGAACGGCGACGCATGGCGATAGCCATTCCGGGGTTGAGCGGGGGCGCCCGCGATGATCTCGTGCGCCTCACCCTAGCGGTTGCGAAGAACCCGCGGGCGCTTACCGGAATGGTCAGCTCGCTTGATCCGAAGGTCCGCGACGAGTTCGCTGCGGTGAGCAAGGCACTCGATGCGCGTTTTGGGCCTGATGCCATTGGGCGCGATGAGAAGGACGCCCTCAACATGGTGCCGCCGGCCGACCGAAAGGCGTTTGATGCGATGCGGACATCGCTCAAGGTCTTGCAGCGGGCTGTCCGGATCGAAAGCAGCCAGAAGATCCTGGCCGAGCGCCAGGCGCAGGCACTTGGTCGTGGGCGTGGTTTCAATCAATAGGGCGCGAAAAAGTCTGGCCTGCAAGCCAATGGTCCCATCGTCCTCATGGCACAAGGCGCTTGCGGCGGCCATGACGCGCATTTTGCGTCGTCGCTATGATCCGTCGCAAGCGGCATCCGACCACGGCAAGTTCAATCTTACTGTTGCGTCGTGCCTGCAGGCGGCGTGACGGGAGCAGGTGCGGCATTATTGTCTGTCGGCGCGGCCGGGGTTGCTGGAGCCGGCGCGGGTTCGGAATTGGTCGAAGCAGTGGTCTCTGGATCGGTGTCGGGTCCGTTAGACCACTGGGTGAGAGCGAAAGCGCCAATCGCAATCAATCCTACCGCTGCAATCCATGCGACCCAATTCTTGCGGCGATAATCAACCGCTCTGGTTCGAAGGTCGGGATCAGGCTTTGAGTTTTTAGGATCGTTCGTCATTTGGGATCTCCTTATCTCGTGGAAAGAGAATGTCGTGACGCGTTATTGGTTCCAGGGGTCTGGTCAGGGCATTGCCCGTACCGAATTTATCGCCGAACACCCGGCACGATAAAGCGGCGCGACTGCTCGACGGCGCTGTTCCTTATGTTTGCCGCCATTTAGAGATCGCGTAGGCTGTGACTATCATGGAAGCCCTGAGCACGCAGTGGCAGGCGGAAAATGGTGTCTCGCACTGTCGTTGATTGTTGAAATGCGGAAAAATGATCCGGTTTAAAGCGGACTCGGCACCATTCTTGCTTATCGTTTCATGATCACTCGCGAGAAAGGGATTCGCCATGCAGCAGACTGAAACTGTCCAAAGCGAAACTGCCGAAAGCGTGGTGTTATCTGTCAGGGGGTTGACGGTCAGCCTACCCAAAAACATGGAGCGGACGCATGCTGTACGCGATATCTCCTTTGACCTGAGACAGGGAGAAATTCTCTGCATCATAGGCGAATCCGGCTCGGGAAAATCCGTGACAGCCAACGCCATCATGGGTTTGTTACCATCGGCGATCGCCGTAACCGGTGGTAACATCTTGTTTAAAGGGATGGATCTTATACAAACGGAGGAAGAGAGCTTGCGCACCCTGCGTGGCCGCGCTGTTTCGATTATCTTTCAGGATCCGCTCTCGGCGCTCAATCCGCTGATGACAATCGGCGACCAGATCACCGAGGTGATGGAGGCCCACAAGATCGGCACGCGAGAAAGCCGTGCAGTCAAGATCCTCGAGTTGCTCGATGAGGTGGGCCTGCCTGATCCGGCGCTGCTGCAACATCAATATCCCTTCCGTCTGTCGGGCGGCCAGCGGCAGCGCGTCATGATCGCGATGGCGCTGGCGCTCGACCCAGACGTGCTGATTGCCGACGAGCCGACGACGGCGCTGGACGTGACCACACAGGCGCAGATTCTGGAGTTGATCCGCAAGATCCAGCGTCGCAAGAACATGAGCGTCATGTTCATTACCCATGATTTCGGCGTCGTCGCCGAGATTGCCGACCGCGTCGTCGTCATGGAAAAGGGCAGCCTCGTCGAGGAGGGGCCGGCGAATGTGGTGCTCAATACGCCAGAGCATCCCTACACGAAACGCCTGATCGCCGCTGTGCCACGCATGAGGGCGAAGGACCGCGAAGGTACCGCCGATACGCCGATGGTGCTGGAAGTCGCGAACCTGAGCAAAACCTACCACACGTCGGGAGGGTTCTTTTCCAGGAGCCGAACAGTCAAAGCGGTCAACAACGTCAGCTTTTCGATCCGCAAGGGCCGAACGCTCGGCGTTGTCGGGGAATCCGGCTCCGGCAAGTCGTCGCTCGGCCGCGTTCTGCTCAAGCTGATGGACTGTGATGACGGCAAGATACTGTTCGACGGTCGTGATATCGCGCCCATGTCGAGCGATGCCTTCCGGTCGATGCGCCCCTACATCCAGATGATCTTCCAGGATCCATTCGCCTCGCTCAACCCGCGCCACACGATCGGCAAAGTTCTGACCGTCGGACCGATCGCTCATGGCGTCTCGCTGCATGAGGCCAAGGTAAAAGCGCTTCGGACGCTCAAGCTGGTAGGGTTGGACGAAGGTGCCTATGACCGCTTCCCGCACGAGTTCTCCGGTGGCCAGCGCCAGCGGATCGGTATTGCCAGGGCGCTGATGTTCGACCCGCTTCTGCTTGTGGCCGACGAAGCGGTATCGGCCCTCGACGTGTCGATCCAGGCGCAGATTCTACAGCTGCTGACCAAGATCCAGAAGGAGACCAAGGTGGCGATGATCTTTATCACGCACGATCTGCGGGTCGCCAGCCAGATCTGCGACGAAGTTGCCGTCATGTACAAGGGCGAGATCGTCGAATACGGCCCGCCCTCACAGATCTTCCGCGCACCTCATCACGATTATACCCGCAAGCTCGTCTCGGCGATCCCCGGCAGCGAGTGGGAGCCCGCCGCCTGACATCAATTTCGGAGCGTGACTAAACCGTCCTGCTGAAAAGCAAGGCAGTTTTTGTCGTTTCTGCCTCCCCTTCATGGTCTGTTCGCCTATCTGATAGGCATTCTTTTGCCGTGAACAAATTAGCGCCGAAGCCTCAGAAAAAATAGTTGCATTTGTCCACTATCTAGCAAATCATCACCGTCGAAACGACGCCTGACAATGCTGGAGATAAGACTGAAACACCTGTTTCCTTACCGGAAAACAGGACGCTATCCCTTTGTTTTTCGGAGCGTTAGTGCCGTGCTTGAGCCAAAGAAAACACCACCCATATCGATCGGCGACATCGACCTCGATGTGCTGGAAGATACACTCAGCTTCTATATCCGTACCGTCAATCTGGCGGTGTCACGCGATCTCGACGAGCGGCTGGAGGGCTGTGATGTCGCCCGCGGTACGGGGAAAATCACCACTCTGCTGATGGTCGATAGCCACCCGGGGATCCGCCCGTCTGTCATTGCGCAGCTCATTCTCAAGGATCGATCCGCGATGGGCCGGCTTGTCGATCAGATGGAAAATCACGGGCTTTTAAGGCGCGAAACGTCGGTCGACGATAACCGTGCGCAAGAGCTTTATATCACCGAGAAGGGCGCGCAATTGGCGGTACAGGTGCGAGCCCTCGTCACCCAGCAATCGAAGGATTTTTTCGCCTTCATTCCCGAAGACGAGCAACGCCTGCTGATGGATATCCTGCGCAGAGCGTACCGGCGGATCGCCGGCCTGCCGTAAACCGCTTCCGGAGATCGTGCCATGCCGGCAAAACGTGTCGTATTAATTTCGGGAGCCAATCGTGGCATTGGCGCGGAGACGGCCCGGCTGCTGAACAGTCAGGGATGGTGCGTGTCGCTCGGCATGCGCAAGCCGATTCAGCCGGATTGGGCAGATTCCACCACGGCAATCGTCTTTCCGTACGATGCCTATGATCCTGAAGGTGAGAAATCCTGGGTCGAAGCCTCCATCGCCACGTTCGGCCGCATCGACGCCATCATTGCGAATGCGGGCATCATGATCCCAAAAACAGTCATCGAGGCAGACGAAGACGACTTCGACCGAACGATGACGGTCAACGTCAAGGCACCGCGCCGGCTTGCCAAGGCGGCTTGGGAACAGCTCACGGCCAGCGGCCGCGGCCGGGTCATCATTCTCGGCTCCCTCTCCGGCAAGCGTGTGAAGAGTGCGACTGCCGGGCTTTATTCGATGTCCAAGTTCGCCGCAATTGCACTTGCGCATGGCATCCGCCACACGGGCTGGGATTTCGGCATTCGCGCCACCGCGGTCTGCCCGGGATTCGTTGCCACTGATATGGCGCGCGGCATCACCAGTCGCGCCGACGACCAGATGACCGATCCGCGTGATCTCGCCCGCATCATTGCCATGCTGCTGGACCTGCCGAACGAGGCGAGCGTCGCCGAATTCACCATCAATTGCCAGCTTGAGGAGTCCTACTGAATGCCGGGACCTTACGTTGTTCCTGTCCACGGGGATGCTGACCTGCCCAAGGAAGTGGATGTCGTCGTCATCGGCGGTGGCATTATCGGCACCTCGACGGCACTCGAACTGGCCGAAGGCGGCCTGCGGGTCGCGCTGTGCGAAAAGGGCGGCATCGGGCATGAGCAGTCGAGCCGCAACTGGGGCTGGGTGCGCATTTCCCGGCGCGATCCGCGCGAAGTGCCGCTGATGGCGGAGGCGTTGCGGATCTGGAGCAGCCTCGATCAAAGAACCGGCCGCGCCACCGGCTATACCCGCGCCGGCATCATGTTCACCTGTGCCAACGATCAGGAATTTGCAGATCATGAGCGCTGGAAGCGCAATCTCGAGGGTTATCAACTCGACTCACGGATGCTCAGCGGCACCGAGTTCAAGGCTATGTTCCCGAATGCGAACATGGACATCAAGGGCGCGCTCTACACTACCGCCGACGGTCGTGCCGAGCCACAGAAAGCGGCTCCGGCGGTCGCTGAAGCTGCGCGCGACAGGGGTGCTACTATTCTGACGGAATGCGCAGTCCGCGGCATTGAAACATCGGGCGGCAAGATATCGGGTGTCATCACCGAGCGTGGTCCGATTGCCTGCTCTGCCGTCGTGCTGGCCGGCGGCGCCTGGTCGAGCCTGTTTTCCGGTAATCTCGGTATCAACCTGCCGCAATTGAAGGTGATGAATTCGGTGCTGCGCACCAGCCCCTTGGAAGGCGGGCCGGAACAGGCCATCTGGTCCAAGGGGTTTGCTGTGCGCAAACGCCAGGATGGCGGCTACACGATCGCATCTGGTCATGAGAATGTCGTCGATATCGTCCCGAAATCCTTCCGCTATGCCAAGGATTTCATGCCGGCGCTCGGCAAAGAGTGGCGCTCGCTGAGGTTCCGTCTGGGAGTCCGCTTCTTCGACGAGGCGCGCATCGCCAACCGCTGGGCGATGGATGAGGCAAGCCCGTTCGAATATAATCGCGTGCTCGACCCGAAGCCGGCAACCAAGCTTTCCGACCTGGCGCTCGCCAACCTGAAGAAGGCCTTTCCGGTCTTCGAGAAGGCGGAGATCGCCCAGCGTTGGGCCGGCTACATCGACGTGACGCCGGATGCCGTGCCGGTCATTTCAGCGATTGATAGGATCCCGGGCTTCCATATAGCCACCGGCTTTTCCGGTCATGGCTTCGGCATCGGGCCGGCCGCCGGACGGCTGATGGCCGATATCGTTACCGGCCGGCCGCCGGTCGTTGACCCTAAGGATTTCCGTTTTTCACGCTTCTCCGATGGCTCGAAGATCGAGCTGATCAGCGGCTTCTAGTCTGCCCGAATAAAGAAGGCAGATCGCATAACGTGCAGAAAACGAAGTGGAACAGTGACTGAGCAACAGCAAAGGGAGCAGACCGATGTCTGACGAAACCAAGAATGCGATTCTCAATCCTACGCGCCGCCAGGCGCTGACCATGATGGCGATGGCCGGCGCATCCGGCTTGATCATACCCAATCTTCTCGGCCGCGGCAGGGCATTCGCAGCCGCCCCTCCAGCCAAACCGACCGGACAGATGATTGTGGGTTTTTCGCAGGAGCCGACTGTTTTCAACCCGCATATGCCGCATATTGAAGTCGATGAAGGCATTCATTTCAGCCTTTTCGATCCGCTCTTTGCCATTTCCCCCGAAGGCAAGTTTACGCCGGCGTTGGCGCTGGAGGTGCCGAGTGTCGAGAATGGCGGCATCTCCGCTGACGGTCTTTCATGGAAAGTTAAACTCCGTGAGGACGTCAAATGGCATGACGGGACGCCGTTCACCGCCGAGGACGTCAAGTTCACGTTGGAGCTGCTGGTCGATCCGGATTTCCGCAGCTGGCGCAAGACGGGGCATGAACTGGTGCGCGAGTTGACGGTGGTCTCACCCACCGAAATCACCTGGAAAATGGAAAAGCCGTTTGCACCCTATCCGTCGATCCTGGCGTCGACCTTCATCGTGCCGAAACACGCTTTGGGCGCTGAAAAAGACAAGAACACGGCGCCCTTCAACGCTGCTCCGATCGGCACAGGCCCGTTCAAATGGGTGGAGCGGGTCGCCGGCGATCACATCACGCTCGAAGCCAATGCCGACTATTTCGGTGACGGGCCATATCTTGAGCGCGTGATCTACAAGTATATTCCGGATCTCACGGTTCTCTATACGCAGTTCAAGACGGGCGACATCGACGTGGTGGGCCTGCAGTGGATCACGCCCGACCACTATGAAGAAGCCAAAGCGCTTGAAGGCAAGGCCGTTCTCGTCGTGCCGGGGTCTACGGTCGAATCCGTCACCTTCAACATGGAGAAGCCACAGTTCAAGGATCTCGCAGTTCGTCAGGCGCTTTATCATGCGCTCGACAAGGCAACGATCATCGACGCCCTGTATTATGGCCTGCCGACGCCGACCGAAAGCTACATGCCGCAGCAGTCCTTCTATGCAAATCCCGACCTGCCGAAGCACGAATATGATCCAGAAAAGGCCAAGAAAATCCTTGATGATGCCGGATGGGTACCGGGCAGCGACGGTATTCGCGCCAAGGATGGCGTCAAGCTCTCCTTCTCCAACTCGACGACTGCCGGAAACCATATCCGCGAACAGGTGCAGCAGTTCATGCAGCAGTCGTTCAAGGATATCGGTGTCGAAATGACCATTTCCAACCTGCCCCCCGCCGTAATGTGGGGCGAATACTGGATGATGTCGCAGTTCGATTCCGTCGTCGTCGGCATCGACTTTTTGACCGGCGCCGATCCCGATACGTCCGACTATTTCAAATCGACGTCGATCGGCGCCAAGGGTGGCGCCGGACAGAATACATGGCAGTATTCGAATCCCGAGGTCGACAAACTCCTAACCGAAGGTGGCCAAATCTTCGTGCCGGAGGAGCGCAAGAAGATCTATCTCAAGATTCAGGAGATCATGCGCGCCGATCTGCCCTTCATGCCGGTCTTCCAATACGCGCAGGTGCGCGGCCACAAGACCGGTGCCGAAAGCGTCGTTCCGAACGTCAATACGCGCATCGACAGCTGGAACGTCGGAAGCTGGTATTGGGCTTCCTAGGCCGCCTGCCTTTGAGCAACCCTCTCCCGTTTCGGGGGAGGGTCCAACGAAGCATCTCGACGTCCCTGACCTGATGTCCACAATAGCAATCGGAGAGACTGCGATGCTGCGCTATCTTCTCGGCCGTTTATGGCAAAGCCTGATCCTATTGTTTCTGGTGTCCATGATCGGATTTGCAGTTCTCAATCTGGCGCCCGGTGGTCCGTTGTCGCAATATGCGCTGACACCGGGAATGACCCAAGAAGCGCTGGACCGAATTGCTAAGCAGATGGGCCTCGACCGGCCATTGCCGATACAATATCTCGACTGGCTGCGGCACCTTTTGCAAGGCGACTGGGGCCGCTCCTACCGCGACAGCCAGCCGGTTCTCGGCATTATAATGGGTCACCTTTTTGCCACGCTACTGTTGATGGGGTCCTCGACCGTGCTTTCGATCGCCGTCGGCACCTGGGTCGGGATCAAGGGGGCAACAAAGCGCTATTCCATCTTCGATTATACCGCCACCATTGGTGCTATGGTGGCGCTGTCGATCCCGACTTTCTGGTTCGGCCTTGTCGCCATCTACCTGTTTTCCCTCAAGCTGAAATGGCTGCCGGCCGGGAACATGTACACAATCGGCGACGGCTCAGTCGCTGACTATGCCATTCACCTGATCATGCCGACCGTGGTTCTGGCGTTTGTCAACGTGGCGGTCTGGAGCCGTTACATGCGCACCGCAACGCTTGACGTCATCAACCAGGATTTCGTGCGCACGGCAAAGGCCAAGGGGCTTTCGGAGCGACGAGTGCTGATGAAACACGTGATTGGCAATGCGTTGCTGCCGATGATCACGCTTGCGGGCCTGCAGCTGCCAACCATCCTCGGCGGCGCGCTGGTCACCGAAACGGTGTTTACCTGGCCGGGTATGGGCCGGCTGTTCCTCGATAGTCTCGGCTATAACGATTATCCTGTCGTCATGGGGCTTTTGATGTTTTCCGCCATCCTCGTGCTGGTCGGCAGTCTCATTGCCGACCTTCTCGTCGCTTTCGTCGATCCGCGCATCCGGCTGGGTTAGGAGAAAAACCATGTCCGCAACCCTATCCATTTCCCGCTCTGCGAAAGCGCATTGGTGGCAAAGCCGGACCTTCCGCCGGTTCGCCCGTCACCGGCTAGCGATGCTCGGACTGCTGATGATTACCGTTTTGGCGCTCGCCTGCATTGTCGGTCCCTCTATCCTTCCCTACGACGAGCTCTACATCGATCTGCGCGCCCGCTTTGCGCCGCCCCTGACAGGCTACCATATTTTCGGCACCGATCCGCTGGGCCGCGATATCGCAGCGCGCCTGTTCATGGCCGGCCGTATTTCGCTGTTGGTCGGTTTCTTTGCGATGTTGCTCAGCACCTTGATCGGTACTGTCATCGGCGTCTGTGCAGGCTATTATGGCGGACGCGTCGGCGCAGCGCTAATGCGCTTCGTCGACGCCTTCCTGTCCTTTCCCAGTATCTTTCTGCTTCTGGCGCTGGCGGCCTTCATCAAGCCGAGCCCTTTCATGATCACGGTCATCATCGCGGTGACGAGCTGGATGGAGATTTCCCGCATCGTCGAGGCAGAGGTGCGCTCGTTGCGCGAGCGCGACTTCGTGCTGGCGGCGCGTATGCTCGGCCTTTCCAACAGCTGGATCATGTTCCGCGAACTGCTGCCCAATGCCATTGGCCCGATCATCGTCGCAGCAACCCTGACGGTCGCCCGTGCAATCCTGCTTGAAGCCTATGTCAGCTTCCTCGGCTATGGCATACAGCCACCGCTACCAAGCTGGGGCAACATGCTGAACGGCGCGCAGCAATATCTCGACAGGGCGCCATGGCTGGCGATCGTGCCCGGCGTTGCCATTACGCTTGCCGTCACCAGCTTCAACTTCATCGGCGATGGCCTGCGTGACGCGCTCGACGCCCGCAGCGATCTTAGCTGAGAGGAGACGATGCGCACGTTTTCTCCTTTCAAGACGACATTGTGGTATGCGACCGCCACGCCAGCTCCCGACACGACGAGGCTGCAAGGCACGGTCGACGCGGATGTTTGCATCGTCGGTGGTGGTTATACTGGGCTGACGACGGCACTGGAACTTGCCCAGGATGGCTTTCGTGTCGTGCTTCTGGAAAGGGAAGAGATCGGCTTTGGGGGATCCGGTCGCAATGCCGGACATTGCACCCCGACCTTTACCCATTACAGCCTGCCGGAATTGCGCAAGATGCTCGGCGAGCCCTGGGCCGAACGATTGATAGTCCGCCAAACCCGCGCCAACGATCGCGTTTCCGATATGATAAAGCGCTACCAGATTCAGTGCGAGTGGCAGCAGAATGGCTACGTCATGGGGGCTTCCTATCCCGCCATGATGAAGACGATCGAGGAGAAGGTTCGGACCTATAACGCCGTGGGCGCTCGAACGCGCGTTCTTGATCGAGACGAAGTCGAAGCGGTAACGGGTAGCCACCGCTTTTATGGCGGTTGGATGCATGAAGAAGCAGGGCATCTCAACCCGCTCGGTTATTCTCGCGGCCTTGCCCGTGCGGTGATCCAGGAGGGAGGCGTAATCCACACGAATTCGCCCGTCACCGGATGCCAACGGCAAGGCAGCGGTTGGGTGATCAGCACGGACAGGGGCAAGGTCTTGGCCGATAAGGTGATTTTTGCGACCGGCGCATACACGGTCGGCGGCTGGCCGAAGCTTGACCAGACATTCAAGATCCAGAAGGTATTTGTCGCGGCGACACAGCCGCTTTCCGATGAGGAGCGCAGGTCGGTCCTACCGCAGAATACGACCATTCATGATGGACGTGGCGATATCTTTGTCTACAAATACAATGCCGAGGGGCGGATCGTCGCCTCGATGTTTCCCATGGGCCGGCGCGGCCGCGACGTGGATTATACCCGCACCGTCATGAGCGACCGGCTGAAATGGCTGCACCCGCAGATCAAACAGGATATCCGCTGGGAATATTTCTGGTTTGGTGAGTTGGATATGCAATACCAAACCGTCCCGCGTCTCTATGACCTGGCGCCTGGTGTCGTGGCTCTCACTGGCCTTTCCGGCCGCGGCGTGCCCACCGGCAGTATGCTGGGCGGCATTCTTTCGGAATGGGCAAAAGGCGTGCCCACGCAGGACCTGGCGCTGAAGCTTGAGCCGTTGACCGTCGCGCCCTTCTATATGAGCTACGGTCCGCAACTGATGCTGCGCTACTATCGCGTCTCAGACTGGATCAAGGCCAAACTCGCAGGTGTACCCCTCCCTCCGCACGCCTGATGTGGACCATGAGCCAAGCCGCTTGCGCAGTGGCAATTTGAGGGCGAATTACTGGCCGTCTGCCTGTGCGCGCCCCCGGAATTAATGGCGGCCCTTGGAGCCTTGATCGAGATGGCAGATCTCGCGGGTGTCAAAATCCCGGTGTCCGACCCAGCGCTGTACTACGCAGCTGACCTTCAAAATCGTGCGTAGCCAGCCATAACGCTGAACTTCTCGCCGAATCCTTAGTCGTCTCGTTACGCCGATTCAGCGGCTTGCGTCTGGGCGATGATTGAAAGGGCGGAACGCCGCTTCTCTGCATCCGGAGTAGAGAAAGCTCCATCGAGTTGCGAGGCATAGGATTGCAATTTTGCAAGCTCGCGATCAGCAACATCAACTTGCAAAGCTTCGGCATAGTAGCGTCGGCAAACTGCCGTGCAGCGTTGCCGAGCAGGAAGTAACCCACCGCACGATGTGACCCGTTTCTATTGCGGATGAATATCGGAGGGTATGCCAGCCTCGCAGAAAACCGCGGCGTCGTGGCCGCCGCCTGACGGGACAAGCACCGGATTGACGCCCAGGCTCTCCGTTGCAAGAGCGAGCTTTGCAATAAGCGACTTGCTGCAGTGCGCGGGGCTGGTCCACAATGCCTCGCCGAGATCGAACCGGACGCTGCGCTCGCGCTCGATGCGCGCAATATGCTCGCGTAGCAAATCGGGCATCGTCTGCAGCATCTCGCGTTCTGGGCGGCGCTCTGGTCCTTTGCGCAACCACGTCATACCTTCTTGCCGAGTGGCTGCAACCATCAGGCTCAGGGCAAAAAACATGAGGACGCAAAGCGCGATGGCATTCGCTAGGCCAACTCTTCTCACGGGTATTTCTGAGCTGTCGGAAGCCTACGACGGTTTCATTATCGATTTGTTCGGCGTGGTCCACGATGGCGAAACTGCTTTTACCGGAGCAATCGACTGCCTTGCTCATCTTATCGCGCGCGGCAAACGGGTCGTCCTCTTGTCGAACTCGCCGCGCCGCAAACAGGAGGTATCACACCATCTCCGGGGGGTGGGGATTAGTGACGCGCTCTATGACGCGTTGATCACGTCCGGTGACTTGGTCTTCGAAGCGCTATCTGGAACTGAAGGCGGCGGGCGCCTGCAATTGGGAAGGCGTTTTTACCATATGGGCCCAAGAGTGCTATCGAAATTAATGGCGGGAACAGGGAAGCGTGCCGTCACGGCAGTGAAAAACGCCGACTTCGTATTGGTCACCGGGACGCTCGAGGAGCAAACTCTTGCCGAAAGGGACGCGCTGCTGCATGCCTGCCATGATCGAGGACTGCCAATGATCTGTGCCAATCCGGATCTGCAGGTGCTGATCGGCGACCGGCGCCTGGAATGCGCTGGCGCCATCGCGGCACGTTACGAGACAATCGGCGGAAAGGCATGGTATTTCGGAAAGCCACATCAGCAGGCTTATGCAAAGGCACTCGGTGTTCTGGCGCTGCCGCCGTCTTCCGTAGTTTGCATAGGGGACGGATTGAACACCGATGTCCTCGGCGCAAACCGCTCGGGAATTGACGCCGTGCTCGTAATGGGCGGAATTCACCAGTCAGAATTGTGGTCTCGTCAGGACGGTGACATCAATTGGGAACAGCTCGATAACCTGATTTTTCTGCACCAAGCATATCCTCGCTTCATCGCAAATTTGCTTTCGTGGTGACATTACGGCGAGCCGGTCTCGTTAACGAACGACATCATATTGGCAGGTTGCCGCCTCAAACGTTCTTCAACAGCTGTTCATCGAACTAGACATCTTCGTAGTCACCTGCCAGGAACCTCCAACCAAGTGCAAGAGCGAGATAGGGATGAGGTGCTCCCGATTTTGGGCTTGGGCTAGCAGGAACTGGAATTTTCCGGCGCTACCTCTTCGCCGCTAGACTAAGCTAGGATGGGGCGCGCCAGCATTCCTGTGAGGCTGGCGACGTGAAATAACGACGGTTAACCCTGCGACGGAATATCGCCCCTTTGGCCGGTGGCCCTCAGTGTTTCCTAGCGCTACAACGTCCCTCAATTTGAGGATATGGCGAATGGAATGGCAGTCGTACAGTGCTAAATTGATGATCGTGGTAATTGGTGCATTGCTGATAATCTCTGCGCTCTCGCTTCTGGTGGTCGTCGATTACGGTATCTAGAAAGTAGGTTCTCTTCCAGACGGCGATCAAGATCATCGCAGATGCGTATTGCATCTGGCACCGTCGCGAGGCGTTGCAAACAGCAGCCCCTCGATCACCGCAAAGGGCTTGCCGACACTTAGATACCAAGAGATCACCATCCGCTCATCCGACGTGGCGAGAAAAAGGCCGTGTTCAAGCAGTAGCTGAAGAGCGTGGCGGACGACGAGATTGCTCGCACCGACCCATAACAGGAGGCCTCCCTCGAAGCCCCGGACAATTGCCTTGCCTTCGTCGAAGAACAGCGTCCGTTCCGTCCCGTTGCCATTGACCATCCGGGCGAGATTCGAGATCGGCAAGGAAAGCTGCTCAATGAGGTCGCCCGGGTTCGACGCCAAGATATAGCTCTCGGCGGCATGCCTATGGGTTTCAGCTTTAATTGTCGACCGCCATCTCGTTGCCACCAGACCGCTACCTCCTTGACTCGCTGGGAGAGCCCACGCCTTCAACGGCCGTCGAGGCCCGGGCCTGGCGCAACCGTCGGCCTGACTTAGTGCACGCTTTGCCGGCGGACTCGACTGCTAATTCTATTAGTCGCCTAAGGAAGGAGATTGGTGTCCAATACGCAGTGAACCAATTTGTATCGGAGTTGCTCATGCAGATACTGACTGTTCGGGCGACCGCTTGCGGTGAGTTTGCTGACCTGATCGATTCAATGCACAGGCTGCGTGCCCGAGTCTTTCGCGACAGGCTGAATTGGGATGTAGAGGTCAGGAACGGCCTTGAGGCTGACGAGTACGACCAACTCGATCCCACTTACATCCTTGCCGTATCGTCGGCGGGCAAGGTTGCCGGTTGTGCCAGGCTTCTTCCGTCGATGGGGCCGACAATGCTCGCCAACACCTTCCCGCAACTGCTGTCATCGCGCAGTCTCGACGTGCATGCACGCATGGTCGAAAGCTCACGTTTCTGCGTCGATACGTCACTCGCCCAAACTCATGCAGGCGGCTTTCTACACAAGACAACGCTCATGATGTTTGCAGGCATCATCGAATGGTCGATCGCAAGCGGCTTTCATGAGATCGTCACGGCGACCGACTTGCGTTTCGAACGAATTCTCAAGCGTGCCGGCTGGCCAATGCAGCGTCTTGGGGTGCCGTGTCCCATTGGAAATACCATTGCCGTTGCGGGAACCCTTCCTGCAAACGCGGAAAGCTTCGAACGCCTTCGCCCCGTCGGCTACCGATCGGCAATTGAAAAGCGCGATGATGTCGCGGCATGACGCGAGCCTAATGGCTCGAGTGTTTTAGGAGTGGGAATAGAAGGCGCTCTGCGTTCCGCCACGTACTCTTCCCTGCACCGTATCGGCGTGTGCGCCGGAGTCAGGAGCCAGCAAGTAGAAATGCAACTGTTTAAGCCCTTCTCCGTGGTTCGCGCGGTGTTCAGCCGGATGTGGGTTTGTCGTGAACGATCGGAAAGTGGCGCCAAGGGAGAGAGAATTGACGTCGAGGAGGCCTCAGATCCTCATCGGTTCAACCGACGCGGACTACTACCTGTTGCTTGTCCACATTTTGGAAGCCGAAGGATACGACGTGACGTTGGGCTCGGGCGTGGAGGAGATTGTCCATCTCGCGCGCGAAAATCACGTCGACGCGATCCTTCTCGATTGTCGCTCCGGCGAAACCCTTGCGCCAGACACGTGCCTGAGGCTGAAACAGGAGCCGCAGACCGTAGGGATCATGACGGTCGCCCTGGTCGGGCCGGGTGCGGAGGGCCGCTTCATCGATCTGCTGAAGGCTGGAATCGATGAGAATTTCGTCAGGCCGATTGCGCCTTCCAAGCTGCTCGGATTTCTGCGGAACCGGGTTCTGTTCCAGTCCGGCTCGCATCCTTCGGCGGGCGATGGACGCATTCTCGCCTATGCGGGAATTGAACTGAATACTGTCCGGCACAGTGTCAGGCGCTTTGGTATCAGCGTTCATCTCGGACCAATCGAATTCCGGTTGCTGCAATTCTTGATGGAGAACCGTGAGCAAGCTTGCAGCCGCGCGCAACTCATCGAAGCTGGTTGGCCGGAGCGACGCTACGTTGATGCCAAGACGGTCAATGTGCATGTCGGGCGGCTGCGCAAGGCATTGAATGTGGCAGGCGGCTCCGATGTGATCCGGACGGTCAGGTCATCCGGATACATGCTGGACGCCTCCCGCCTGGATGATCCGGACGGGGCGGCGGATCGGCCGGGCGAGGAGACCGACAGCTAGAACCGCATCATGGCCCTTAAAAAGGAGCATTCGTCATGGATATCGTTATCCGCAATGGAGCCCTCATCACCGGCGATGGCAAGACGTTTCACAAAAGAGCGACCGTCTACGTCAAGGACGGGAGGATTGCAGATATCCAAATTGGGAATGCTGGGACGAGCGACGAAATCGCGGCGCGAACAATCATTGATGCGACAGGCTGCATCGTCATACCAGGTATCATCAATGCTCATGCCCATGGATGCATTTGCGGACCGTCGATGCCGAGCGGCTCGCCGCCGCTCAGTGCTGACGACATCGCGTATTTTCGCAATCGGCATCTTCTTCAAGGGACAACTACTCTTTTGAATGTCTGTGGTTTGGCAATGGGCGATGAGGTCTATTCTGACGGCGAGGTCCGCCATCAAATCGATATTCGCGTGTCCACGGCACATACGCTCAAGAACATCCAGGCAGCCCTTGCGGTAGACGGCAGAGGCCTGTCAGTGCCGCACCTGAGTGCGACGATCGATGAAATGCTTGCGGCCGGCGCGGTTGCACTTGGAGAGGCTGGCGGCGGGCAGACATTGGGCGGCGGGGCTCAGGAATACAGGTTCATTCCGGAGGCGGTCCTGCGGGAGACTGGGATCGAGGTCACGCCCGCAACGGCGAGACGCCTGAAGGATGTTGTTCTCGGCCGCTTTCTCGATCAAGCCGGTGGAACGTCGGATTCGATGCTGGAGGATGAGTTGGAACGTGCGGGCCTGTCTCCGCATGTCACAACGGAGGGCATCCGCGAGATCATCACACGATCCGTAATGCCATCCGTCGCACTCTCCCTCGACGGTTTCGATGAGATCGCTGAGGAGGCGGAGCGGGTCGGCTATCCCGCCATTTTCCACAACGCAGCGCCATCTGCAAAACGGTTGAGCGCGGTTGTTGAAAAACATCCAAACGCACTGATCGTCGCCGGGCACAGCAATCATCCGAGCTTCTTGCCGGAGGAGGCCGTTTCGATTGCCCTCGACTTGAGAAGCAAGGGTGCGGTTATAGACGTTTCTACACTGGACTGCATAAGCACGCATTGGCGCAATGACGCCTCCAACCTGGATGCGCTCATCGACGGTGGTTGCGTGGATACGATTTCGACCGACTTCGCGGGTGGTTATTGGGATGGCATCCTCGAGGCGATTCACCGGATGGTAAGAAAAGAGCAGCTCTCGGCCCCAGCAGCGGTAGCGCTTGCCACCGGGAACGTCGCGGCCGTCTTCCCGCAAATGGCAGGGGATCGGGGGCTGATAGAAAAAGGCAAGCGCGCGGATTTGACCGTGGTTGACCACGTGAACCTTAGTCGTGTCCGGCATGTCGTAATCGATGGCCGTGTTGCCGTCAGGAACGGCGTGCCAGTCTGACGGAAGGACCCAAACAAAGCTTGGTGCTGACCAATATAAATAATTTCAAAAAGCCTTTAATTGACAAAAACTTGGCCCATACTTGGAAGTAAACTCGGGTATGGGTCTGGTATCTGCGGTCTGTGAGATCCCGGCATATTCCCGCCGATACTCGTCATGGCCGGAAATACACGCGGGATCACAATTTCAAACGAGTCGGACATCAGATCAGCAAGCTCGCGACATGGGCGTTTAGGCATCCGCGGCGCTTGGGTTATGATCCGCTATCCACATATCTCGCAAAACTAGTATCCCGGAAAAATATCTCTTGAGATTGCATTGAAATCACAGCAACCTGGAGTGAATAAGTGGCCCCCCCATGTCTTATGTGCAGAGTGGGGCGACATGGATAATGCCGACATCACGCCTTCAGGTACGCCCGTGGGGGACATTTTCAATCAGTTAACAGCTGTCCGCGTCGCCGCAGCGATTGTTTTCACACTTTCTCTGCTTGGTAGCAAGCTGACCCTGGCATCACAAACTAGCGACATTGATCGGGTTGCCGAAGCGAGCGGCGAGCCGGACTTGGCTCACTCGATCTCGGAATGGTCGACGGTGCAGAGCTGCATCGATCCAAAATCCAAACTCGTCTTGGAACCATATTGGCAGGCGTTTAACGAAAAAAGCGACCTCTGGGTGTGCTTTTTTAGGATCATTGAAGAACTTCAAAGCGAAGACAAAATCAGAGAATGGCTTTCTCAATTCGATATCAAACTGGTGAAATCACCTTATTCTCGGTTAGGTCCCGATGGGCATACGCTAGGATTCGTATGTCGTAAAGTAAACCAGAAATGCAAAATAAAATGGAACACAGTAGAGGTAACTATTCCATACATATTAACACCGTACGCCTTCGGTTTTATAGCCTACTATAAAGGACGAAGGTTAGAGGATTTTCAAGTTACAGTGGAAAGAGAGTAAACATAAATAAACATGGATTCTTTGAGGTATATTTAAAAACCCAGTCATTTGTATTCAATGAGACGGTTTTTTGTCGAAGATTAAAGCGCGCAGAAAAGCGGAAAGACATATGATCAGGCGAATTAAGCTCCCGCGAAAGAGCCTTTTGGCCGCCACGTCTGTAGGAGTGATGGTCCTTGGTTCACCTGTCAATGCGGCCGACATTGCCTATCATCGACTATCCAACGAGAAGGATTTTCCTTTCCTTATGAACGGGCGGCCGGCGTATGACCTTCCACAGGCAGGTGCCGGCTATAGAGAATCAATTCAAAGATTTCCTGACGTGCGCGCTTGCCTGAAAAAAGGAGAACGGCTGCGAAAGCAAGGCCCGATCTTTCACAGGTCGATTGGCCGGCAATGCGGCTTACGAAAGACTTCGACGTCTGCATCTTTCGCATTCTGAGTAGCATCGCGGATCTCGAGGAGAGCCGTCGATGGTTCGTTGGTCAAGGCTTTGCAGTTCGTCCAGTTCGGCAAGAGCCTGAGTCACCCGGTTGGTCGAAATCACCTCTGGTCTCCCGATATGAAGTCTCGATCGAAAAACACCAATTCAATCAAAAGATCGGATACCAGCTTAACTTGATCCAAGTTTGGGCCCTAAGAGGAGTGTCAGCACAAATCGCGGCAAGCGACAACGAGGAAGCACTGGAAGTCACCTTAACGCTAACTTTTCTTTGATGGAGCGATAGATGCCGCCGGCGGACGTTGCCGACTGAAGGCGCGAACGATTTCACTGAATTAACGGCATACGCAGGCATTGGAGGAAAGGAGCGGCGTCTCCTCTGTTCATTGCCGAAAGCCCGTTCAGAATAGTGCGTTGCGCCTTAGGAGAGAGATTCTTCCGGGTCGCTCCGCGAAACTTGTCGACAAGCTCATCCCAATCCATCGGCCGCGCCTTGTCGCCGCGTGGCGCCGTGACGTCAGAGGTCACTGTCGTACCATCGCTTGTGTGCAGGCTCAAATATGCGAGCGTTTCCGTGGGGAAGCGCCTGTCGATGTCGTGGTCGACCAACAGATGCACCTTTCGGGCGAAGTCGCATAGGTCTGGTCTGGCGAGTTGGGCTTCGCCAATCGGCGCAAGTGCCGCAATTCCATCGATGGCGGCAATCGCGATGCAATAGGGGAGGCTGTATTGGATATCGGTCAAGGTCTTCGGCGAGACAGAATTGGCAAGCCGAAGCGCCCACTGAAATGTACGCACGTCTACTGAAACGACCTTCTTTGGCGTAAAGTCGACACGGCGAAAGACTGCCGCAAGCGAGTCAAGAGCAGGATGGATGTAGCGGCAGCAGGAGTATGGTTTGAAATAGACATTTGAGATTTCCATCGGTTGCTCAAAGCTTGCAGTGATGACCAACGGATCGAAATGTGAATGGTGATCGAGCAGATCCAGCGGGCCTGTAAATCCCCGCTCGGCGAGCTGCAATGCGAGGAGCCCGGTTACCACGCTCCACGGGATGCCTTCCTTGACGTCATTTCCAGTGCATTTAGCGTAGCCCGAGCTTCCGTTTGCCTCCTGGTTCGGGGCCAGTACTCCGGCAATCGAAAGAGCCTGGGCGAGTGCTGCCGGACCGGTGCCGTAGAGACGCCCGGCCGCGGCGACGGCGCCATACCCTGTCCAGCGTCCAGATTGCCGGCTCCTTATGGCATCCGGATTTTGCGCGACAGCAACACGGATACCGGCCTCATATCCGAGAGCAACGGCGGCTAGGATTTCGTCGGCGGGCGCATCGGTCTCACAAGCCACCGACAAAGCCACGGGCACGACGGCTGCACCAGGATGACCGCGAGCCCCGCGATGACCGTCGTCGAAATCGAGCGTGGATGCCGAGGCGGCGTTGCAGAAGGCCGCAGCCGTTGTCCCCAGGCTTTCACCGGTAAACCAGATCGGTGCGCGGCCGACTCCAAATTCTTGCCGGGCGATCGCGCGCGCCACCTGTGCACCGCCGATCTCGCTTCCGACCACTGCTGCAGTCACCGCGTCCAGAATGCAGCAGAGGGCGCTTTGTCTCGCCTCGGTTGGCAATGCGGCGGACGGATAGGTCATCAGATGATCTGCCAGGATCTGCGTCGTATACATTTGTGCCTCCGCGCACCACAGTTTCCACTTACCCGCGAACGGGCGCGCCGGAAGATGGCGCTGCGCCAGCGCCGGGCTTGAGCCAGGTTTCGTAGACGTGGGCGGCGACATAGAGGTCGAGCATCGGCAGACCGACGCAGGTGATCAGGATCGGGCGGTCCGGCACGTCTTTAACATCAGCGACGTCTTTAAAGCCGGTGATCCCGAGGAAAGGGCCAAGTTGCTCCAGCGTTGCGCCCATCCGCGAGAAATAGAGCGCAAGGCTTTGTGAGTTGCGCCGGGATACCATGGAAACGTCGTCGCAGACTGCGAGGCCTGACCGAAGAACCGTTTGAATGTGGTCGACAGGTGTTTCGTCTCCGCCAAGATGCAGAAGAACGGCATTCGCGAATATATCCGGCGCTGCGAAGACGGGTGCGCTGGCATTGGAGGCGGTGATTACGAAGCGGCAATCCCGCAGCTTGCGATTGTCCGAAGCAGCCTCAAGCGGAACTCCGGCGGTCGGTCCATGTTTTTCGACCAGCCGCTGCGCGGAAGCTCCCGATCGGCTGCGCACGTAGATTGTCGAGATGATGTCCTTTCCAAAGTGGGCAAGTGCCCTGACGATTTCCTCTGCAATTGGCCCGGCTCCGAAGAGAAATATGGATAGGTCGTTTTCCTTTGAGAAGAAGCGCTCGAGGGCGACCGAGGCGTAGGTTGCCGTTCGTGCTGCGGAGATTTCTGTCGCATCCATCACGCAAAGGGGACGCAGCGTGAAGCTGTCGAGGAGAATGATCGTCGAGGCAGAACGGGGTCTGCCAAAGCGGCGGTTTATTGCATTGGCGCCGACCACTTTGACGGCAGCATACCGGCCTCCGACGCTGGAGAGCGCAGAGAGCTTCCAGCCCAATCGCTCGCCCTTGAGTTCGTCACGATAGGGCTGAAACTCCGCTTGCTTCCAAAGGTCGGCTTCACTGAAGGACAGGACGGATTTCAGGCCGTGTGCCCGTCCGAGACGCATGTCGGACCAAGCCTCTTTGGCGGCCTTGTGAAGATCATCCACATTGAGGCGGACGCCGAGACATGCCATTTCAGTATGCGAAAAATATCCGGCTACGGTCTCCATCGCTATCCTCCATTGGGGTCCCACATCCAACAAATGTGGCTACGAGAATCTCGCACTTCGGTGGCGGCCGTTAAAGGAAAGATTGGGACATGTTTTTGTTGTCGGAGGGATGCTTGTGTGGATAAAAAAGGCTTATCCGGTTCGGACAGGTACTAGCCAAATCTAGTGTTGAGGGATGACGAGCATTCCCTGCGCCGATATTGGGGCGGGATGGGGCGATGAGGCAATGTTGTGACCAATAAATCGAGGCTCGTAACACCAAGCGGTCTGGCACTCGTCCTCTTAGCCTGCTTTGGATGCTGGAGCAGTGCGCGAGCTGGGGACGTTCGAAACGACGCACTCGCTCCATTGCCACTCGTTCTCAAGGACTACGAAGCGTTCGTGCAGAAACTGGCTGCCGAAGTGGACGGAAACGAAGTCGCGATGGCCGCGAAACTCCGTACCCTGGGATTTAGCTGCACCCCGGCCTCCAAATCCGTTGCGTTCGAATGCGTGCGATTTGGCTGTCAAAAGCCGATCATTGGGCTGGGTTCTCTCCTCCAATGGACGGTGAGCAGGTTCGACGTGGTATCGGGAAAGACGGTGTTCTCCGGTGCAGCAGTCAACTACTCGTGGTCGGCTCGCTGCATTCCCATGAATGACATCGAGGAAGCTCAGCAACGCTTCCTTTCCCGCCAAGGCTAAGTCCGTGATCCGCTCTAGCGCTAAAGCTAAGCGCTTAATGTCGCTCATGCGCTGCCCCTATGCAAACGGGATAAGCCGTATAAAAAGGCACGCGAACTTCCAATATTAAACTTTCTTAGTCCTACGGATCTTCATTGTGCGGAGAATGGCGCGGAGCCGTCTGAACTGGCTGGCGCTTAAGAGTTAAATGCCACTCCGGTCCTAACGCCGGGTGGCACCGTCGCAGCTACAGTGACGTTGCCGGGCAAGGTCAACCTCAGGGAACCCGGTTAGCCGGCATCCCCGCAGGATAGGCATACTGCTGCGTGCCAATCCTCTTATGCTAAACAACCTGTCCGCTTTTCAGCCGCATCTGCGGAACCGATCGCGTCGCCTGACCGGCGACTTATAAGCATAGATTCCACCCGCTATGCGGTTGCGCCCCTTAAACGGCTCCTGAGACGAAGCGGACCAACTGGCAGATTACGCGCGCCGAACAGGCAGCCAATCGAATCCATTATGCAAAGCTTGCTCTTGTGAATGACCTCCGGCGGAAGACGCGAGAAAGATTCCGCGGCGATATATTCGCCGATCCTTTGGGCTATTGAGGGAGTCATGATTTTTATCCGGTTGGGCGGACGGACGATGGCTACGGCGAAGTCTACGGGTGTCTCGTCGTCTCGCCACTACAAGAATTTGGAGCACCGTCACGTCGCCTACCGGTACAGGAGCAACAACTGCACGAGCCGGCGATACCGCGATCGAGGGACGTTCGAGCCAATCCTTCGAAGTTTGTCCTGTGCGATGCGGTCGGAATGAGCTGCCGGACCGCCGTAACGCGAGCCCGATCGATGTGAGTAGCAAGCATACCGACCTGGTCGGCCGCACGGGCGATCACTTGGCCCCAGGGATCACAGACAAGAGAATTGCCATAGGTGAAACGCCGTTCCCCATTCGCTGCGACATAGCCACCCCATTGTCCGCAGGCGACGAAATAGGCCTGGAGTTCGATAGAACGCGCACGGCAGAGTACTTCCCAATGGTCCTTACCCGTTTGCAGCGTAAAGGCTGCTGGTAGAATGACGACATCGACACCTGCACTCGAAAGCGCATCGAAGAGTCGGGGGAAACGAAGATCGTAACAGATGGCGCAGCCGATCCTAAAGCCGTGCGCTTCGTAGATGAAGAGTCTATCGCCAGGGGCCACTTTCTCGGATTCACAATAGATCTTGCCATCCGGCGCTTCGATGTCGAATAGATGTATTTTGCGGTAGCGTCCGACCTCCCGACCCTTTGGGTCGAAAACCACCGTCGTGTTATATATCTTTGAACTTCCTCCGATCCTTTCGAGCAGACTTCCGCCGTGAATCCAGATCTGTTCTCGAGCCGCGAATTCCTGCAGCATTCGATAGGCCTTGCCGCCCGGCATGTCGTCGGCTGCGGCGAGCTTCTCAGCAGCGGTTCCACCGGACCAGTCGAAATGCTCCGGAAGCACCATGAGGTCTGGTCTATCGCGTTCCATTGCCTGGTGCATCAGGGTCTCGGCAGCGTGCAGGTTGAGATCGCGGTCGGGCTGGGAATTCATCTGGATGAGGGAAATTTTCATGATACGACCTGGTCCAAATCAAAGATGGAACGGCCGGCCTCAAGATGGGGCCGCAGCTGAAGCGAATGCCGTTGTCGTCTGAGAGCAAAGTCGGCGACGCGGCGCATATGCGAGGGTTCGGCAACGAAGACGCCCTCGTGATCGGCGAGGACTGCATAGCCCGGCAGCACGGCTGCACCACCGCACGCAATTGGGACGTTGATTGCGCCGCCGATCTGGTGCCGACGGCTCGTCGTCTTGGATGAGACGCCGCGGCACCAGACTGGAAACTGGCTGGCCCGAATCTCTTCGACGTCCGTGCAGGGTCCATCGACGATGACGGCCACCGCTCCGCGCGCGCGGGCAGCTGCCACGACACCGCCGCCGACGCAGGCAACGTCGTCCTGATCAACCCGGGAGATGACGAGAGCATCTCCCGGGGTAAGCAGATCGATGGCCTTGTAGATGACGGTTCCATCGCGGCCTGGTGCGGCCACCGTGATCGCCGTTCCAATCGCCTTTGCCGGAAAGACGGGGGTGATACACGCGCCCACGAATCCGACATATTCGAAATGGCCGATGGTTGCGGTTTCGACATCCGCAAGGAGGGTTCGCAATGATTGCGGAATGGCCTTTGGCCGCGTTCTCATGCGGTATGGTTCAGTCATTCGACAAAACTCCGATCGTCTCTATCATTGTGCGTCAGATCGGGCGTTCGCCGGCGGTCGTCGTCCGATGCATGATGCGGATGGTGTTCGGATCGAAGGAGTCGCGCCGGTGCATCGTGCAGCGGTTGTCCCACATCATGATGTCGCCCACCTCCCATTTCTGGATGAAGACTTCGGCGGCACTACCGGTCGCGTGTTCCCAGAGCTTTGTGATCAGATCGCTGCTCTCGTCGAGCGGCATGCCGACGATCCAGGATCCCTCGGACGTGCCGCCTAGGTAGAGAGCCTTGCGTCCTGTCTCGCCGTGGGTCCGGACCAGGGGATGGACGACGCCGCTCCACTCGCGAAAATCACGGCTCTTCGGCTCGGATTTTCCAAGGCGCAGTTTGCCGGTTTTGTCGTAGACGTTCTGGAAGAAGATCTGGCGTCCATCGATAGCCTTGCGCAGTTCGTCGGGAAGCGTTTCGCAAGCACGGTAGGTCGACAGAAAATATGTATCGCCTCCGGAAGGAGGGACTTCGATCGCTCTGAGGATTGCTCCTGCCGGCGGACGTTCGTAGAACCAGGTATCGGTATGCCAGGTTGCTTCGCTGTTGCCGAGCGCGCCGCTTGGCTTGCCGTCCCTCATCACATTGCTGATTACCAGGATCTCACGGTGCGTAGGGTGTCCGCCTTCCTGCAACTGCTTCGGGTGGATGACGAAGTCGCCGAAGTGACGGGAAAAATCCACCTGCTGTTGATCGGTGATATGGGCTGCGCGAAAGCGGACAACGCCGTATTGCAGCCAGTATGACCGGACTGCGGCAATGTCTTTGTCGTCATAGTTGGAGAAGTCGAACCCAACGATGTCGGCGCAGACATTGTTAGAGTTCTGGACCGCGGAAACCTTCGTTCTGGTGAGCATTCTTGTGCCTCCTTTAGGAGATCCCGGACTTGGGATCGCATGAAGTCTAGCCAAGGGTTCGATGAGGTTTCCAATATCAATTATTAGTTATTGATATAGGATTGTTATTAATTGAGCTATTGCTCGAGCAACTGGACCGCGGAATGGGCAATGGCAAGTTCAACGCGACTGCCAACAGAAAGCATGTCCAGGCGCGTGGAGCGGATCATGGATTTTAACGTCGTCTCATCATTCACGGACAACCAGGCCTCCAGATAGGCGCCGAGGTTGACGACCTTCTGGACGGATGCCGTCAGGAGGTTCACAGGCCCATCCATATCGCCTGCAGCATCTGCAAGCCTGACTGCCTCGGGCCTTATGCAACAGAACCGGGCCTTGCCCGGAACGAGGTCCTGCGGCCAAGCGGCGATGATCGGAAGGCTTGCTTCTCCGAGCAATACACGCACGCACGCGTCATCGATTGCAGTGTCATCCAGACCCGAAACCGGCAGGATATTGGACTTGCCTATGAAGTCCGCCACAAAGGATGTTTTCGGTTGATTGTAGATGTCCGCCGGCGAACCTTCCTGCGCCACGACACCGCCTTGCATGACGATGATCCGGTCGGACATCGCCATCGCTTCTTCCTGGTCATGCGTCACATAGACGAAAGTCATGCCGAGCTCTTGCTGGATTTCCTTCAACTCGACACGCATGGCCTCGCGAAGCTTCAAATCGAGGTTGGAAAGCGGTTCGTCGAGAAGCAGGACAGAGGGTGACGGCGCAATGGCACGGGCGACCGCCACTCTCTGCTGCTGACCGCCCGACAGCTCTTTCGGATAGCGCTTTTCGAAGCCCTCGAGATGAACGCTTTTCAAGGCGCGCGCGACTTCCTCAGAGATGTCTTGGCGTGGTTTGCCCTGCATTTTGAGGCCAAAACCGACATTTTGCGCGACCGTCATGTGTGGGAACAGCGCGTAGTTCTGGAAGACGAGCCCGATCTTGCGAGCCTCCGGGCGGACTCCTGCCTGGTTGCGACCCCGGATGCGGATCTCTCCGCTCGAGGGTTTTTCGAATCCGGCGATCATATTCAACGTCGTTGTCTTTCCGCATCCGGAGGGGCCGAGGATGCTGACGAACTTGCCTTTCGGAACGACAAGGTTGATGTCGTCGACGATGCAGTTGGCGCCGAATTGCTTGCTGACAGAAAGAAGCTCGATATCGTTGTTGCTCATTTGCTACCCCCATGGAAATGCGCGGAGAACCCGCCGATCTTTTCGAAAAGGATGATCGTGCCGAGGACGAAGAGGAGTGATGCGACGTTCACTGCCGCAAGCACCGGGTCCAGGCTGTATTCGAGATGATTGATGACGGCGATCGGGAGCGTCGTTTGTCCGGGTCTCACGAGAAAGACAGACAACGGAATATTATTGAACGAAATGATGAAGGCGAAGGTCATACCTGAGAACAGGCCGGAACGGATCAGCGGCAGAAGTACATATCTGATCCGTTGGACCGGACCCGCGCCAAGGATGCGGGCGGCCCGATCTAACCGCTTGTCGAAATTGAACATCGCGGTCGCCGCCATGCGCATGACATATGGCATGGTGAGGACAATGTGGGCCATGACGAGCCCCGGTGTCCCGAGCAGCTTGTAAAGGCCGGCCGATGAGAGGAAGAGAACAATCGCAACACCCTTGACGATCTGCGGCACAGCCATGGGTGACAGCAGGAACGACATGATGGCAGCGTGGCCCGGACATTTCTGATAAGCGACGCTGTAGGCTGCAAGGACGCCAAGCAACCCGCTTACGAGACTGACGATGATCGCGAGCTCTGCACTGAGCAGAAAGGGATCAAGCCAGCGGCTCTCCAGAAGCGCCGGATACCACTGAAATGTCCAATCGCCCGGCCAGAAGGTGACGGCTGACGTAGGGCTGAAGGACGCTGCAACAACGACCAGGAGCGGCAAGGTGATGAATGCAAGAATTGCAATCAGCGATGCCCTGAACAGAATGGTGAGCACTCGGTTCATTGAAGTCTCCCGAGACTACAGGTGAAGTTTCTGTTGAAGGCGGGATTCGAGCCTGGATCCGACAAAAGCCGAAACCAGCATCATGGCGAGAAGGACGTTGGCCATGACCGCCGCAAAGGACCAGTCGATGTAGAAGAGCACCTGCTCATAGACCATTGTGGCCATGACCTTGAAGGCAGCGCCACCGAGGAGGGCCGGGGTGGCGTAGGCGCTTGCCGCCATCGTAAAGGCGATCAGGAGCGAGCTTACGATTCCCGGCACAGAGAGCGGCAGGACGATGTAGCGGATGACTGCAAGTCTCGAAGCGCCAAGAATCTGAGCCGATTTTTCCAGATTTGGATTGATTCCCTGGAGGCTCGTGAGCAGCGAAAGGATGCCAAACGGCAGGATCACATGCGTCAGCCCCACCACGACACCGAACAGGTTCTTCGAAAGAGGCAAGGGCTCGGAAATCAGTCCGCTCCAAATCAATGCTGAATTGATAAAGCCCCGATCTTCGAGAATGACAAGCCAGCCATAGGTCCGAAGCACCACGCCTGCCAGCTCAGGGGCGATGGCAAGAGCAAAGACAAGCGTTCGCCAGCGTGATGTCGAGCGTGCAAGATAGTAGGCGAGGGGATAGGCCAGGATCGTCACGCAAATGGCGACCAATCCCGACATCACGACGGTGCGTCCGAGGCCCTTAAGCACAAGCTCGTCGCTAAAGAAGCGGCCATAGCTCGCCAACGTGAAGGTGCCGGTCTCCTGGTCCTGAAAGCTGAGGCCGAGCATCAGACCCATTGGAGCTGCGAAGAACAGGAGCAACACGATCGACGGCAGTGATAGCGGCAGAAACACCTTGAAGGGAAAGGCGATGCGTGTTGGCCTTTGCGGAGTGGAGAAAGCAATCGTCGCCATGGTTTCACCTCACTCGGCTGCGGCGACGACGTCGCGTTCCCAGCGTTTGCCCCAAGCTGACAAGCGCATGGCGACCGCCCCGAGATCGGGCAGGAGGAGCGCCTTCAGATCGGCCTCAGTGGTGATTTGCTTGGCGCGGATGTCGGCGGGAACGTCGATATCCGTCCTTGCGCTTCCGACCTTGTATCCCGTAACCCACGCCTCCTGGCTCGTCTTTTCGAGAAAGAAATTCACGAACCTGAGCGCCGCCTGCCGATTCTCGGCGTCCTTGGGAATGTTCAGAGTGGTGACAAGGGGAATCGACCCTTCCTTCGGCAGAACGTAGTCGACGGGCAGTCCGCTATCGGCCAGAAGCTGGGCCCGCCCATTCCAGAAAGGCATGGCCCAGACCTGGCCGTCCTTGATATATGTTTCCATGACCGAGGAGGACTGTTCAAAACCGATTGATTGTTTGGCAAGTTTTGCCATGGCGGCAAAGCCGGGTTCGACGTTGTCGAGCAGGTCGCCGCCATTGGCGACCGAGAGGACCTCCATCAGGTAGGCGGCCATGACGTTCTGGAAGGTCGGCAGGATGATCTTTCCCTTGAGGCTCTCGTCGAGAAGCGCGGACCAGGAATCTGGCGCCTTCTGTAGCTTGTCCTTGCGGTAGAGCAGCGAGAGATACTGCACCTCGTGAACGGCGCCGCAGGGCCCGGCGACAGCTGCAATCGCTGGCGACAGGCGTGTAAGATTGGGAACTGTCTCCGGTGTGAATTTCTCCAGGAGGCCCTCCTTGCACCCATCGAGAGACTGGGAGGCGGTCATGACGACGACGTCGAAGCCGGGTCTTCCGCCGGTGGCCTTGATCTTTGCGTAATCTTGCGACGCCGAGCCGACCGCATCGTAAAGGACGTCAATGCCGAACTTGACTTCGAAGGGTTCAATGATCCGTTCGCGGATGATCTTTTCATAGGGGCCGCCGTAACTGTTGACGACGAGCGTTTCGGCGCTGCCCGATGAGGCCAACACCAACGATACGAGCGCAGTCGCGCTGAGCATGGAAAATTTCATGGCTGTTCCCTTTGATAGTTCTCGATCCGGCGACATTGCGCCGGGCGATTGGGGAATTTCCAATATTGTTTCGTAGCCATTGATATGAAATTCATATCAATGGCGTTACTTTCGCCGCGGTTGATGTGCGGCAACGTGGACGGACTCGTATACGACGGACCATCGAAGCGTGGGCTGTGCGCTGTTAAAGGCGCTCATCGCGTGCGGATGACGTCAAAACGGCTATGCATCCGATTGTCAGCCCGAGCGGCAGATCTCCGCGATCAGGTTCGGTTGGGATTTTAGGGATTTGAAGACATTCACCCAGAACCGGAAGTGGCTTTCGCGATCAAGGTCTCTGGCCTCGATGGCACGCTTCGCCGCGGCAGTTACCGCATCGCAGCCGTAGAATTCCATTGCGAGTTCTACTGCCGCCGCGACCGCGACGTCATGTTGCATATCCGCCCCGAATGACGGGTCTGGGTTATGTTTCAATAGCTTCGACATGGAGACTCTCCTGTGAGAGTCCGGCGCCAAGAAGAATGTGGCCGGACGGTTTTCACAGCGAGTCGAAATCGCATTGTCCGGAAGCACATATGTCCTACGTGTCGGCTAAGTTGAATCCTAAATCATTTCCCGCTGGAGATGAAGTAAAATTATTTTTTGTCCGCTTGTTTCTGGAAGCCGTGCCAATGGCGCGGCGGTCAGGTGCCATCGCTTGCGCGCTCCAGTTCAGCCAGATGCTCGCTGCAAATGGCCGCGACAGTTTGATGGAGATGCTCCGTTCGCTCAAGTAGCCAGCCTAGCGCTTCTTCGGTGATCTCGAAGTGCTTCGAGTAGCGCGCCTTCACGTAGGCTTCGTTGAGTATGTTGTACCAGGCGGCATAGCGGTGCTGATCACGTGGCCAAGCGTCGATCAACCGGCGGTCCTGATCTTCGGCCAGTCCCCGAAGGAATTTCAAGTTGTGCGATGGCGGGCTGTAATTGGTCAGCGTGAGAAGGAGGCAGGAATAGACAGTTTCAACAGCCTGGTGGAGGAGAAAAACCGCACGCTTTTGCCAGCCGCTCTCAGCTGCGTACTTGGCAAGCTGACGGAACTCTGCTGCGGCCTTGTATTGCCTCTCAAAGTGCTCCGTGGCCACCCTCCGTGCATCCGCAATCGAGAGTGGCTTCGGCTCGGCAAGCGGCCGGTCATCGAGCTCGTAGAGCACGATGCCCTCGCGCAGGATGTCGACGAAGAAATACTGGCCGTCGGCCAGGAAGTTATTCACCTCCCGGGCGCCATGGACGATCAGTCCGACCGGCGTCTGCACATCCTTGTCCCACAGCAGCCGGTCGGTAGCTTTGTCCCAGTAGTGCGGCTCCGCAAGCTGCTTGGAATTGACAAGGACGAGGATATCGTAATCGGATCGGTAGCCCTTCATCGTGTGCGGCTCGTCGACGAAGCTGCCGCGCGCATACGAACCAAACAGGATGATCTTTAAGATCCGGCCGCGCTTCTTGAATGCAGCCGAGGTGCCTGACAACGCATCGGCAAACTCCTCGTGGATGATCGCAACGACGCGGGAAAGCTCGCGCTGCTTTTCTTCCGGCAGATGTTCCAAGGACGATCGCATGGGTCCATCGATAGGCCAAAGACGATTCGCCGTCTACTACTGGAAATTATAGGAAATGCGGTATTAAAAAACAGCGGATTGATCTTAACGCGCTATTAATCGATGATCTAGGGCGCGGGCAACCGACTTACGACCGGTACCGGAGGCACGCGTAGAGAGGATAGCGAATGGAGCTGCGTCAGATCAGATGTTTCGCAACTTTAGCTGAGGAATTGCACTTCGGCCGGGCAGCGGCCATGTTGTCCATGGCGCAACCAGCTCTCAGCCTTCAAATCCAGACGCTCGAAAAGGAGCTCAGCGTTCAACTTCTCATCCGCTCAACCCGAAGAGTCCAATTGTCGAAAGCCGGCGAAGTCTTCTACGAGCGGTGCATCCGTATCCTGCAAGAGGTCGAAAACAGCTCCTCCATCGTCCAAGCCGTGGCCGGTAAGGATGTCAACAGGATCACGATCGGCACAATCTATCCCGCCACATTCGGCGTCCTCCCACAGTTTCTAACCAAGCTGGGTAAGCGATTTCCCGATATCCAGATACACATCAATAGCGGCTCCACCGATGCGATTGTCCGTGACATCGAAAAAGGTCGTGTGCACCTGGGTTTCATCCGACCGGTCGAAAACATCGGGTCGCTGCGCTGGCAGAGCATCGCCAATGAACGGTACTTCCTCGCAGTACCGGCGGGCAGCGCGCTTGCAGAGGCAGAGAAAGTCACAATGAGCGATCTGAAACGGGAAAGGATCATTTCTTTTTCCCGTTCCAATCTCTCCTACACGGAAAAGTTCTTCTTCGACCAGTTCAGGAAGCATGGGCTTCTCGACAACGTTGCCTGCAGTTGCGACGACACGCTCTCACTCGTCTCACTGGTTTCTTCCGGCATCGGCATAGGCTTCGTTCCGGAATGGACGAAGGATCTGCCCAATCGATCGTTTCTACTTCGTGAGGTGCAGGACATGAGCTTCACAATCGGCTTGGGACTCGCCTGGAACAAGGAAGATCCAACGGCGAACCGCGACGAGATAGTCGAGATAGCCCGATCGCTGGCATCGGCAACGCGAGTAAGCGGCTCAAGATGAAGATCTGCGAATGGCCTAGCAGAGCCCATTGAAATCTACGGTTGCCGAGAACGCAGAAAAAGGCAAAGAATATCGGGCCTACTCGCGAAGTCGAAACAGGCGGAGTTCGATCCGACAAGGGTGTCTTTGCCGATCCGCTAATCGTCAAGACATTTTGATCGAGAGCGACCAACAGTTTCCACTACTTCAACTTCCGTCGACAACGCGGACGTCTGTTGGCGGATGATATAGGGAGTTCAGAAGGTGAAGATCTGGCTTCAAAAGCTAATTGATATTTCGGCTTTGGCGCGAACCAAAGAGATGTTGAAGGAAGCGCTGTCCGGCCTCACCCGGGAGTTCGGTTTCGACTATTACGCCTACCTCAATGTTCAGCCGAGCGGTACTTCTGCTTTTTCTAACTATCCTGCCGACTGGCAGGAGCGATATTTCACGAACAAGTTGGACGAGGTCGATCCTATCGTCGCAATCGCCAAATCCACGATGAGGACTTTTGTCTGGTCTTCCGAAACCTCAAAAAGGCGCGCGTCAAAGCCGATCCGGCGATTTTATACGGATGCCGCCGACTTCGGTATCCGATCTGGCATTACCATTCCTGTTGCAACGGCATTCGGGCGCGTGTCAATGTTGACGGTTGCTTCGCATAAACCGTCCATTTCGCTTCCTCGAGAGATAGATCAGGTTGCCGCCGCAATGGCTGTCGCACAGCTTCATGCAAGGATTGAGCAAGCGGAGTTTGATCCGACCGCAGAATCGAGGATTCGACTGACGCTGAAACAAGTCCAACTCTTGAAATGGTCGGCCGAGGGCAAGTCTATGAGAGCGATGGCTACCATCGAGAATATGACCTACAGCAATGTGAACTTTCAATTGAATAAAGCTCGTAAAGCCCTAGACGCGGGCACTCTGCCGCAGGCAACAGCTCTGGCCACGAAGCTGAAATTGATCTAAATGCTCGAGGAGCACTTGTCTTCACGGCAATCCACCCAGGTGGCATTGCTACCTGTCCTCTCGCTGCCGTATTTGCTGGAGTTGGAATCGACGGCATGTCCGTTCCGATCGGATTTGTTGTCCGGGTCATTGTCGCCATAGCTGTATCGATTGGTGCCGACACCTTTGGTGGGATCCCCATCGTCTGGTGAGATGAACCGTGCGATGGCGGGGTCGTAGAGCCGGGCATTGATTCGCTCAACGAGGCAGGATCGGCCACGTTCGTCCTTCGCTAAGCCCTCCTAAATTCGAACCACTCTCAAACTATTAACAAGTTTATAGTTTTCTTTCCCTTTAACCGTGAAGTGGCCTGTTGCCAGCGCGATTGTTTCCTCTTGCGAATGGAGAGGTGAACCGACATAACGCACGGTAGAGTGGAATAAGCAGGCGGGATTCTATGACGGGCGTTGTTACTTCGACAAAGAGCGTTAGTTTGACGGGAGATCAGAGAATTGACGGGCTTATCAGCGGCTATGCGTGGGACGGAACGATAACCTATGCGTTTCCCACCAGCTCGACATCGTACTCGTACAGTGGCGAGAAAGATTACAGTTTCTCTTCAATCTCCCAGCAACAGCAGTCTGCTGCATTGTTCCTTATGGAACAATCCTCTGGAAACACGGCGAATGATGGTTTCTCAGTAGAGGGATTTACTAACGCCAACTTTGTGATCGGGCACGGGGACACCGCGTCGCTGCGATTCGCACAGTCGTCCCACCCCAGTCTCCCGACGGCAGGCGCCTATTATCCAAGCACAGATAGCTGGGGCGGCGATGTCTGGTTCGGGACGGAATATGCAGGCACAGAAAGTGATTATCGCCTGCCGGAGTTCGGCAACTATGCGGGACATACGTTGGCTCATGAACTGGGTCATGCTCTCGGTTTGAAACATGGTCATGAACCGGACATCAACCCGGCGATAGTGCCCAGCGCCTACGATTCTATCGAATATACGATCATGACCTACCGCACGTATATCGGAGACGATACGAGTGGCTACAGCTATGAGCAGAATGGTGCGCCACAGTCCTTCATGATGCTCGACATTGCCGCCCTACAGGAAATGTATGGTGCGGACTACACGACCAACAGTGGAAATAGCGTCTATAAGTGGAAGCCGAATGAAGGCGTCACCTATGTCAACGGGGTCGCGGCTATTACGCCCGATGACAACAGGATCTTCGCAACAATCTGGGACGGCGGCGGTGTCGACACCTATGATCTGAGCGCCTATACCACGCGCCTTACAATCGACCTGCAACCAGGCGGCTACTCGGTCTTTTCCCAAGGCCAGTTGGCCGATCTGAACGGTGGCCCGAATAACGGCTATGCTCGTGGTAACATTTTCAACGCGCTTCTTTATCACAACAACCTTGCGTCGTTGATCGAGAATGTTCAGGCAGGCTCCGGCAACGATACGATTGTCGGCAACGAGAGCAGCAATACCCTTTGGGGCAATGGCGGAAATGATTCGCTTGACGGCGGTGCAGGCAATGATTGGTTGAGCGGAGGTGGCGGTGCCGACCAGCTCGTTGGCGGAAGCGGTGTCGACACTGCCTCCTATGGTACTGCGGCTGCAGGCGTTAAGGTCAGTCTGTTGAACAGCTCCGGGAACAGCGGGGATGCTGCCGGAGATACCTATTCCGAAATTGAAAATCTGGCCGGTTCGACTTTTGCCGATACGCTGTATGGCAACGCCGGCGCCAACCGTTTGAACGGCGGTGCAGGCAATGATTGGTTGAGCGGAGGTGGCGGTGCCGACCAGCTCGTTGGCGGAAGCGGTGTCGACACTGCCTCCTATGGTACTGCGGCTGCAGGCGTTAAGGTCAGTCTGTTGAACAGCTCCGGGAACAGCGGGGATGCTGCCGGAGATACCTATTCCGAAATTGAAAATCTGGCCGGTTCGACTTTTGCCGATACGCTGTATGGCAATGCCGGCGCCAACCGTTTGAACGGCGGTGCAGGCAATGATTGGTTGAGCGGAGGTGGCGGTGCCGACCAGCTCGTTGGCGGAAGCGGTGTCGACACTGCCTCCTATGGTACTGCGGCTGCAGGCGTTAAGGTCAGTCTGTTGAACAGCTCCGGGAACAGCGGGGATGCTGCCGGAGATACCTATTCCGAAATTGAAAATCTGGCCGGTTCGACTTTTGCCGATACGCTGTATGGCAACGCCGGCGCCAACCGTTTGAACGGCGGTGCAGGCAATGATTGGTTGAGCGGAGGTGGCGGTGCCGACCAGCTCGTTGGCGGAAGCGGTGTCGACACTGCCTCCTATGGTACTGCGGCTGCAGGCGTTAAGGTCAGTCTGTTGAACAGCTCCGGGAACAGCGGGGATGCTGCCGGAGATACCTATTCCGAAATTGAAAATCTGGCCGGTTCGACTTTTGCCGATACGCTGTATGGCAATGCAGGTGCCAACCGTTTGAACGGCAGTGCAGGTGATGATCAGATTAGTGGCGGCGGCGGAAATGACACATTGCTCGGCGGGACCGGTGACGATTCGTTCATCTTCTCCCCGAATTTCGGTAGGGATTTGGTTGAAGATTTTGTTACAGCGTCGGAAGACCTCATATGTTTCGCAAGGGATATTTTCGACGATTTTACCTCGATGCTCTCATCGACCAATCAGGTCGGGGCTGATACCGTCATTTCCTATGATATCAATAACATCGTCACGTTGAAGGGCATCACCCTCAGTGGCCTTACCAGTGACGACTTTTACTTTGTATGAAGACAATCATGGCAGGTTAGTCAGGGCGCGGCCTTGCGCCGACAGACAAATGTAACTTCTTGTACCTAAAATGGTGACAATCTCGTGCCGAACGGATTGTCGATGGTTTACAAAATCCTCTCTGCTCCAGTGCGACGCGGTTTAACGTTCGGCTCGGTGGATCGTTCCAAGAAATACCGGATTTGCATTGCGAGCTCCGCGCCATTCCGCCTCGGGCTTATACTCTTCGGCTATAGATCGCCGCTCATGATGCCTACTGTCTAGCTGAAGGCAACCAGCGGCCGAGTTGCACTCTAAGTTCATCGCCGTCGTATATTCCGGTGAATCTATCCAATCCGCCGACGCGCTCCAATGCGCGATGCAAATACGACTCCCTTGGGGGAGCGATATCCTTGTTGTACCCGGCCAATTCGAATTTTTTATGCCAGAGATGGAGGAGCTTGGACGCGCGCACAGCCGATTCAACGCTTTCTCGTCCTTCTGGTAATATCAGTTTCCAGAAATGAGCGGGGGAAATTGGATAAAAATCAGCCATTGCACTGGCAAACTCTGATAAACCGGCCTCATAAAATTTTGTCGTGATTAGCCGGGGCCCGATGGCACCCCAACGCTGGTCCAAGTCCACGACATCGCGCGCATTTTGAATCAGGTCCGCCAAGACAGCGTGTTCACGAGGGAGCTTTAGAACTGCTCCATTAATCGCTTGCACATTTTCCTTAGGATACTGATATCCGAAAACCATCTCGTCATGTTGAAATTCAGGCGGCCTTAAACAAACGAGATCGCAGTCGACCCAACAGCAGCCAGTTTGCTTGATTAATACATAACGAAACAGATTCGAGAATTTCGAGAACTCCACCTTTCCATCGGCGATATAGCGCCCGGTCAAGCTCGTATCTGGGCAAATTTCACGCGCATCAGCCAAATCGATTCCAGGAGGAACTTTGATATTGTCGTCGTAAGAGTATAACCGAAGCCGGGCGCCGTGATACGGGAAAGATGCAAGGCAGCCATATGTTAATCCATCGATGGGGCCGTGCCAAAAGGACACAAAATCCGGCGATTTCGAGCGCCGAAATATCCCGGCGAGCCGGGTTAAAAAGTTCATTGTGACGCCCCACCCCCATTTCGCTACCCAGCAATAGCGAGGATTACATTAGCTGCCCTTTAATTTCTCAAGGATGTATTTGTCAAGCTCCGGCTATCTCTCGAAAATGCTACGATTCCTCCTGCAACGTGGCAAATTCATCGGTAGCCGGCGAGGCATGTAGATCGAAGGGCTGGTGACCTCGATGCGCGCGGTCGAGAGCACGTTCAATCTCAGCTCTGACATGTGGTTGGCGCGAGATAGCGGGCGGCAGAGGGATCCCTTCAACCCAGACGATGTGTCCGTCATTGTCGTACATCACGCGACCGCCAGCTCGACAGGCAAGCGCACGAGCTGGTCATTCGGTAGCGGACGCTGCAGCGCACGTGCCTCTTCCCATGGGGCCGTCAGCCAGCTCTCGATTTCATCCTCGTTCGACAGGATGACCGGCATGGCCTTCTCATGGATCGGTGCTCACCAAAGATGGAGGCGAACGACGATAGCCAGCGTCGTAGCCTTAGCTCTCCAGCGATCGGCCGATGCGGCCACGGCGATATCACGGGCGGCCTTGATGGCGTATTCGGCCGCGAGCCGCTTCGTCAATGTCGGCGGTACGGTCTATCGTGATCCCGCCACGTGATCTACTCTGTATGCAGGGCGAGCACTTAGGCTTCTTGCAGGAGAACCGAAATGGCCGCGCCGTCAAATCCCCTGCTGGGCAACGAACCAGCAGATTTCGCAGAGGCCCTTCGATATCAGATAAAGAAACACAACGAGACGACGTGGTCTCTTTTACACGCGATGTTGGCGGCTGGGCATAGAATTGCCTTTGTCACGCTTCGAAGGTGGGTTTTAGGCAAAGGACAGCCAGGAAAAGACCATACTCTCAAGGCACTGGAATTTGTTGAAGATCGCTACGCGCTGCCGAGGGGATATTTTCTTACAAGCGACGTCCAGCATTCCGGTTTCGGGCTCTACGCTGGTCTGGATGAACATCTTCGAGGCGAATACTGCCTCGCCGGTCACCGTCTCGTTCAATGGCGGATCTACGCTCACCATTAAGACGAACAGCGGCAATGATATCGCCGCTGGAGGCCTTGTGGCCGGAATGACCGTCGCTGGCATCGTATCCGGATCGACGTTCCGCCTGCTTAGCGATCAGGTTTCCGCAGCAGTCGTTGCTGCTGCGGAAGCGGCGCAGGCGGCGGCTGAAGCTGCTGCTGTCAGCGTAAATATCAAGAATGTTGCCACGAGAACAGCGCTGAAGGCGCTTAACACAGCGGTCACGACACTCGTGTTCCTCGGTGAATCTGGCCGCGATGGGTTGTTTTCTTGGAAATCCGGAGACTATTCCGTAGAGATCGCGGCCGATACGCAGGAAGGCCTGTATATCAAGGCAGATGCCATTCCCGTGACTTCGGGAGCGTGGGTTCGCCAAAGCGGATGGTCTGTTCGAGGCGTCATTCCGGAATGGTTCGGAGCTGTCGGCGATGGCGTTGCTGACGATACTGTCGCTCTCGAAGCTGTCGTGAATATCGGCATGCACGCTGAGTTTGGGCGCAAATCGTACATCACGACACGAAAGCTTGTCCCGAAGAACGGCGTTCATTGGAACGGCCACGGCGGCGTGCCGATACTGGAATTTGGAACGCCTTCCGGATATTTCCCGGACAGTGCCACGAAAATTCTACTCAAGGGAACCGGCCTTAAAGAGCACACGATTGCCGGGGCCACGTCGCGCAGTGTTGCTAATCCTGATGTTGGCGCGCCGTATCTGGCATAGCGGCACGCGCGGCAACACCTATCGAAACGTTGATTGGACCGTCGCTTTCTCGGCCGGGATCATCATCGATTCGGGATGTCGAATTAACGGTATCGGTGTCTATCCTTATTTCGATGGCGTCGATGGCTACAAGGGAACGGACGGCAGGCTTTCCGACGATTGGGACGTTGGCATATGGTCGCGCAACGGAGACTGGGCAGGGGGAGTGGACACCATAGCTTACGGGCATTTCCGTAAGGCGGCGCTGCTGATGTCGTCGCATGATCTCGGCGATGGTCGCATACCATCGGCCGAAAGCCAGCGCTGGATACGTTGCAAATTTCAGGGGTATTGGGGCGTTTCAATTCGAAGCCCTGAAGTCATTGTAGGCAGCAGTTGGGGCTTTGCGGATAGCGTTTTCGAGAACTGCGATATTCGCTCGCTCATGCATCAATCTGGACATTTGGCAACGTCAAGTTCCCTGGCCACGCCGTTCGCTGCGCCTTCGGGCTGCTTGGATCTCGCGGGCGGAACGATGGCACGCATTAACATCTTCGGCGGCCGCCGCATGGGCTATGATGATATCTGCGATTTCTTCGGGAATGCTGATGAGATTCTCTTTGATGGCGTCTATGCAGAAGCAAAACCAGTCAAGGTAAGCGGTTCCGACTTAGCGAACAGCCAAGGCGCTCGTATTGTTGCGACATCCGATCTTAGCCTTGTCATCTACAGAAATAATCGAAAATTTGCGACTGACCTCTCGCCGAAGAAGCCTCGTGATGTTGCTCTTCCAGGACGGTACACGACGCGTCGGCGGGTTTTTTAATCCTTCCGTCTGCATTGACGACGACAGCGACGAGCAGCGCTTTGCGTCGTTCATGGGACCGAAGCTGAGCGCCGGTCAAGGTTGGAGGATCAACAGAGAAGACAACTCTCTTGCGATGCAAGTTACCAGTGCCGGCATTATGACCTTTGGAAACACCGGGGGGCTGCAAATTCCGTCCTATACGACGGCAGAACTCACGAGCGCTACGCATGCAGTGAATACGACCGGGAAATTCCTTAACAAGATCGTCATGAATTCCACGACCGGCATCGTCATGCGTGCAAATGGTTCTACAGCGACGGCGACATGGAAGGACTTCATGAACGGCAGCACGATCACGCCGGTCTAATCTATCCGTTGGAGGGGAGGCTTTGACGACCAGCCTTCGCGCTTATCCATGTAGAGGTTCATCTTTACCTCTGCCAGGCACTCGATGTCATGCTCCACCATCCGCTTTTGCGAAGAGAAGCAGCATGCTCCTTGAGCCTGGTGACGATTTCTGGCTCCGGCTTTTCAATTGGGTATAGGAGGTTCGCGACACATTCGTGGCCTCCGATTTCCCGTTCGTTCTCCGCAGCTGCCGGGACGCTTTTGTGACGACGACGTATTAAGTTGGATATGAGCCTCATGACTTAGCTTTCCCTTTTCGGAGGGAAGATCACAGCTCCTATTACGCGGTATGTCGGGTTCTTAAGCTTCTGGAAATAGCCTACTGGGTCTTTGTCAAACTTTTTGATGTCATTCGCGCTTCCGAGCAATCGAATAAAGGGACGAACAACGGGTACCATTGGTCGTCGCAGAGCTGAAACCTTAGGGCGTTCGATAGCGCTTTGGATAGTCTTGCCATCAGAAGGGACAAGAGCGTGCTTAGAAGCGACAAGAGCGTGCTTTCCTTGTTTCCAGTAAGATTCGTATGGAGTGCCTGTTCCATTTTCAGTGCTTGGCGCTATGAAATAACGCGTTGCCGTGCCACTGAACGTATCTTCGAGCTCGCACCCGACGAATAGTTTTGCATCGGCAGGCTTCGGTGCATCAAGGAAGTCCGCTAAAAGGGATGTCATCATATCGGCTCGGAAATCGACTGAAGCGATATTAGGCCCAAGCACCCTGCATACGTCTTCCACGAAACTCAGCGCTCCCCGCTGGATCGGATGAACCAGCTTATGCCGAACGTGTGAGGTCACGCCAGAAAAGATCGGCTCAAAGCTCCCATCCTCGTTCTTGGCAATGCGCTCAACACTCGGTGTGATATCGCAGAGTATATTCTCCACCATCAACCGGTTGGAGAGGATCGGATGCCGATCTGCTACAGTAAAATCTTCAGCGAGGTAGCCTCGTACAACATGACCTATATTTTTCCAACGTCCGGCCGCCTCAAGGGATGCAAGATACAGCCCGGTTAAGGGTTTGCCTAGAATCTGCCCAAGGCTTCCTTGCATATTCGCATTCCACCCGACGTCAACGAGCGCGAACCTTTCACTTGAGAAGAGGCCGCATTCGGAGAGGTAGTCGCGATAATTTTCGGCCTCGCGCCCGGCAGCTTCCAAGATTTGGGGCTCTAGCCTCTTTAGGAGGCCAAGAAGCTTTGCGTGATCAGCGTTGGAGCGACCAAGCGTTGCACGCATGTCGGCGAAGCCGGTTGCCGTCAGATGCTCGAGCGCCACGGTTTCGGGATCAAGACCGAACCGACCCGCCAAGAGAGATCCGAGTGAGGCTGTACTGGCAATCGTCTGAGACGCAAGCTCCGCTATATCACTGAACCTTTCCAGTTGGGCAACACGAATTGCACGGCGCGAACCGTAAAGGTAGTTGGACTTCGTCTCGCAGGGCGCCGCGGCACAAATTCGATCGAAGGCATCCTTGATGATCTTTCCCTCGCGAGAGAGAAAGTGGAGTTTCTCAAGCTTCATCTCGATCGCAGTGGAGCGAATCCACGACGCTAGTCCAACCAGCAGCGGTCCGATCGTGATGTAGCCAAGTAGCCATGGATCGCCTCGTGACAGGCTATCAAACGACGAGGCCTTTGAGTCATCGAATAATTTATGCGCTATCGCAGCAGCGGTCACGCTACGCCCCAAACTGGTCATTGGCGGCCTACGTGTGAAAACCGCCGAAAGCGAAGGATGCCTAGCTATGTAATCAACCGACTTCGGTACGTGGAACGCCTTAATCTTCCGCGATTCCGCCGGATGAACATCGGTCCGGATGTTGTCGCCAACATGAACCATTGATGTCGGATTGATGTCTCGATCGCGAGAAATATGATCAAAGAGTGCCCCCGACTTCTTTGTCAGGCCGATCTCGCTGGAAAGATATATGGCATCAGGATCGTATCCAGTCCGCTTAAGGATAGTGTCGATACAAGCCCGGGGGAGGTACATGTCGCTCGTAATGACGACCGGGATGCCTTTGGCTTTTGCCTCAGCAAACATCCTTTTCCCTACTGGTCTGACTTGGCATGCATTGACCTCCACATCGAACTCGATGTCTCGATATGGCAGGATTTCTTCGAAGGTTAGTTCCTCGCTCTCCGCTAATTCCGCATAGATGTCATCAAGCGTGATTTCTTCATTCGATGAATGACGGCGCGCAGCGAGCTCCGCAGCTAAGCGCTTTCCGGCAAAGTCGAAGATCGGGCGAAGGCCACGACTAATAACTTCCAGTTCCAGCAATCGATACAGGTCGGCAGGGGCTTCAAATCCCCGAAGCACAAGCGTATCGAAAAGGTCAAACGAGACAATCGCGGGTTTTTTATGCCCCAGAAGGGACGCAAACTGCTTTGCCTTTGAAGGAGGTTCAATCGTTGCCCCGACCTTGATAAAGTCACGCTCTACTTCTTTCTGCCGGAAGGAGGAGAGCAATAGTTCGTCGTAATGGGGATCAATATCGTTGAAGCGCGGATATCTTTCGTCGAACGGGCGATTACGGCGACTTGCCAGTTCTTCAAGAAGACCAACCAGAAAATGACCATTGTATAGCTTGGATGCCATAGGCTGGTTTTTGGTTAGGGCAAATGAAAGCACATTGTCACGCTGCATTTCGGTTCCGACCCTGATGCCATCATACGGACTTAGATGCGTGTTTCCGATTACCTTTAGGGGAACGTCCCAAATCATTGCCTGCATGCCAAGCCCAGTCGTAGCGACAGCGATCTCACTGGCATCTTGCACCAGATGCTGACTCACCGAGGGAATCTTCCCAAGTTCAGCATCGAATACCAGGTTAGGGTGTTTTCGAGCCAAGAACGCCGTGAATTCAGGCGTCATGACTTCATCTCGATACATGTTCGAGATGTATTGAGTGACGACCGCCGCCTTCGCACTGTCAAGCTGACCTAATGCTTGAATGCAAAACTCGGCCTGAGATGAAAATCCGGCGTCAGCTTTAAAAGCGTAGTGGTCCGAGATCTGAAGCGGCAGCAGTGTGAACTTGCGGCCCGATGAACGAATGCGATCGGCGATAGGGAGGGGGAACTGATGGAAAATCTCACGCGCGACTGCCTTGAACGCAGATACCACCCCGGCAGTCCTGGCATGAGTCGAGAGAATATCCGCGGCATGCGTGAACATCGTACCTTCGCGGTATAGTCCAAGAGTGTCAAAGACCACCGTATGTGGGTATGGTGCGCGCGCAAAAGATCCAGGCATCTGGCTGACGATGAGCGCTTCCGGATAAATGGCGCGCAAATATGGAACGGGAGTTTCCCACAGAAGAACGCAATCGACAGCCGTAGGCAGCTTATCCCTCAGCGTTTCTGCTAACTTAGGCACGAGGTGAGAATTGAGACCGTTCATGTAGAGATCAACAGACGGGTCCGCCCAACTCCCGATGAGATTGATAACGTCCAAAGAGCTGACCGGTATAAGGTCGCATCGGCCCTCAAAGCCCTTAAGGTGATCGGAAAAGGCGTCGGGAAAGGCAATCGATACCTTGCACTTTTGCGAAAGAAGCGCCTCAGCTTGTTTTAGAAGGCCCTTTTTGAATGCATTAAGCCCAAAAAACAGATCGCCGCCCTGGGTGGGCCATGGTGGGCTCCAAATTAGAACGTGCATAAAATTTTACCCCAACATGTTGATCTAAGCCCGCGCTTCGACGAACAGCGACATTTCTGGATCGGTGCGATCGAAATGTAAGCTGTCTCTCAGAATAGGTGCCGTGCTTTGTAGGTATCCTGACCGACGAATGTCGGTGAATCCTGCCTCTTTTAGGATGGATTCCAGCTTCTCGAACGTAAACCAGTTCACATGCGCTCCCGCAGTCTTATTGGTTTCTCTGTCTGACAACGCGCATGCTGCGTCTAAAGCCTGGTAGATATTGTCATATCGAGTGAGGAAGGCCGGACATTCCGCTTTCGCTAGTCTCGTAGGATTGTCTGGGTGAACGATCAAGCTTACCCAATCTATCAGAAATTGTGCGGATATTTCCCGGAGTTCTATCGCCGAAAGGGAATGGATAGATTTCGAAAGCCTTGATGACTTGACGTCGAGATAGTGAAGAAAGTATGCCCAGTCCTCGTCTTGATATGCTCGCACCATCAGCGCGGCATCAGGGCATACAACGCGGATGATGCCGCCTTCCTTCAAGACGCGCTTTGCCTCGGAAAAGAGGAGTCGAGTATCTTGCGGAAAGAGGTGTTCAATTACATGGCTGGTGTAGATGACGGAGAAGAATTTGTCTCTCTCCGGAAGCGGTTCTCCGGAGTAGACATCCCAGTAGTAGTCAACTGGTGCCTGTTGCACCCCGCGTCTTGCCTCAGTCCACGCCTGGCCGCCGTACTTCTTATCGGCCGTGCGCCAGTAGGGATGCCTGAATGAGCCAGGTCCGATATTCAAGAAAGGGCGTCGATCCAATTCAAATTTCGAATAATTGAACGCATAAGAATCATCGAAGAACCGTTTAGAGCGCTTGCTTTTGACTATCTCTCGCGATGCTCGCTCTACAACTCTCGCTGTTTCTTCCGGCTGCGCCAGGATCTGGTTTTTCTTCAGTTGAACTGCGTCTGCGGTCATCTCGCTGTCACCCTCATCAAATCGTATATCGTCCGCGCGATCACCGTTCCACGTTGGAACACGTTAAACCGCTGCTAATACTGCCGAGTTGACAACGCCCACTTAGAGACAAGAGTGGACGTTGTCAACACCACCTAAGAGCGATCGAACCGCAAAGTTTTTTGATCGCATTCGTTGAATTTCCTAACTTTGACTACCTAGAGCATCGGAAGCGGACTGCCATATGAACTTTAGGCCCCGATCTCATTGAACATCAGCCTTGCTGGTAGTGAAACGCGTGTCATTGCCCACGGTCAGCGAATTGTTGTCGGCGTCGCGGTAGTCGCGAAGTTCGGTCAATTGTAATTGGCAGGTTTCCGCCCCTTTGCCACCATGTGTGCGCATTTGGGGTTTCAGCTATGACTGAATGGCCGACACAATCGGGTGTGCGGAGCTTTTTCGGTGAGCCCGGAAGCCCGCAGGCAACGGCAGGGATGGTCGATCTCGCCTATCCGATGAAGATCGCATGGGACAAGAGCCAAGTTATCCGCAGGTTCCGCTGCCATGCGAAGGTGGGAGCCCCGCTGGAACGCATCTTCCAGAAGATGCTTGCCCATTACGGCGCGGCGGATGTCTCCCGGCTTGCGCTCGATATCTTCGGCGGCTGCTACAACTACCGCCCGATGCGCGGCGGGAAGAGCTGGTCCATGCACGCCTTCGGCATCGCTGTCGATCTCGATCCTGAGAACAACCAGCTTAAATGGGGCAGGGACCGCGCGAAGTTCGCCAAGCCTGAATATGTACCCTTCTGGAATATCGTGGAGAGTGAAGGCGCTGTCTCGCTCGGGCGGGTGGCTAACCGCGATTTCATGCATTTCCAGTTCGCGAGGCTCTGATGGCGCGCCGAGTTCCCTTCGATCGCTCGTGGCGAATCCGCCGAGCTATCATCATCGGCACCATTCTTTGGTGCGTCGGGATGGTTAATTATCTCTCCGTCTGGGGGAGGGATAGCAACCTGTCCGAGACGACCGTGAACGGCTGCCTTCTGCTCATGGCGTCTGTGATCGGCTCTTATGTCTTCGGGGCCGTCTGGGATGACCGCAATCGCGATCAGGCTCGATGGGGTGGTGACTACGATCAGCCCTATCAGCACGAAGTGTATCGAGAGCGTGTCGCGGTCCCGCAGAAGCCGGATCAGACCGATCCGGAACCACCTCCGGGGTTTGCAGAATGACCGCCGTCTTCACCTGGCTGCTCCGCACGATCGGTATCGGCGGCGTGGCCTTCCTTGGCCTGTATACCTACGACTGGGGCATTCCCGGTGCATCCCGCATTCCATACCTGTCCAGCATCCCGATCATTGGCGATCTCACGACTAGCCGAGCTCATTCTTATGCCGCTGATCAGGTGCGCCTCGCCACGTCGCAGATGGTGACCAAGTTGGCCGAGGAGAAGCGAAGGCGCCTAATTGCGGATCAACTTGACCACGGAAACGTCGAAACGCGCTGATGCGGCTCTGCGGGCGAAATCAGAGGCAGAGGCCGAACTTGAGGCGCGGATTGCTGCAGACACGAGCCCCGATGGCGGCCGATGGACAGAGGAGGACGATCGATGGGACGGACGCTGATCATCGTGCTCGCTTTCTCGCTCATGCCGCTGGCCGGTTGCCAGACGGTCGGAGGGAAGGGCAAAGGCTGCCGCAGATACCAAGGGGCAAACAGCCGCCGCCGTTGACTTCCCGCCTCTTCCTGATGCCTGCACGGCTCATGTCCAGCGCGTCAAGCCGAAGGTCGGGGAGAAGTTCCGCTGGATACAGAACCGGTGGGAAGTGACAGCGGATAATCGAGATCGCAAGGCAGACGATTGCGCGGCGTGGGGCACGCCATTGAAGGCATTGCCGAGAACAAGAAGGGCCTCGAGGCGGCAAACTCACGCATTGATCGCGTCGTCGAATCGTTGAGTGGAAAGCTCGACACCGCGATCGACAGCATCAATAAGGTGGCAACGCGTCGAAGTGCTGAGCAGCAAGCTCGATGATGCCCAGAGCAGGGCGAACAAGACACTCTTCCGAACACCGGTCGTGAGGCCATAGGGTGGAACGCGCAGCCAATTAATGATGTCGAAAGCCGCGTGCGATCCAAAAAACGCCTCAGTTGTAGCCGCGCTCGACGCCTCTGCGACCTTCCCGGTAGTTATTGCGCTGAAGGCACCAGCGGCCGAGTTGCACTCTAAGTTCATCGCCGTCGTATATTCCGGTGAATCTATCCAATCCGCCGACGCGCTCCAATGCGCGATGGTGGACTTGGACCAGCGTTGGGGTGCCATCGGGCCCCGGCTAATCACGACAAAATTTTATGAGGCCGGTTTATCAGAGTTTGCCAGTGCAATGGCTGATTTTTATCCAATTTCCCCCGCTCATTTCTGGAAACTGATATTACCAGAAGGACGAGAAAGCGTTGAATCGGCTGTGCGCGCGTCCAAGCTCCTCCATCTCTGGCATAAAAAATTCGAATTGGCCGGGTACAACAAGGATATCGCTCCCCCAAGGGAGTCGTATTTGCCGACATCGCGCGCATTTTGAATCAGGTCCGCCAAGACAGCGTGTTCACGAGGGAGCTTTAAGAACTGCTCCATTAATCGCTTGCACATTTTCCTTAGGATACTGATATCCGAAAACCATCTCGTCATGTTGAAATTCAGGCGGCCTTAAACAAACGAGATCGCAGTCGACCCAACAGCAGCCAGTTTGCTTGATTAATACATAACGAAACAGATTCGAGAATTTCGAGAACTCCACCTTTCCATCGGCGATATAGCGCCCGGTCAAGCTCGTATCTGGGCAAATTTCACGCGCATCAGCCAAATCGATTCCAGGAGGAACTTTGATATTGTCGTCGTAAGAGTATAACCGAAGCCGGGCGCCGTGATACGGGAAAGATGCAAGGCAGCCATATGTTAATCCATCGATGGGGCCGTGCCAAAAGGACACAAAATCCGGCGATTTCGAGCGCCGAAATATCCCGGCGAGCCGGGTTAAAAAGTTCATTGTGACGCCCCACCCCCATTTCGCTACCCAGCAATAGCGAGGATTACATTAGCTGCCCTTTAATTTCTCAAGGATGTATTTGTCAAGCTCCGGCTATCTCTCGAAAATGCTACGATTCCTCCTGCAACGTGGCAAATTCATCGGTAGCCGGCGGCGGCGAAAACATGTAGATCAGATCGTCGCATCCGAGGCCGCAGGACCGATGGTTGCCCGCTGCGTCCAGCGCGGGGCGTTGCGGCCCGCCAATCCCAGCAGGTGTCTTGCCACTCTCTCGCTACAGACCACGGCTAGGGCGTTGGCGACTGAGGCTCAACGAATACCGCCGCAATTAAACGGTTGATTGTCCAAGAAATTTTCGGAGCAGACTCTAAACACCGATTTACCCTCGGGACGGAAGCCGTTACCGCCGCGCAATCCAACGCAGGAGTTTTTGGCCAGTATCGTACCCTCAATCGGAGCACCCAAAAGGCTGTCTCTCAGTTCGGAACCCAGAACTACACACGATTGCGTTTGGTTGAAAAACCGGTTCTCTTTGAGTGTCGTAAAGTCATCCTGGATGATGACGCCAAAGTCCCCTCCCGTGAAAACGTTGGAAACGACAGTGTTATGGTCGGCGTAATCGCGGAAATATCCGGGAGCAAGTGGCGGATCTCCACAGTTCCAATTGGTCAAGTTTTTCGCCTGGCGTGACGCAATCCACACGCCAACCTTCTCAGTGAATCGATTGCCATTAATTGTATTGAAGCTGGAATGTTGCCATCGCTGGGCCTGTTTTGCACTGTCGTGGCGCTCCCAGCAGTTCTTGTAGAGAAAGACACCTCCGGCCGAGTTTCCAGAAAAAGTATTGTTCAGAATGGTGTTGTATGCGGAGGAATCGATAGCGATTGCCTCACGATTGAGCTTCCCTTTGCTTCTGCCCAAAGGGTCTCCAAAGCCATTGCCGTTGAAAGTGCTGTTCTCGACGGTGGTTCGAACAGAAGAGGCATCAAGATAGATTGCTGTGCCGCCCGAGTTCGCAACCAATGTATTCCTAATAAGCGTGCTTTGGCTGTAATTCCCTACATAGATGCCGGCGCTCCCTGAATTCGTCACAGTGGAATCGATGATGGACACATTCTGGGGCGCGATATCATATCGTTGGGCCTTAGGTAACGCAGCCATATCGGGAGCAATCAAGGGCGGCTTGATGAATATACCTTCGCGCTTCGCACCGTCGATCTTGCAGCTTTTTACGGCAACATTTCGGATACCTCGACCCTCAATCGTAATGCCGTTTCTGGATCTGGTTGCATCTATTGTCGCCCCGTCACAGTCTAAAGTGACGTTGGATGTGTCGATCAATATCGGTCCGGTATATCTGCAATTCCGATCTAGTCTGAGATTGGCGCTGACATTCTGTGGCGCGGTGCAGTCGGACGGCGTTTGTTGCGAGAGCGCCGCATGAAGTGGGACGGACGTTTGAATGGTGCCATAGAGCATCAACGCCAGCGAAAACCGCATCCTCGTCTCCTTAGATAACTGAAAGATTTGTATTGTTTGAACTGATTAGGTTCAATGCCAAGGCTCGCTGCGGCGGAGGCTTTTTCATTCTATAGTCATCTTCCATAATATTCGGAGAGACGATCGTGAGCGCCGTCAGTGCGCCTAACAGGCGGCAGCCTGGACGTTGATTGAAGATTGGACCTAAGTAACTGCCCTTCTGGAGAGTTTCGCCAATTGCGGCGCTGGGGGCATTGAAGGTAGAGGCGGACGATCTCAAATGCCGAAACCCTGTCAGCTATCTCGCTCAAAGCTGATGCCGCACCTTGCTGCAGGCAACAGGCGGTGGCGACGAAGCTCATTCTGGTTTGAGTGCGCGCTATCGGATTGGGACGTGGGGAGAAACGATCGTTGCGGTGATGGGCTCCTGCCCTTGTTGCGAGACACGTTCGATCTTATTAATGATGGAGGAATCTGGTCCGAGGGGCTAACTCTCACCACAAACAATGATATTAATGCCGGATTGGTGAAGCGGCTTGTTTCGGGGGCCTCTTATTGTATTACTTGACGACCCATATTCGCGTTGTTGCCGCATTGCTCATTCGCGAAATGTCGACCCGCTTCGGCAATAAACCCGGGGGATACATATGGGCAATTCTCGATCCTGCGGCCCATATCGCTTTCATGTCCGTGATCTTCATGGGTATCGCAAAATTGCCGGCTCTCGGCACAAGCTTTCCGCTGTTTTTCGCAACCGGCTATATTGCATTCCAATTTTACGCCGCGATGTGCGGTTTTTTGAACGGCGCTATCAAATCTAACCGGACATTGCTCAGCTATCCAAATGTTGCCCCGATCGATACCATCGTCGCGCGGTACATCCTTCAGGCTGCTACGACGGTGTTCGTCGCCATCTGTGTTCTCGGCGCGATCATTGTGACAATGCATCAACCGCCTGAGCTCTATTGGCCGGCGATCCTGGAGGCGGCACTTGCCGCGACGCTCCTGGGTCTTGGTGTCGGCATATTCAACACCATAATGTTCTTGCGTTTTCCATTCTACGAACAGGTCTTCAACATCGTCAATCGACCGATGTTTCTGATCTCTGGCGTTTTTTTCTTGCCCGACGCGCTTCCGGGACCTATGCGTGAGGTCGTGCTTTTCAATCCTTTGGTTCATGTGGTCATGCTGTTCCGCCAAGGCTTCTACCCCCAATACAGGGCTGCGGAACTCGACATGTTCTATCTTTATTCTTTTGTTTTTACGGCGATCTTCGCCGGTCTCTTTGTCTTCACCAATTCCGCTGCGGTAGCGAGAGGCCGATGATTAGACTTGAACGCGCGACCAAGTATGTGAAGACCAAGGGCGTGACGAAGCCAATCATCGAGAACGCCTCCCTTGTGATCAAGCGTGGTAAGAGTGTCGGCCTGCTCGGACGAAACGGCGCTGGGAAATCGACGCTCTTGCAATTGATCGCAGGATCGCTGCGGCTTGATCGGGGGCGCATAGTAAGACAAGGGAAAATTTCCTGGCCTCTCGGTTTTCAAGGTAGCTTTCAACCAAGCATGTCCGGAGAGCAGAATGTTCGCTTTGTCGCGCGGATTTACGGTGTCGATACCCAAGAGCTGGTCGATTATGTCACCGATTTTGCCGAGCTGGGCCCATTCTTCCACGCCCCTGTTGGTACTTATTCCTCCGGCATGAAGGCGCGTCTCGCGTTCGGTGTCAGCATGGGCGTCAACTTCGATTATTATCTGGTTGATGAGATCACTGCGGTCGGGGATGCGAACTTCAAAAAAAAATGCCATGATGTCTTCCAACACCGATTGCAAGATTCTGACGTTATCATGGTTTCCCACAGCACAAGTACCATCCGCGAGTACTGCGATTGCGGAGTGGTTCTCGAAAATGGCAAACTCACGTATTTCGATGATGTGGAAGATGCTATCCGGGTTCATGAGCGAAACATGAAGGGCAACTGATGACGACTGCCAAGCCGCCAGGTCCAGAACACAAGACGGAAGATGTCCAGGCTCCCGTGAAGAAGCCGAATATTACGGTGCTCGACAATCTTAGAAAGGTCGACGTGCGCCCCGAAAGGCGCGAGGCACAGCCATCGAAGAAGAAAAAAGTGCTCGGATCGTTGAAGGTCGGGCGCCTGAAGCTGCGGCATTTAATTATCGCCGGCAGCTTCGCGTTGGCCGTCGCGCTTCCAACCGCACTTGCATCGTTCTACATGTTCTTCGTCGCAGCGGATCAATATCACAGCTCGGCCGCCTTTGCAGTGCGGAGCATCGACGGCAAGGCAAGTAGTGATATCCTGGGCATGTTTACGCAGACTACCGGGGGCAGTACGACAGGGGCGGACTCTTATATGCTGCTCGACTATGTCGAAAGCGAGCGGATGATCGAGGCCGTCGAAAAGACCGTCGATCTCGATGCCGCCTTTGCTCGCCACGGTGCCGACTTTTATTTCAGCATGGCGGCTGGCCTGCCGATTGAGGAGCGGCTCGAATACTGGAAAAAAATGGTACATGTCGATTTCGACCACACCTCGTCCATTCTGAACCTGACGGTCAAGGCCTTTGATCCACAAAGCTCCCAAAAAATCGCATCCATTATCATCGGTGAGAGTGAGAGGCTGATCAACGACCTTTCGCTCAAGGCAAGAAACGGTGTTCTGAAAGCATCCCAGGACGAAGTAGCGCTGGCGGAAGGCCGTCTATCTGCAGCGCGGAACGCCCTGCGCAATTTCCGGGATGTCTCTCAGGAGGCCGATCCGGTAGAAGCGGCGAAACTGGCTGGCCAACTGGTTGCTTCCCTCGAACAGCAACTCACCCAGCTTCACACTGATTTGATGACCGCTCGGACGCGAATGGCAGCTGATTCACCGCGCATGCGCGTGCTCACTACGCAGATCGACAGTCTTGAAAAACAGCTGGCACAGGAAAAACAGCGTTTCGGCAGCGGGTCGGTTGGTGGAGCTGGAGGTAGCGATGTTGCGAGCCGTATTTTGCAATACGAGGAACTCGAAACCGAGCGGGAGTTTGCCGAGAAGGCCTATACCGGCGCTCTTGCCAGCCTGGAAAAGGCACGCATAGATGCCAACAATCAGCAGCGTTATTTGGCGACATTCATCCAGCCAACTCTGTCTGAAGAGGCACAATATCCAAGCCGGCTGATGGTGTCTGCCCTGGTCTTTCTCGGATGTCTTTTTGCTTGGGGCGTGTCCGTAATGGGCTATTACAATATCCGGGACAGAAATTAATCCACCGTTGCTGGCGGACTAATCGCGACGTGCCTTAGCGGGCCGCTGCCTCACGATTCGTTATCCGGTGGTCTTGAAGGCCGGGCAATGCAGCCTCACGACACTTTCATGGTTACTCTCCCGTTCTCACCAACGTCCAAGATATGCTGTTTGACTCGCATTCGGATAACCGCTTTGGCGGTTTCCGTATCCCGCAAATCCACCGCATATTCGTTGCGCAGCAAATACCAGAAGCGTCGAAGGTCCTCGGCTGATGCAGCAGTTCCTCCAGGCTGGAACTGTTTCTCGAAGTCGCCCCGCTGCTCGCAAACGAAGCATGCGGCCATGTATTCGGATCGGCCGAAGACATATACCGGCTTTTCGTGCAGGAGGGCTTCGGCGCCCACGCCGGAGTTTATCACGCATACGGCAGTTGATTTGGCGATGATGCTGTGAATGCTGCCGGTGGCTGAGATGAGCCGACCGGCGATTTCGTTTTCTCGGATATACCTTCCGATCACTGTCGAGCCGCAGAGCGGATGGCGTTTTACGACTACGGAGTAGCCGATCTTCTCGCACGTGGTTACGACCTCCTCCATCATTTCGATGAGGCTGTAGTACGCCAGTTCCTGAACTGAATCGCCCACCATTTGAAGTGCGATGAAAACGAAGCGGCCGGGTAAAATCTCTGCAGCATGAATTGGGTCTTGAGCATATTTAGACAGGTTGCGGGAAATGGTTTTCGCTTGATCCTGTTGAAAAAAGTTTGTGGCCGTCCGCGCATCCACCTCATAGAGCGGCAGTTCGGCGAGGCTTTTTCTTGAGAATTCCGACCACCCGGAGTAGCCGCCGGTATCAAAGCTGAAGTGGGATGGGCGGTCGGTCTCCTTGAAGTGAAGACCATTTCGATGCCGGGAAACCGTGTGATACGAAAAGAAAGGTACCGGCAAGTCTTCGATACCGTGCAGCTTGATCTGCCCCTTCACCCCGTAATCGAGTCCGATTGTGTCGAGGCACTCCGCGATGGTCTGCAAAACAAACCGGATATCGGCGCGAAAGCCGGAATAGTCAATCTTGTTGGACCGCAGTGCTGCGGATGGGATGATGATCACCGCATTGTGCGTCTGAGTTATCGGAGGCCTCAGTCCAACGCGCGTCAGAATATCCTGATGCGCGCGTTCGATTAGGTGGGACATTGGCGCAAGTGCTTTGAGTTTGAAGCGTCGTTCCAACCGGACTGCGGCTTTTTCCATTCCGGCGATGCGAAGCACCTCAATAACCTGATTTGCTCCTGCCAGATCAAGGAGCCACATCGAGGCTTCGACCGACTGCTGAGCAAATCTTGAAAGAAGCGAAGGATCTTTGAGGATTGCATCGCGGTCACGGAATATTCGTTCAATTGCCGACCGAAGGATATCATGACGGCCCGCACTATCGGCTGCGGCCGCAACCGAAGCCGCGAACTGGAAGAGAGGTTTTTCGGGATCATGCGAGAGCCGCGTCACACCGTCGACGGCGAACTCCTCGTGCCTACGTTCCTCCAGCAACAAACTTCTCTTGAACTCGGCGACCTGAACCCGTGCAGGAAATGACTCTGCAGTATAATCCAAGGCAGAGAGAGCTGCGTCATACTCTCCATTCCTGCGCAGAAGCGCCGCTTCCATGACTGGCAACAGCTTTCGATCGAACCGGGGCGCTTTCATCAACTCGTCGGCGTATCGAGGATCAACGTGCCCGAGAACCTCGTAGAGGAATAACCGCATCGAATCCGCACCCGGTGTCTCCCGTTTGCTTAGATCACCGAGGATTCTGGCTGCCTTTTCGAAGTTCTTTTGCTGACAGGCAATATACATCCGGCCGTCACAGATGCGACGGCGGTGTGCCGGCATCGGCAGAAAACGCACGATG